>QFNA01000029.1 GCA_003248395.1 Citromicrobium sp.
TACATGGCGAGGCGTTCGAGCCCGTAGGTGAGTTCGCCCGCGACGGGCTTGCAGTCGAAGCCGCCCATCTGCTGGAAATAGGTGAACTGGGTGACTTCCATGCCGTCGCACCAGACTTCCCAGCCAAGGCCCCATGCGCCCAGCGTCGGGCTTTCCCAGTCGTCCTCCACGAAGCGGATATCGTGTTTCAGCGGATCGATGCCGATCACGCGCAGGCTCTGGAGGTAGAGGTCCTGGATGTCGGGCGGGCTCGGCTTCAGGATGACCTGGTACTGGTAGTAGTGCTGGAGGCGGTTGGGGTTCTCGCCATAGCGGCCGTCGGTCGGGCGGCGGCAGGGCTGGACGAAGGCCGCGTTCCAGGGTTCCGGACCGAGCGCGCGCAGCGTGGTGGCGGTGTGGAACGTCCCTGCCCCCATGCGCATGTCGTAGGGCTGAAGGATGAGGCAGCCGTTCGCGCTCCAGAAGTCATGGAGTGCGAGGATCATGTCCTGAAAGGAATTCTGCGGATTGCGGTCCATGCGCGGCGCAATGGCGATCTTTTTGTCAGGTCATGTTGACATAGTCAGCGAATCGCGACATATAGTCAGCACAACCTGACATAACGGAAGGTTGACCTAACCACTGGACCCAATATCCAAGCTGGAGACCGAAAATGAAAAAGACCACCCTGTTTGCCGCCGTCCTTGCTGCAATGCCTGTACCGGCTCTCGCGAACCACGTGCCCTCGATCGCCGTCGAAATTACCGATCTGGACCTCGCTTCGGCCAAGGATCAGGATCGCCTCGAAAGCCGCGTCAAACGTGCTATCCGCAAGGCTTGTCACATCGGTGGCAAGGGCTTCTCGGTCAGGCAGGCCGAGAAGGAATGCCGGAGCGAACTCGAACAGCTGGCGTCGGCAGAGGTTCGTCTGGCAAATGCTTGGGCGCGCATTCGCGGGAAGGCCTGAGGGAGGACTAAGCGCATGGCATTCGACCCCCAAAGTCCCAGCGAACTGGACCGCTCCCGAGCGCATGCAATAGTGTGGTTCGGATCCGCTTGTGCGCTTCTGACCTTTGCCAACCTGTTTGTCGGGATGAACAACATGCTCGTAGTTCTGGCCTATGGCGGAGCCGCCGGCGGGATGTTGCATGCTGCCCTAAGCAGATCGACCGATGAACACGTCGCCAGGCTTTGCACCACCGGCTGGCGCACGATGGGGGCCGGACTGGGAATTTATCTCGTCGCGGCTTTTATCATGGCCAATGGCCAATTGGCCAATTCGGCAGGATACTGGTTGTCGAGCGGGACGATGCCACCGTCGCGTCAGCTTGTCTCGGACCCCGGCTTGCAAGAGCCCATGGTGCTTGCCGTCCTTCTGACAAAACTATTCTATGCCGGCTTCGCTTTCGCGTGGCTTCGCGATCGCTTCGGAGCGGACGAGTGAAGAACCGCCTCAAAGTCTTGCGGGCCGAGCGCGACTGGAGCCAGGCGGAGCTGGGCATGCATCTCGACGTGTCGCGGCAGGCCGTCAATGCGATCGAGACCGGCAAACACGACCCCTCGCTGCCCCTCGCCTTTCGCATCGCGCGCCTGTTCGATATGCCGATCGAAGACATTTTCGACGACGAAGCCGGTTAATCCACAACACAACAGTACTGGTTGATAGATCAATCCGACAAAGGAGAAATCATGAACATTTTCAGAAAGTCACTCGTGCCTTTGGGCTGTACCCTTTCCGGCCTTGCGCTGCAGGGCTGCACGACGGTCGGCGAGGACGCGCAGGTTGCTCCTGCGATCGACACCATGGTCGAAGCCGGCGAAGGCCCGGCCCTGTGGCGGCTGGCTGACGAGGATACCACGATCTACCTCTTCGGCACGGTGCATGCGCTGCGTGATAATGTCGACTGGTACAAGGGCAAGATCCCCACTGCGCTGGGCGAATCCGGCGAATTGGTCACCGAGATTCCCGACGGCGTCGCGAACGATCCGCAGACGCAGCAAATGATGATGGGCAAGGCCATGTTGCCCGCCGATCAGAACCTGCGCGATCTGCTCACCGAAGAGCAGCGCGCGACTTATGAGGCAGCGATGGTACACATCGGGATGGAGCCCGGATCGTTCGACCGGCTGGAACCGTGGTTTGCCGGAATGACGCTGGGCGTCGTGCCCTTGCTAAAGGCGGGCTGGAACCCGGAGAATGGCGGCGAGAAGATCGTCGAGGCGCGCGCCAGTGCGGAGGCCAAGCGCAGCGCGCTCGAAACGATGGAGGAGCAGATCGCGATCTTCGACGGCATGCCGCAGGAAACGCAGATCGATTTCCTTATGGCCGCATCCGAAGGGATGGAAGAATATATCCCGATGATGGAGCGCATGGTCGAAGAGTGGCTGGCAGGAAATCCTGCCCAACTGGCGGCGATCATGAACGAAAGCCTGAAGGATCCCGCCATCGCGAAGGCGCTTCTATACGATCGCAATGCGCGCTGGGCCGAGTGGATCGATACGCGGATGGATCAGCCGGGCCAGGTCTTCGTCGCCGTCGGTGCGGGCCATCTTGCCGGTGATCGGAGCGTGCAGGATTACCTGGCGGAGCGCGGTATCAAGACGACCCGCGTGCAATAAGCGCAACAGGCGACAAATTGCGGACGGGCGCGGCGGCACTCTTGCCTCGCGCCCGTTTCGTATGAAGAGACGTTCGCGATGCGTCCACTGCTTATCTTGCTCCTCGGCCTGCTGCTTGCCGCCTGCGACGCCCGGCAGGATGCGGTAACCGCCGAAGGGCCCAAGCCCGCCATCTGGGAAATCGCCGACGATGCCGGCGCAGTCGAAGGCTGGCTCTTCGGCACGATCCACAGCCTCGAGGATGGCGTCTCGTGGCGCTCCCCCCTGCTCGAAGGCATTTCCGCACAAGCCGACATGCTGGTGGTCGAGGCAGCCGACCTTGATGAGGAGCATCTTCGCGCCCTGCACGCACGGCTTGCCTATGATGCGCCTCCGCTAACGATAGACCAGCGCATCGATCCCGAACACGCTGCCACACTCGCCTCCCTCCGTGAGAAATCGGGCGCGCCTGCATCGGCTTTCGACGAGATGGAAACCTGGGCTGCAGCCATCGCTCTATCGCAGATCGACAACCCAGGCCGGAGCGAAAACGGTGTCGACCGCGCCCTGATCGCGGAGTTCGACGACCGCGAAATCCTCGAAATCGAGGGTTCAGAGGCACAGATCCGCGCCTTCGACAATCTCCCCGAAACCGAGCAGACCGACCTTCTCAACCTCATTCTTGCCGAAAAGGCGAAGCAAACCGACGGTCCCGACGAGATCGGCAATCTCTGGCTGGCAGGCGATGTCGATGGACTGCTGGCCATGACGCGCACCGGCATGCTGTCCGATCCCGAGTTGCGTCAGGCACTGCTCGTCCAGCGCAATCTTGCCTGGGCCGAACGTCTCGGCAATCTCCTGAGTACCGGCGCCAGGCCACTCGTTGCCGTCGGGGCGGGTCACATGGTTGGTGACGAGGGACTGCCGGCCTTGCTGGCAAGTCAGGGCTATACAATAAGGCGCATCCAGTAGCCGAGGTTGAACCTTGCAATTGCGCCCTGACCTGCTAGGGGCGCGCCATTCGGCGTCATGGTCATCCCTGGAGGCGTGGCGAACCGGATAGTTTCTAACGCATTCGAAAGGCAATACCATGAGCGATGCTCTGACCCTGCCGGCCGAGGCGCGCGAACGGGCTGGCAAGGGAGCCTCCCGTCAACTGCGCCGCGAAGGCCGTGTCCCCGCCGTTATCTATGGCGGCAAGGAAGAACCCACCCTGATCCACGTCGAGTCCAAGGAACTCGTGAGGCAGCTCGATACGGGCCACTTCATGAACTCGATCGTCGAGATCGATCTGGGCGGCAAGAAAATCCGCACGCTGCCGAAGGACGTCGCGCTGCATCCGGTGAACGATCGCCCCGAGCACGTCGATTTCTTCCGGCTCGCCAAGGGCGGCAAGATCGAGGTTTCGGTCCCGGTCGTGTTCCTCAACGAAGAAGCATCGCCCGGCCTCAAGAAGGGCGGCGTGCTCAACGTCGTGCGTCACGAGCTGGAACTGGTCTGCGAAAACGACAAGATCCCCAGCGAGATCGAAATCGACGTGACCGGCAAGGAAGTCGGCGATTCGATCCATATCAGCGAGATCACCCTGCCTGCGGGTAGCGAAAGCGCGATTACCGATCGCGACTTCACCATTGCAACGCTGGTTGCACCTTCGGCGTTGAAGGCTGAAGACGATGCAGCCGAAGAGGTCGACGCCGACGATGTGCCGGCGAGCGAACAGGAAGGTGAAGAGGGCGAAGGCTCCGAAGAAGAAGGCGAGGACAAGGGCGACGAGTAAGCCTCTTGCCGATTTCAACCTATCACCACGGCGCCGGGCTTCGAAAGAAGTCCGGCGTTGTCGTTTGGTCCCTTGCATCGTAGCGCCCTGCCCACCTGCGATCAGCGAAGGAGCCAGGGTTGGATATCGGAGCTAAACCCAAGCGCGAGTTGACCAGCCGCCAAGTGTTGCTGGCGATTACCGTCCAGGCCGTGTTGCTCACCGCCCTGGGCATTGGCATCTGGCATTTTACCGATCGCCCGTTCGACCGGTTTCTGGTCCCTCAATGGGCATCGGTCGTACGCGGATTTGCACTGGGCGGTGCCTTCATTGCCGTCGCGGCAACCGCCTTTTACGGGTTTCCGCGCTTTTCGGAAAAGATGGTCCGGCTGCAAAGCGAAACCTACAGATTTCTCGGCGGGCGGCTGTCCTTCGCAGCTTTTGTGTGGATCTCGATCTGTGCCGGCGTAAGCGAGGAAGCGCAGTTTCGTGCAGGCCTGCAAACATTGCTGACAGATTACCTGGGTGCCTTCGCCGGCATTCTGCTCAGCTCGATTGTCTTCGCGCTGATCCACCTCTCGAAACCGATCATCACGGCGCTGCTTGTCGGGATAAGCATCGTCTTTGGCGTCATCTACTGGCTGACGAACGACCTCCTGCTCGTGATGATTGGCCACGCAGTTTACGATGTCTTTGCGCTGGCTTATCTTCAACGCGAAATGAAGCGATTGGGGCTGCCGGAAGACACGGAAGCCTCCGATGCCGATCCGCAAGATACCGGGGAGAATGCCAGTGCCGACAATCGATAGACGGGCGCTCATGGCCGGGATGGCCGCCACGGGCGTGTTTGCGACTTCTGCATTGCGCGCGCAGGGCGATGCCATGTCGGTCGAGCCCGATCTTGCAGGCAAGGCCATACTGATCACGGGTTGCTCGAGTGGGTTCGGCCGCCTGGGCGCGGAATATTACGCGCGCCGCGGTGCGAAAGTTTTTGCGACAATGCGCAACATCCCCCGACCTGAGGCCAGCGAGCTGAGCGAACTCGCGACGCGCGAGGGTCTGGATATCACCGTGCTCGAGATCGATGTGCTCGACCAGAACCAGATCGACAAGGCCGTGGCCGAGGCCGAACGGCTTGCGGGTGGCGCGCTGGATGTGCTGGTCAACAATGCCGGTATCGGCATCACCGGCCCGGTCGAGGTGCAGGACATGGCAGCGACCGAACTCATGTTTGGCACGAATGTCTTCGGTCCGCACCGCATGGCACGCGCGGTTCTTCCGGCCATGCGGGGGCAGCGTTCGGGCCAGATCATCCAGATCAGCTCGCAACTCGGTCGGGTCATCGCACCGTTTTCAGGCCACTATTCGGCAACGAAATTCGCGGTCGAGGCGATGGGCGAACAGCTCGCCTATGAACTCGTGCCGCACAATATCGATGTCTCGATCATAGAGCCCGGCGGATATCCGACCGAGGTCTGGGTCAATCGCAATATCTATACCTCGGCGCTGAAAGAGCGTGCAGCTGCGAAACATACCGATGGCTATCCGCAGGTGGTCGCCGCGATGGGCACCGAAGACGGTTCGGGTCGCAGTGCGGATCCGATGGATGTTCCCCGCGCCATCGCGAGGCTTGTCGCGATGCCTGCAGGGACTCGTCCTCTGCGAATGCCGGTCAGCGCAGGCAATGTCCCGCAGCGCCAGATAAATGAGGTCGCAGCCTGGACGCAGGTCGAATGGCTTGGCGGCTCTGACCGTGCCGGACCATTGGTGCGCGCAGTGCACGATTGAACGGCCGCATTTGCGCACGCCACGCTAATCGGTATGGCGCCTTCCCATGCAGATATGGACAGGCCTAGGAAATCCCGGACCGCAATATGCGATGCACCGCCACAACGTCGGATTCATGGCGTGCGATGTCATTGCCGACATGCACGGTTTCGGCCCGGTCCAGAAGAAGTTTTCGGGCTGGGTGCAGGAAGGCCGGATAGGCAGCATGAAAGTCGTGCTGCTCAAGCCCGCGACCTTCATGAACGAAAGCGGTCGTGCCGTCGGCGAGGCCATGCGTTTCTACAAGCTCGAGCCCGATGCCCTTACCGTGTTCCACGACGAGCTCGATCTCGATCCGTTCAAGATCAAGGTCCGCCGGGGGGGTGGCCTGGCCGGCCATAATGGCCTGCGATCGATCAACCAGCATCTCGGCCCCGATTTTCGCCGTGTGCGAATCGGTATCGGCCATCCCGGGGCCAAGCATCTGGTCACCGGACACGTGCTCGGCAACTATGCGAAGGCGGAAATCGAGCCGTTGTCCGACATGCTTGCCGACATTGGCGCCGAGGCGGAATGGCTGGCAAAAAACGACGATCCCCGCTTTATGAGTGAGATAGCTTTGCGGCAGAAACCGTAGAGCGTGGTTAATGTCCCGTTGCGGGCCGGAATCGAGCTGTTCGAGAGTGAAACACCCGCCGCCCCAGCGGTGGCGCCCTCCCCTGCGATTGCCGAAAGCTGGCGCAAGATTTCAGCAGGGAGATTACCGATGGTTCGTGGTGCAGTACTCGGCGCAATCGCATTAGGCAGCATGGCAGTGGCAACACCGGCCAGCGCGACATGGTGGTGGGGCCACAAACACTACAAGGGCTGCCCGCATAGCAGCTCTTCGTCTTCATCCTCGTCTTCGTCCTCGTCGGGCGGCAATTCGTCGAGCGGCGGCAACACAAGCTCGTCGGGTGGAAATTCGTCGTCGGGCGGATCGAGCACGGGTGGCACGAATGTGCCGGAACCGAGCATGCTGGTGCTGTTCGGTGCCGCTGCCCTCGCCGTCGGCGCGGGACGCCGTCGCCGCAAGACGCTCGCCTGATTTGACGCGATAGATGGTTCCGGGCTGGTGGCGCATCGCTACCGGCCCGGCAGGGGATGTATCAAAAACCTAACTGCCGCGCCCGTCAGATTCGAACCGCCGGGCATTCATCGCATCACCTTCGGCGCGATAGGCACGCGCGAGGATCTGCCGAATGGCAGGACCGCTTGTGTCATCCTCGGCCAACGCTTCGACCTCGGCGATCGCAAGATTATTCAGGCCGACCTCGATCAGCGCCTGAGCGTATAGCGCGCGTTGTTCGGGCGGACCGTTCCCCGAGATCGGTTGCAGATAGGCGCGCACCTTGCGCCACTCGCCGCGCTGCGCCGCAAGCTTGGCGAGAACGAAAGCCGCTTCCCCATCGGGATCGCCGTGGCCCACCACCGCATCGATCACCTTCTGCGCCTCCGAAAACCGGCCCATAGCCCCCAGCGCATTGGCATAGGCGAGCTTTGTCTGGCGCGATTCGGGATAGAGCCGCACCGCTGGCGCGCTTCGGCAAGATCGCCCTCGCCCAGACGCAGGAACGCGTATTCGGCGAGCAGGCGCGGATCAGGCCGCGCCATGCTTGCGCCTTTTGCGAATGCGTCCTCTGCCGCTTCCGTGTCGCCTTCCTGCATGGCCGCCAGCCCGTGGACGTAATGCACGCGCTGTACATTCAGCCCCGAAACTTCTCGTCGCGCCTTGCGCCAATCGCCATTCACCAGAAAAGCCTCGGCGCGCAGCAACTTTGCCTCGTTCGCGCTCGGTCCATCTACAGGGACCTGCGCAAGCGTCGCGAGCGCACCCTCACCGTCGCCCTGTGCAATCTTCGTCCGCGCCAGCAGCAAGGCGGCCTCGGTCGACGAGGGATCCTGCTGGAGAGCTCGCACCAGGATCGAGCGCGCCTTCGAGAATTCGTTTGCTTCATACGCCATACGCCCGGCATCCAGCCCGCTCTCCGGCGCGTCGATCCAAGAGCAACCCGCCAGCATTATCGGCAGCATCAGGACACCGGCAGCTTTCCGTCCGATTCTCGTCCGAGCGTGCCCCAAAGCGAGACAGCCACCAACATAGGGCCGGATGCGACCTGACATGGCTGAGGAAATCGGTTAGCGGGCTGCAAACCTAATGTTGGGGCACATGCCATGACCTTTTCGACTGCCTTCACCAAGAGCCTGGGTAGTGACGATGTCGGTGACAGCTTCACGATCGACTTCAATGGCTTCACCGGCGATGGTGGCGTAATTGATGCTCTTGGCGCAAAGCTTACGCTCACGCTGAAGGCGATCACGGGCAAGACGTATAATTTCGATTATGCGCTGTCGAACACGACCGATACGTCCGGTGGCGCAGATGCGCGCATCTCCAGCTTTGCCTTCAATGTTGATCCGATTCTTCAATCCGCTTCAAGCACCGGCGAATTTCAATACACAGTCATCAACGGTCGCTATCCCAATGAAATCGGTAACGTTGATGTCTGCTTTAAGGCAAAAGATAATCCCAGTTGCCCAGGTGGCGGTGGCAAAGGCGAAGGCATTTTCGCCGGAAAGACGGCGCTGGGCACGTTGTCTTTGGACCTTACCGAAAAAGCCTCGACACTGACGCTAGATGATTTCTTTGTTCGCTATCAATCGGTCAGTGGAGTTCCCGGTGTGGGTTCCGCAAGCGGCGCGCAGATCTCGAGCACTTCGGGAGGCAACGACGTCCCCGAGCCCAATATGTTGCTGCTTTTCGGCGCGGCTGCTCTGATGGTGTTCGTCGGAACCCGCCGTCGTCGCAAGGTCGAGGACAAGCAGGTTTCGGTCGCCTACAGCTAAGACACCCTGATCCGATCTCGGATAGTCTGACGGGCTGCTGTTCCATTCGGGACGGCAGCCCTTCTTCTATTTAGGCCCCGTCCCGCAGGTGCCGCGTCAGCGAGCGTTGGCCAGGTGCCTTGCAATGGTCGCATTGTCCGGATCGAGACGTGTAGCCTTCTCCAACATGGCTCGGCCCCGATCCTTCTCGCCGGTCTGGACGAGCAACCATCCCGCCGTATCCAGGATCGACGGGTGTTCCGGTTCCAGCTTTACTGCCTCCAGCGCAGCCTCCAGTGCCTCGTCCCGCTTGCCCAACTGCATCCGTGCAAAGGCCAGATTATTGAGCACCATCGCGTTTCGGGCAGGAACCTGTTCGAGAATGTTCTCGTAACTTTGCTCTGCCAGTGTCCACTGCTGGTTGCGAAGCGCACTGTCGGCCTTGGCCAGTTCGCCCCCGATCCATTCGGGCGAGGCAGACTTTGCGCGCTCGCTGAAACGCTCCGCCTGCGCGCTCCCGGCCTTTCGAGCCGCGGCCGCCGCAATCTGCAGCTCATCCGGCGTAGCGTCGGGACGAATCGCCACTGGCTGGATCGTTTCGAGCGCAGCAGCCCCATCACCCGATTCGGTTTGCGCCCTTGCAAGCAAGGACCGCACGCGGCGCGAATCCGGGTTGGCGCGGTGAAGCGGTTGCAGCCAGCTCAATGCCTGGGCTGAAAGGCCCAGCTCGAGCAGCGCCTCGCCATAGGCCAGCCTGAGTGGTCCTGACTGGCGCATCTCGTTCTCGAGTGGCTGGAGGATTTCACGCACCGATTTCCAGTCTTTCCCGGCCGCGGCGGCGCGGGCGCGCAGGAAAGCGATCGCCTGGTTCTCCGGATCTTCCTCCTGCAAACCGGCAAGGAGAGGATTGGCGTCCTCCACCTTGCCCTGCGCCACCAATACGCGCGCCTTGCCCAGTCGCGCCTCGAAATTGGCGGGATGGATGGCAATCGCTTTCTCGAAAGCCGACGCGGCCGCCGGAAGACGGCCAGTGGATTCCGCGACCATACCCTGCAGCAAGAACCCTTCGATTGACCCTGCGTCCGCCTTGACCGCGCGTGACGCCAATTCCCGCGCAGCATCGACGTCCCCACGCGCCAGTTGAAACCGCCCATAGGCGGATAGCAATCGCGCGTCGGCAGGC
Organism: Citromicrobium sp.; assembly: GCA_003248395.1. Classification (GTDB taxonomy): domain Bacteria; phylum Pseudomonadota; class Alphaproteobacteria; order Sphingomonadales; family Sphingomonadaceae; genus Qipengyuania. The sequence continues at coordinate 10,149 of QFNA01000029.1, forward strand.
GTGCGCTTTGCGCCGATTGCGAATGCCTGCTGCGCCTCTTCGATTTCCCCGTTGCCAAGCGATGCGAGCGCGCGGATACGATCGGCTGCGGCAGTTTCGATGCCTGACACGCGCGCGACCGCCTCGGCGAAACGTCCGCGCAGAATTTCCGCATCCCCCATCAGCACTGCGTTGGCCGGCTGCGTCAGCGCCGTGGCGGGCAATTCGGAAAGCGTAGCATATGCGCCCTCGCCATCACCAAGTGCGATCTGCGTCTGGGCCAGCAGCGCGCGCATCTCGATATTGCCCGGCTCGTCGCGCAGCCCGCTGATCAGGGCAATCCGCGCTGCGCGATAGTCATGCGCTTCGAATGCCTCGACACCCCGTTCGAAACTTGATGCCGGGTTCGGCGAACAGGCCGCAAGCGAGATGGCGACTATCGCCCCGGCCAGGACTGGTCGTATTTTTCTGGTCATATCGCGTTGCCTAAAGCACAAGTGCAAACCTATCGTGAAGCTGGCAATGACGGCGCCCCGCCGCTAAGGGCTGCGGCTTAACACATTTTCCGGAGTTATCGATGGGTTTCCGTTGCGGGATCGTCGGCCTGCCCAATGTCGGCAAGTCTACTCTTTTCAATGCCTTGACCGAAACGCAGGCTGCCCAGGCTGCGAACTATCCGTTCTGCACGATCGAACCCAACGTCGGGCAGGTCGCGGTACCCGACGAACGGCTCGACAAGATCGCCGCGATTGCGAAATCCGCAAAGGTCATTCCGACACAACTGGCGTTCGTCGACATTGCCGGGCTGGTCAAAGGCGCGAGCCAGGGAGAAGGTCTGGGCAACCAGTTCCTCGGGAATATCCGCGAGGTCGATGCCATCGTCCATGTGCTGCGCTGTTTCGAGGATGACGACATCCAGCACGTTTCCAACAAGGTGGACCCGATCGCAGACGCGGAAGTCGTCGAGACGGAGCTGATGCTGGCCGATCTCGAAAGCCTCGAAAAGCGCGTGCCCAATGCGGAAAAGCGTGCCACCGCGGGCGACAAGGAAGCGAAACTGACGGCTAGCGTTCTCGGCCAGTCGCTCCAGCTTTTGCGCGACGGCAAACCTGCGCGCCTGACAGAGCCGAAGGACGAAGAAGAGGCCCGCATTTTCCGCCAGGCGCAGCTGCTGACCGCGAAACCGGTGCTCTACGTCTGCAACGTCGCCGAAGAGGATGCGGCAGAAGGCAACGAATTGTCGCAACGCGTCTTTGACAAGGCCGCCTCGGAAGGCGCGGAAGCCGTGGTCGTTTCCGCTGCGATCGAGAGCGAGCTCGTTGCAATGCCGCCCGAAGACCGCGCGGAGTATCTGGCCGAGCTTGGCCTGACCGAAAGCGGGCTGAGCCGCGTCATCCGGGCAGGCTACAAATTGCTGGGCCTCAACACCTTTTTCACCGCGGGCCCGAAGGAATCGCGCGCCTGGACCTTCCCGTCAGGTTCGAAGGCGCCGCAGGCTGCGGGCGAGATTCACACCGATTTCGAGCGCGGTTTTATTCGCGCTGAAACAATTGCCTACGATGACTACGTGGCGCTGGGCGGCGAGAGCGGCGCGCGCGAAGCCGGCAAGCTGCGCCAGGAAGGCAAGGAATATCTGGTGCAGGACGGCGATGTCATGCTGTTCAAATTCAACGTCTGAGGATTTCCCGATGAAACGTCTCGCCGCCGCATTCGCCCTGGGATTGTCGATTGCGGCGGGCGGATGCGCCACTGTCGATCCGACGGTCGCCGCGACCGCTCCCGTTGCCGAACAGCGCGAGCCGATCACGATACTCGTGTCGATCGACGGATTTCGCGCCGATTACCTCGATCGCGGGGTGACGCCGACTCTTTCGCGCCTGGCCGCGGGTGGAGTGACCGCCGCGATGCGGCCGAGCTTCCCCAGCAAGACCTTTCCCAACCATTGGGCGGAAATCACGGGATATTATCCCGACAACAACGGCATCGTCGCCAACAGCTTCACCGACCCTTCGCGGGCGGAGGAGAAGTTCACAATGGCGACCACCGACCCTTTCTACTGGAACGGACGCGAGCCGCTATGGGTAACAGCGGAGAACGCCGGCATTCGCAGCGCCGCGATGTTCTGGCCGGGATCGGCGGTCGCCTGGGGCGGCACGCTGGTGCCGCATGGTTATGGCCGGGTCGATGGCGGCGTGCGGCCGCAGGACTGGCAGGCGTTCGACCAGAACGTGTCGCCGACCCAGCGCGTCAATGCGATCATCGACTGGCTGCGACGCCCGGCCGACATCCGGCCGCAGTTCCTCCTCCTCTATTTCGACGAGGTCGACACCGCCGGACACGCGACCGGCCCTGACAGCCCTGAACTCACCGCAGCATTGCGCAACGTCGACCGCGACATCGCAAAGCTGATCGAGGGGATAGAGTCGCTGGGCCAGCCCGCGAACATCGTCGTCACCTCCGATCATGGCATGGCCGAGACCCGGAACAGCCGCACCATCGAACTCGACGCCATTGTAGGGGCCGGGAACTACACGCTTGTCGAAGCCGGACCCTATGCGAGCCTCGCGCCGGTGCCGGGCCGCGAGGCGCACCTTGCTGCGGCATTGTCGCGGGATCACGAGCACATGGATTGCTGGGCGAAAGCTGAAATTCCCGCACCATTGAACTACGGCAAGAGCGCGCGCATTCCGCCCTATCTCTGCCTGGCGGATATCGGCTGGCAGATATTCCCTTCGCGGCAGGAAGGCGAGCGCATCGGCGGCAATCACGGGTACGATCCCCGCACGCCGGAAATGGCCGCACTCTTCATCGCCTCCGGCCCGGCTTTCGCGAGCGCGAAAAGGATCGAGAGTTTCGACAATGTGGCGATCAACCCCCTGCTGCGCGCCGTGCTCGGCCTGCCACAGGATGGTTCGGAGGGAGCCGACACGTGGTCGATAAATCTGAAAAGTTTCGCTGGATGGTGCGCCTGGGCTATTTCGCCCGGGGGCTGGTCTATATCCTCCTTGGCTATCTGGCGCTGAGTTCGCGCGGCAAGGCTGGCGACGGTCAGTCGGCAGCCTTCGACTGGATCCAGGACGTCCCCCTCGGCACGCCGCTGCTCTGGCTCTGCGCCATCGGTCTGCTCGGGTATGCCCTCTATAAATTCATCGATGCGGCCAGCAATATCGAGAACCACCCCCGCGATGCCAGGGCATTGCCAAACGCGTGGGCGCGGCCGCAAGCGGGATCGCTCATCTGGTCCTGTCCTACACCGCCTACCAGTTCGCGGTCGGCGACAAGCAACAGTCGAGCGGCGACACCGGCGGACAGGAAGCCGCCAGCTCGCTTCTGGGCTGGGAGAGCCGCCATGCAGGCAAAGCATGCCTGGAAGGGCGACTTCATGCGCCACGTCAGCAACCGTGCGCCCTCGCTGGTCGAGCCGGTTGGTCGAGCGGGTCATGCGGCACGTGCGGTCGTGTTCCTCCTGATCGGCTGGTCGATCGTGCAGTCGGCATGGTTTTCGCAATCGAGCGAGGTAAAGGGACTTGGCGGGGCGATCGCCTCACTCAGTGACAACGGCATAGTCTACACCATCGTCGCGATCGGACTCATCCTGTTCGGCATTTTCAGTCTGGTCACCGCGCGCTTCCGCATCATACCCGACCTGAAAGAAGGCGATCTGAAACCGAGACTCTGAGCCTCTTGCGAAATACCCCCTAGGGGTATATATGAGGCGCATGACGAAGACTGCGCACCTCTATCGCATGGTGATGGACAAACATGTCTGTCCTTATGGCATCAAGTCCAAATGGCTGCTCGAAGGGCAGGGTTACGCGGTAGACGACCATCACCTCGTCACGCGCGAACAGACGGACCGGTTCAAGGACGAACATGGCGTAGAAACCACGCCGCAGACTTTTATCGATGGCAGACGCATCGGCGGCTACACCGAATTGCGTGCCCATTTCGGCAAGCCCCTGCCCGCGGAAGGAAGCACCAGCTACACGCCGGTCATCGCCGTCTTCGCAGCGGCTGCAGCGCTCGCACTCGCAGTCAGCCATGTCGCATTCGATAATCCATACACGGTGCGCGCGACCGAATGGTTCGTCGCGTTCTCGATGGTCCTTCTGGCCATGCTCAAGCTCCAGGACGTCGAGAAATTCTCCTCGATGTTTGTCGGATACGACCTGCTTGCGCGACGCTTCGTTCCCTACGCCTATGCCTATCCCTTCCTCGAATTCGGTGCAGGTGTGCTCATGTCCGCCCATGCGCTGGACTGGCTGTCGATACCCGTCGCGCTGGTCATCGGATCGATTGGCGCCGCCAGCGTGATCTACGCCGTCTATATCCAGAAACGGGAGATCAAGTGCGCCTGCGTCGGTGGATCGGGCAACGTCCCGCTCGGCTTCGTCTCGCTGACCGAAAATCTGGCGATGATCGGCATGGCCATTTGGATGTTGCTAAGCCCGATGGGTTGAGTCATTCCCCGACAATGCAATATTACGAAGATATCGAAATCGGCGCGACCCGTTCGTTCGGCAATTACGAAGTCACGCGGGAGGAAGTGGTAGATTTCGCGTCCAAATACGATCCGCAGCCCTTCCATCTCGATGACGAGTTTGCAGCCCAGACCCATTTCGGGCGCCTTTCGGCAAGCGGATGGCATACCTGCGCAATGACGATGGCGATGCTGGTCGAAAACATGAAGGGCGAGGAATCCGCGGGTCTGGGGTCACCGGGCATCGACAATCTGCGTTGGGTAAAGCCGGTGTACCCTGGCGATACGCTGCGCTGCGAGACCGAAGTGATCGAGAAACGCCGTAGCGAAAAGCGCCCCGAAATGGGCATATTCAAGAGCCGCAACCGCACGTTCAATCAAAACGGCGAGATCGTTCTCGAGATGGTGTCGAACGGCCTAATTCGTACACGCGATCCGAAGGGCGCCGACTAGGTCAGGCCCCGCATTGCGCCATGCCGTCCGATTCATAAATAACGCGGTCCTGTCCATCCTTCACGGCCAGCCGCGCCGGATAGTCCACGGTCTCCATGCCTGACTTCTCGCCATGCGCGCCTTCCAGGTCGAGCGTGAACGAGTAGTCGAGCCCGTCGTACTTGCGCCGCGCGAGATAAGGCAATTCGGCGCTGCCGAGATCGGCAGCAAATTTCAGGATCGCTTCGCCGCGCTTCATATAGCCTTCGTTCTCCATGGCGATCGCGATTGCGCCCAATCCTCCCCCTTCCGGCACGAAGCTGCAACCCGCACCGAACAGGTCGTGCTCCTCGATATCGGGGTAGAGGATCGCTTGCGGCTCGAGCTCTTCGGGTGGCGGTTCCTGATTGGCCCGCACGATGGCCACATCGCGGGCATCGTCTGCCGCCTGTTCTTCCGCCGTTTTGGTATCGCATCCTGCAATGCCAAGCGCGGCGACGAGGATTATCCAGCGCATCAGTGTCTCCCAAACAGCTTTTCGACATCGTCCATCGACAACTTAACCCATGTCGGCCGTCCATGGTTGCATTGACCCGAACGCGGCGTGCGTTCCATTTCGCGCAGCAGGGCATTCATTTCGTCCACCCGCAGCACGCGCCCTGCCCGCACCGACCCGTGGCAGGCCATGGTCGCCAGAACCAGGTCGAGTTTTTCGCCCAGCAGTAATGCTTCTCCATTGAGCGACAGATCATCGTCGATATCGCGCAGCAGCTTTTCCGGATTGGTCCGTGCAATCGCGTGGGGAAGGCTGCGGACGAGCATAGCCGACGGTCCGAATCGTTCGATCAGGAGTCCATGCTTTGCGAGTTGTCCTGCCGCTTCCTCAAGCCGGTCGCAGCTCGTTTCTTCCAGCTCGACGACTTCGGGGATGAGCAGGGCCTGGCTTCGCGCGACGGCGTCTTCGGCTCCGGCTGCGCGTAGTCGCTCGAGCACGAGCCGTTCATGCGCCGCGTGCTGGTCGACGAGGACGAGACCATCGCTTGCTTCTGCCACGATATAAGTGTTGGCGACCTGCCCGCGCGCGATACCGAGCGGAAAGGATTCCTCGTCTTCCGAAACCGGTGCCGATTCCTCGGCCCGCCCTTGCGGTGCGGCCATGATTTCGGCCTCGACACCGCGCCATGCGACAGACGCTTCGGCCACCCGGGTCGACGGCGCCGTCCAGTCGCGGCCGGAAAAGATCGAACGCAGGGCCGGGGCAGGGTCTTCGCGCTCCGGTTCGACCTGCCAGCGACCCATGGCCGCAGCATCAGGTGCCTGCGCACTTCGCCGATCGCCAGTCGCCAACGCCTGACGCAGGCCCGAAACGATAAAGCCTCGGACCGTCTGCGCGTCGCGAAACCGGACTTCCGTCTTTGCCGGGTGGACGTTCACGTCGACATCCTCCGGCGGGATTTCCAGAAACAGCGCCAGCACCGCATGCCGGTCGCGCGCGAGCATGTCCGCATAAGCACCGCGCACCGCTCCGGTCAGCAGGCGATCTTTCACCGGTCGACCATTGACAAACAGATACTGGTGGTCGGCCACCCCGCGATTGTAAGTCGGCAGGCCAGCGATACCGCGGAGCGTCATCGACCCGCGTTCCAGTTCGATCGAAACACCGTTGTCCTTCAACTCGCGTGCCACGATCTGCGCGACGCGGCTCTCCAGACCCTCCCCTCCCTGAAGCGCAAGGACACGGCGTTCGGCGTGGTCGAATGTGATGGCAATGTCGGATCGCGCCATGGCCAACCGGCGCACGACATCGAGACAAGCCGCATATTCGCTGCGCGCCGTGCGCAGGAATTTGCGCCGGGCCGGTATCTTGCCGAACAGGTTTTCGACCCGCACCCGGGTGCCGGGCGGCAAGGCCGCTGGCCCCTCCGACATTTGCTCTCCGTGATCGAAGACAAACTTCCAGCCATCTTCCGCACCGTGCGGGCGGCTTTCGATCGTAAACCGCGACACGCTCGCAATGCTCGGCAAGGCTTCGCCGCGAAACCCCAGCGTCCTTACCTGTTCGATGGCTTCATCGGGAAGCTTCGAGGTCGCATGTCGCTCCAGCGCCAGCTTCATTTCTTCCGGAGCCATCCCGCACCCGTCGTCCGTGACTTCGAGGCTCGCCAACCCACCATCGACGATCCTTACGCCAATCCGCGCGGCCCCTGCATCGATCGCGTTTTCGACCAATTCCTTGAGTGCCGACGAGGGGCGCTCGACGACCTCGCCCGCAGCGATACGATTGACCAGCGTGTCGGGTAATCGGCGAATGGTCGGCATCGACAAGCAGTCTAACGACGAAGCGCAGGAAAACCGAGACGGCATGTTTCTCTTTCCCCCACGGAAATTGCGGAAATTTTTGGCAATTGCGTGGCAACATCGCTAAGGCTGCCGCACCCTTCCCGGCGCGGATCGGTATCCCAGGGACCAACGGCCCCTCGCCTGACTACGACTTTAGACGGAAAATCGAACAAAAATGGGCTTTTGGAACAATCTCTTCAAATTCGGTGTGCAGAACATGGCGATCGATCTCGGCACCGCCAATACACTGGTTTACGTCCAGGATCAGGGAATCGTTCTTAACGAGCCCAGCGTCGTCGCGCTCGAGACCATCAACGGCATGAAGCGCGTCAAGGCTGTCGGCGACGATGCCAAGATGATGATGGGCAAGACGCCCGACAGCATCGAAGCGATCCGCCCGCTGCGCGACGGCGTGATTGCCGATCTCGATGTCGCCGAAGAGATGATCAAGCACTTCATCCGCAAGGTCAGCGGCCGCAAGAGCCTGATGCGCTATCCCGAAATCACGATCTGCGTGCCGTCGGGCTCGACATCGGTGGAACGGCGCGCCATTCGCGATGCTGCTTCGAACGCCGGAGCCTCGCAGGTCTACCTCATTCTCGAACCGATGGCCGCCGCGATCGGCGCCGATATGCCGGTTACCGAACCGGTCGGCAGCATGGTCGTCGACATTGGCGGCGGCACGACGGAGGTGGCCGTGCTTTCGCTTCGCGGTCTCGCCTACACGACATCGGTCCGCACGGGCGGCGACAAGATGGACGAAGCCATCGTGTCCTATGTGCGCCGGCATCACAACCTCCTGATCGGCGATGCCACTGCAGAACGGATCAAGAAGGATTACGGCATCGCCCGTTCGCCCGAGGACGGCATTGGCGAGCAGATCACGATCAAGGGTCGCGACCTCGTCAACGGCGTGCCGAAGGAAATCACGATCAATCAGGGCCATATTGCCGAAGCGCTCAACGAGCCAATCGGCGCCATCGTCGAAGGTGTGCGCATCGCACTGGAAAACACCGCCCCAGAACTGGCAGCCGACATTGTCGATCAGGGCATCGTCCTGACCGGCGGCGGGGCACTGATCCAGGGCCTTGACGAATATCTGCGCGAAGAAACCGGCTTGCCGGTGACTATCGCCGAAGACCCGCTTTCCTGTGTTGCAATCGGCACGGGTCGCGCGATGGAAGATCCGATCTACCGTGGCGTCTTGATGAACACCTGAGGGGTAACAGGCCATGGCGCCGACCGATCAACGGCGCTCCAGCTATTCTCGCCGGGCGCAGTACAATCTTTTCACCGGCTACATCATCGCCGGAATCGGCGGCTTGATCGGCGCGATTTTGCTCGGCCTGTCCTTTTTCCAGCCCGACCTGTTCGGTGGTCAGTGCGTGGCTACTATCGCGCCGGCTCGAAAAACGCCGAGCTCAAGCGCGAGATGGAACTCGCCCGCATACGCCTGAAAGAAGCCGAGGCCCTGCGCCAGGAGAATGTCAGGCTGAAGGGGCTGCTCGGCTTGCAGGATGCCGAGCGCAAGCCGGTCACGGTGGCGCGGCTGATCGGCTCGTCCTCGACCAGTTCGCGCCGTTTCGCCTACGTCGGTGCCGGCGAGCGCGACGGCGTCGAGATCGGCATGCCGGTGAGGTCCGCACGCGGTGTGGTCGGCCGGATCCTGGAAACAGGCGGCGACAGCGCGCGCGTTCTCCTGCTGACCGATAGCGAAAGCGTCCTCCCCGTTCGTCGAGCCGGTGACGAGACGGTCGCCTTTGCCGAAGGTCGTGGCGACAGCCTCCTGCGGATCAAGCTGATCAATCTCGGGATCAATCCGCTCAAGAAGGGCGACGTTTTCGTGACGAGTGGTGCTGGCGGATATTACCCGCCCGGAATCGCCGTCGCCATCCTCACCGAAACGACCGACGACGGCGGTCTTGCCCGCATCATCAGCGACCCTGCTGCGACCGACTTCGTCTCGATCGAACCGATTTTCGAACCCGAAGCCGTGACCGGTGCCGCCACTCCGATAGAAGAGGAGCTTGGCGAGTAATGGAGCGGATCGAACCGCGTGCACGGAGCGACAGTTACGGCAGCAGGATCAACCGCACCCATTCGCCGCTGGTCGCCAATGTCGTGCCGTGGGTGTCAATCCTGGTCGGATCGCTCCTGCCGATTTTCCCGATCGCCACAGCCCTCCCCCTCGTTCCGCCGCTCGGTTTTCTGATGCTGATCGGCTGGCGACTGGTCCGCCCGGGCCTGCTGCCCGTTTGGGCCGGATTTCCCCTCGGCCTGTTCGACGATCTTTATAGCGGCCAACCATTCGGTTTCGCGATCCTTTTCTGGTCGGCAAGCCTTCTCGCCATAGAGGCGATCGAAATGCGCTGGCCCTGGCGCGCCTTCTGGCAGGACTGGTTCAACGCCAGTGTGCTGGCCATTGGTTACGTCGTACTGGGCTGGCTCTTGTCGGGGGCAGATCCGACGGCTGCGGCGCTCGTCGCGCTGGGCCCGCAAATATTGCTGACCATCTTCACATTCCCCGTCGTTGCCCGCTTTGTCGGTACGCTCGACAGGTTGCGCCTGATGCGTTGGCGGCGGGTCTGATGGCGCTTTTTCGAAGATCGCGGTCCCGTCGCCGCGGGAAGACGCTCGTCAGCCAGACGACGCTCGAAAATGCGTTCAATCGCCGCACCTTTGTGATTGCAGCGGGCATGGGCGGACTGGGCACGATCCTGGCAGGGCGGATGGCCTACATCGCCATTGCAGAGAACGAACGCTGGGTGCTCGAATCCGAAAGCAACCGGGTGAACCTGTCGCTCATCCCTCCGCGTCGTGGCTGGATCCTCGATCGCAACGGCGCTCCCCTCGCCTCCAATCGGGCCGATTTTCGTGTCGATGTCATTCCGGAACGCATGCGCGATCCGGACAGGACGATTGCAACGCTGGCTGATCTGCTTGCCCTGCCCGCCACCGCCGTCGCCGATATCACGAAAAAGATTTCCGAGGTGCGCGGGTTTCAGGCCGTAGAAGTCTCGACCGGGCTCAATTACGACCAGTTCGCCGCCATCAGCGTGCGACTGCCCGATTTGCCGGGCGTGATACCCCAGCGCGGCTTTTCGCGCTTCTATCCCACCGGTCCGAGCGTCGGCCACCTGATCGGCTATGTCGGGCCGGCGTCGGCGGAGGAGTACGACGAAAACCCCGATCCGATCATGATCACGCCCGGGTACAAGATCGGCAAGGATGCACTTGAAAAGCAATTCGAAGATGACCTGCAAGGTGTGCCCGGTGCTCGACGCGTCGAGGTGACGGCATCGGGCAGGATCGTGAGAGATCTCGAAACGCGCGAAGACACCCAGGGCGATCCCGTACGCCTCACGATCGACGGTCCCTTGCAAGACTACGCCGCGCGAAGAATTGGCCTTGAAAGCGGTTCATGCGTCGTGCTCGATTGCGAAACCGGCGATGTCCTGTGCATGGCGTCCATGCCCAGCTTCGACCCGAACAGTTTCTCGGCCGGGATCGGCCGGGTCGAATATTCGATGTTGCGCGACGACGAGCGTGTTCCACTGCGCAACAAGGTATTGAAAGGGCTCTATCCGCCCGGCTCGACGGTCAAGCCGATGCATTGCATGGCCTTCCTCGATGCGGGGATCAAACCCGAAGATGCCATCATTTGCGGTGGCGGGCGGCGGATCGGCAATCGATTCTTCAATTGCTGGAGCAACCACGGTCGGGTCGACATGGCGAAAGCCATCTACCAGAGCTGTGACAGCTATTTCTATCATTTCGCCCAGCAGATCGGCTTCGCCAAGGTCGCGGAATGGGCGAAGAAAATGGGTCTGGGAGAGGAATTTGATCTCCCTGTCATCAGCCAGTTCTACGGCACCGTACCATCGCCCGCGTGGAAACAGCGCAAATACGATAGTGCCTGGCAACCCTACGACACGGTGAACGCCTCGATCGGGCAAGGCTACTATCTCACCAACCCGTTGCAACTGGCGGTGATGAGCGCCCGCCTGGCGACGGGCGATCGCGTATTGCCACGCTTGCGCATGAGCGCATCGAAACCGAAATTCGAACACTTCGCCTTCAGCCCGCAAGAGATCGGTTACATCCGGCAGGCCATGAGCGATGTGGTCAATGGGCCAGGCACCGCTGGACGGGCGCGTCTGCCGATAGACGACGTCCTGATGGCGGGTAAGACGGGCACCGCACAGGTCGTGTCGCTCAGCGTCTCCGACGGCAAAAGCGGCCCATGGAAGTACCGCGATCACGGCCTCTTCATTTTCTTCGCCCCGTTCGACAAGCCGAAATACGCCGGTGCAGTCGTCATCGAGCACGGCGGCGGGTCGGGCTCCGCCTATCCGATCGCGCGCGATGTCATGACATTTCTGTTCGATCCCGCGAAGGGCATGGAAGCGCTCCATGCGCTCGAAAAACAGTGGGGCGGAAACGCACAGCAGCGGCTCGATGCGAAATACCGCGCCTACGCCACCCAGTCTGGCGAAGCTGTCGAACCGGTCCCGCCACGGACGGAAGAGATTTTCGACCAGGTCGACGCGGAGGCCCGACTTGCTGAACGACAGGCCGAAGAACTGGCGCAGCAGCCGATCACCATCGTTCCCTCCGCGGTTGCGCGACAGCCATGGTCGATGCTTTTCCCGCTGTTCGCTCTGATCGGTTTTGGCGCGCTCGTGCTCACATCCGCCGCGGCGGGGGATTTCTCCCGCTACGCGGAATCGCATCTGATCCGGTTCGCAATTTTCTTCGTGATGGCCGTGGTCATGTCCCGCTTCAGCAAGGATCTCGCCAAGTTTTTCGCCTACCCCATCTTCGTCGTCGTACTCCTCCTGCTCATGGCAGTCGAAATTGTCGGTGCAGTCGGCGGTGGCAGCCAACGCTGGCTGGAGGTCGGCCCGATCCGCATCCAGCCCTCGGAACTGATGAAACCCGCCGTCGTCCTCGCATTGGCAAAATACTATGACACGCTGCCGATCGGCATGGTGCCAACCTTTCGCGCGCTCATCCCTGCGGCCGGAATCATCCTTGCGCCGATGGCATTCGTACTGCTTCAGCCCGATCTCGGTACGTCGCTTGCGATCGCGTTCGGTGGCGGGCTGGTGATGTTCTTTGCCGGACTGCCACTGCGCTGGTTCTTGACGGTCGGCCTCGCCGGCATCGCAGCTTTGCCGCTGGCATTCTACTTTGCCCTGCAACCCTATCAGCAGGACCGGGTGACGACGTTTCTCGATCCGGAAAGCGACCCCTTGGGCGAAGGGTACCAGATCACGCAGTCGAAGATCGCGATCGGCTCTGGCGGCATTTTCGGAAAAGGGTTCAACGAAGGGTCGCAGAGCCACCTGAACTACTTGCCCGAACCGCACACCGACTTCGTTTTCGCCACCATGGCAGAAGAATGGGGTTTCATCGGCGGCCTCTTCGTGATCGGGGTTTTCGCGCTCATCTTGCGATGGGGCTTCAGCGTATCCCGGGCGAGTGCCGACCGTTTCGGGAAATTGCTTGCCGCGGGCATGACGGCGACGATCTTCTTCTACGTAGCGATCAACCTGATGATGGTGATGGGACTTGCGCCGGTTGTCGGCATCCCTCTCCCATTCGTAAGCCACGGCGGCAGCTCGATGATGACGAACATGATCTGTGTCGGGGCACTGATGATGGTCAACCGCTGGAACCGCAAGGCACCAAGGACCGGCCTGATCGGCGCCTGAGTTGGCCAATTTCGGGGCTGACAGCCAGAGCCTGCTCTTAGCTCTTCCAATTCCGACCGCAGCGGTTATATGAGCGCCTCCCCGATTCGGGACCGCGGCAAGATCGTGGCAGTGGACGCATAGCTCAGTTGGTAGAGCAGCTGACTCTTAATCAGCGGGTCCTAGGTTCGAGCCCTAGTGCGTCCACCATTTCTCCTCACAATTTCGGCAGGTCATAACTGGGCGGTCATCAGGTTCGCCGATTGGAATGCTGAGTTCGAGCGGCCGCAGGTTGTGTGGACCATCAAACAAGTCACATTTCAGTGCGGAATTTTATTTCCCGCCACATTAAAATGTGATACACCCCTTCGCATGGATACGATTTCAAAAGTCAGGACCCTCATCGGCAACGGCCTGATGACTCGCGCAGGCCTCGCTCGCGCTGCCGGACTCCACGCGAACACCTTGCGGGAATGCACCGAGAGCCGCTGGAACCCGACAGCCGACACGCTGGCCAAGCTGGAGGCTTTCCTCGAAGAAAACGACGAAACGCCGGTGCTGGTCGGCGCAGAGGAAATCATCGAGGAGGCGCGCAACGGCCGGATGTTCATCCTGGTCGACGACGAGGATCGCGAGAACGAAGGTGATCTCATCATCCCTGCCCAGATGGCAACTCCCAATGCCATCAACTTCATGGCCACGCACGGACGTGGCCTCATCTGTTTGTCGCTCGATCGGAAGCGTGTGGAGGCGCTCGGCCTCGAACCGATGAGCCGCGACAATCGCGAGAGCATGCAGACGGCGTTCACCACATCCATCGAGGCAAAGACCGGCGTTACGACAGGGATCAGCGCCGCTGATCGTGCCCGGACCGTATCTGTCGCTATCGACGCGACCAAGGGGCCCGACGACATCGTCACCCCCGGCCATGTCTTTCCGCTCGCGGCGCGCGATGGCGGCGTGCTCGTCAGGGCCGGCCATACAGAAGCAGCGGTCGATATCGCTCGCCTCGCCGGACTCAATCCTTCGGGCGTCATCTGCGAAATCATGAACGAGGATGGCACGATGTCGCGGCTCGACGACCTCGTCCTGTTCGCGCGCAGGCATGACATGAAGATCGGCACCATCCGCGACCTCATCGAATATCGCATGCGGCACGACCACCTTGTCGAACGCATCGCCGAGGAAAGCTTTGAATCCGACTATGGTGGCGACTGGCGCATGCTAACCTATCGCAATACTGTCGACGGAAGCGAAAGCTATGTCCTGCAAAAGGGGCACGTCGCCGACTCGGAGCCGACCCTCGCCCGCGTCCATCCGATTTCGATTTTCGACGATGTCCTTGGCAAACCAGGCAAGCGCAAGCGCACATTGCAGCGCGCGATGGAAGCCGTCGGCCGGCACGGCGCGGGCGTCATCGTCATCATCACCGGGCGTCCGGCGTCGGGCTATGGAGAAAGTGACGAGGTCCGCAATGTCGGCATCGGGTCGCAGATTCTCGCCGATCTCGGTGTCGAAGACATGATCCTGCTCAGCAACTCGCAACCCAATGTCGTCGCGATCGAGGGCTATGGCCTCAACATCGTCGACCACATGCCCATACCGGAGTGAAACCGTGGCAAATTTCCTGATTGTCGAAGCGCGCTTCTACGCTCACCTGAATGACATGCTGGTGTCGGGCGCGCGCGCAGCGCTGGAAGAGGCGGGTCATAGCGTCGAAGTGCTGGAGGTGCCGGGCGCACTCGAGATACCCGCGGCGATTGCCATGGCCGCGGACTCAGGACGGTACGACGGATTCGTTGCAATCGGCGTGGTGATCCGGGGCGAGACCTATCACTTCGAGATCGTGGCTGGCGAGTCGGCTCGCGGCATCATGGCCCTCACGATGGACGGGATTGCGATCGGCAATGGTGTACTGACGGTAGAAAACGAGGAACAGGCGCTGGTTCGCGCAGATCCTGCCCAGAAGAACAAGGGTGGAGAAGCGGCACTTGCGGCAATGGCGCTTTCTCGGCTGCAATCGAAATTTGCCAATTAGGAGTGCGATGAGAGCGCCGTGCTTCCAACGCGTCCGGCAAGGTGGTTGAGTGAACGGAATCCTTGAATGGGTCGCGTCGGGGGGAACGGTGGTCGCAGCTTCCCTGATCGCCTTCGATCTGGGTCGCCGCGCTACCGCCGCGGGGTTCGTCCTGTTTTGCTTCGTCTCCGCGCTGTGGGTGTATAGCGGATTGACGCAAGGCGCCTATCCGCTGGCTGCGATGAACGCCGTACTCTTCCTCGTTAACGCCTGGGGAATTTGGCAATATTGGTTTCACCCGAAGAACCGGGAACAGAAGGACGGCTAGCCGCTGATCCGGCCGAAACAGGTCCTGCCCGCAAATACCGCACTGTCGCCCAGCTCTTCCTCGATGCGGATTAGCTGGTTGTATTTCGCCAGCCTGTCGGACCGCGCCAGTGACCCCGTCTTGATCTGCCCGCAGTTGGTCGCGACAGCCAGGTCCGCGATCGTCGCATCTTCGGTCTCGCCGGAGCGGTGCGAAATCACCGCGGTATAGCCGGCGCGATTGGCGATGCTGACCGCATCCAGCGTTTCCGACAAAGTCCCGATCTGGTTCACCTTCACGAGCAGCGAGTTTGCCAACCCCTGCTCGATCCCGTCGCTGAGCCGCGCGGGATTGGTGACGAACAGATCGTCGCCGACCAGTTGCACCGTATTGCCGATCCTGTCGGTCAAGGCTTTCCAGCCTGCGAAATCGTCCTCCGCCATGCCGTCTTCGATCGATCGGATCGGATAATCGCGGCAGAGCTTGTCGAGATATTTCGCCATTTCGTCGCCGGTCAGCGAAAGGTTCTCGCCCGAAATCACATACTGGCCGTCACGGAAAAATTCGGTCGATGCACAATCGAGCGCCAGTACGATGTCCTCGCCCGGTTTGAAACCGGCCTGTTCGATCGAACCCATGATGAAATCGAGCGCATCGCGCGTGCTGGCGAGGTCCGGCGCAAAGCCGCCTTCGTCGCCGACCGATGTGGCCAGCCCCTTGTCGGACAGGCCCTTCTTCAAGGTATGGAAGACCTCGGCACCCCAGCGCACGGCTTCGGCGAAATTGTCCGCGCCGACCGGCATGACCATGAATTCCTGGATATCGATCGGATTGTCGGCATGCTCCCCGCCGTTGATGATGTTCATCATCGGAACGGGCAGAACATGCGCCGAAACGCCGCCGATGTAGCTGTAGAGCGGCAATCCGCGTGCATTTGCAGCAGCTTTCGCCACCGCCAGGCTGGTGCCGAGGATCGCGTTCGCGCCCACGCGGCCCTTGTTGGCGGAGCCGTCGAGGGCGATCATCGCATTATCGATGTCCCGCTGGTCCTCGGCATCGAATGCTCCGTTGAGCAGGTCGCGAAGCTCGGAATTGACCGCGTCTACCGCCTTGCTCACACCCTTGCCGAGATAACGGCTCTTGTCGCCATCGCGCAACTCGACCGCTTCGTGCGCGCCGGTCGAAGCACCCGACGGGACTGCCGCGCGACCGAAACTCCCGTCTTCCAGCAGCACGTCGACTTCCACAGTCGGATTGCCTCGGCTATCGAGAATTTCGCGCGCGTGAATGTCGATGATGGCGGTCATTTCGAAACGAACTCCGGGTCCAGGTGTTGTAGTATAATAGGACACCCATTGATGGGGCGCCGATTGCGCTCTATGCGCCGGAACATGTCGGTGCAAGTTGCGTTGGGACTACAAAGGTCGAGCGAGTTTTCCAATCCTCGATCGGAACGATTTGAAAGGGATTTACCGATGGCTGACAACGAAATCACCCCCGCCGCGAAACCTCGCAAGGCGACCACGACGAGAAAGGTTGTGGCGAAGAAGAACGTCGCGACGGAAATGACGCCCGTGACGGACACGGCAATCGGCAATGAGGTGGCGGCTAACGCGCACCGCGCAGAAGCGAAAAGCCGTTTCAACGCCGCGCTCGAAGAGGCAAAGGCCGGCGCCGCCGCGCTCAAGGCCGAGGCAGGCGATCGGGCCGGTGTCTATCGCACCCAGGCTCGCGCCAAGGGCGACGATTGGGCCGCCGAGGCGAAGGCCTATGGTCAAGAGGCGAAAATCAAGGGCAAGGAACTTGCGACCGAAGGCAAGGTGAAGACGAGCGAAGGTCTGCGCAGTCTCAGCCGGACGATCAGTGAAAACGCTTATCAGGTCGACGAGAAGCTCGGGGCGAAATACGGCGAATACGCACGCAGCGCGTCGTCGGCCCTCGAAGATTATGCGACGAAACTCGATCAGAAGAGCGTCGACGACCTTGTCGGCGACGGTCGCGAATTCGTGCGGAAAAGTCCGGGCACGGCCATCGGCATCGCAGCGATTGCAGGTTTCATGCTCTCGCGCATGTTTCGCCGCTAATACGCGGTCGGCGAGAAGCAACGATGCTGGACGATAACGAGCGCCCATCCGACATCCCGGATGGGGCTCTCCCGCATGAGCCGAGCGCTTATGACGACGTCTCCGGCTTCGAAGACGAACAGATCGACGCCTCCCTGACCGACGATCTGTTCGCTCTATTCGAAGACGGGAAGACTTACGCCCAGGCGGAAATCGCCTTTCAGAAGAGTCGCGGCAATTTCGCGGCCAATCGCACCAAGAAGGCGATTTATCTTGGCTTGGGGGCGTTCGGCGTCTTCCACCTCGCGCTGATTGCCTGCACGCTCGGCGTGGTCATCGCGCTTGCCCAGCTCGTCGGGCCGTGGATTGCGACGGCTATCGTTACAGCGGCACTGCTGATCGTCGGTTTCATCCTGCTCGAATTGCTCAAGAGCCGTATCGACGAAATTCGCAACGCATTTTCGGATAAGACTGATGACTGACCGCAAGTCCCGGATGCTCGAGGATCAATATCTCCGCGACAGCGCCAGGGCCTTGGTCAGCGCGGATTTAAACCATTTGAAGTCGGGTCTGAACCGCCGCGGGCTTGGCGCGCGCGCGGCTGATCGCGCCAGGAATGTAGGTGCCGAAATGCTCGACGAAGCGGTCGAACTGGCGTCTGATAACAAGGGCGCCGTAGCGGCGTTCGGCGCCGCGGCCCTCGTGTGGTTTGCACGCAATCCCATCCTCTCGGCGCTTGGATTCGATCGCGATGGCTCTGCCGACAGCCAAGATCGGTACGACGAAACGCCGGAACGATTTGACCGCTGATTCCGTTGGTTTAGCGAACATCAAATCGGAGATTCCTCATGGCCAATAACGCCGAAACCAACGTCACCCCAATACGCGTCGAGGAGCGCACGCGTGCCGAACAGGCTCGCGAAGCCGCTGACAATGCGATCGATTTCGCAAAGGCGCATCCGATCGCAACAGTCGCTGGCGCAGTGGCGGTGGGACTTGTCATCGGTGCCATGACAAAGCCCGGACGTCGGCTTGCGCGACGCGGTGGTGCGTGGACATCCTACGCGACCGACGCAGCTCTCGCCTACGGACTGTCCATGCTCGAAGGCGCGGGCGACAAGCTGGAAGATTTTGGCGATGCCGCTGGCACGCAGGCTCGCCGCCTGAAGCGCGATGCCGGCTATCGGATCGACACGCTCGGTGACAGCCTTAGCTCGAACCGCCGCAAGGCCGGTCGGAAGTCGTCGCGCGCCATTCGCGATCTTCGCGCTCGCTTCACCGACTGAGTTGGAATTTCGCAGATGCCAAAAGCGGCGCGGCGGGCTTGCCTGTCGCGCCGCTTTCGTTATTGCGCGCAACCAATTCGACCGCTTCAGCAGGAACTACGATCATGGAAGAAAAAGCAACCGAGCAGACGCTCTATCTGGTCATGGGCGGACGGGTCACCGATCCGCGTTCGGTCACCTTTGCCGACCCGGAAAGCATTCATGTGGCGGGTGTCTTCAGCAATTATGACGCTGCGGTCGATGCCTGGCGCGGCAACGCGCAGCGCACGGTCGACGATGCCGAAATGAAATACGTCATCGTGCACCTGCACAAGCTGCTCGACCCCGACGCCTGACGCGCGGGCGCCACCCTAGCGTGAAAAACAATGCCCGGCGTCACCTTTTCGCGTGACGCCGGGCATCTGTCTATCGCGCTTCGGTTCTTTCCGAAATTGAAACTCAGATAAACTCGATTTTCTCGATCAGGTAGAATTTGTCGCCCGAAGGCACGGTCACTTCGACCTCGTCTTCCGTCTTTTTCCCGATCAGCGCGCGGGCGATCGGCGACGTGTAGCTGATACGCCCCTTCGCTGCATCGGCTTCGGTTTGGCCGACGATCTGATATTTCACCGGCTTGTCGTCTTCGTCGAGCAGGGTGACCGTCGCGCCGAATATGACCTTATCGCCCGAAAGCGTGGTCGGGTCGATGATCTGGGCGCGGCTGATCTTGTCTTCCAGGTCGCCGATCATGGCCTCGACCTGCCCCTGCCGCTCCTTCGCGGCATGATATTCTGCGTTTTCCGATAGATCGCCGTGCGCACGCGCTTCCTCGATGGCATCGACAATCTTCGGACGCTCGGCCCTGAGGACCTTCAGATCGGCCGTCAGCTTCTCATAGCCCTCAGCCAGCATTGGCACCTTTTCCATGGGCCCCATTCCTTTCATTGCCCTCCCCTGATCGACAATTCGATCCTTTGCCGCATGGCGCGGTCAAGGTCCGGATCGAATGTTGGGAAAGGTCGGTCGTGAATTATTGTCAGCTATAATAGTCTTGCAACGAACGCACTTCAAGCGCGCTCGGCGAAACCTCGGCAATTGCACGCGTTGCCGCCAGGCTTGCGGCTGCGGTCGTGTAATATGGCAGCTTCTTTTCCAGCGCGGCCTCGCGGATCGATTTGCTGTCGAGCAGTGCCTGCCAGCCTTCGGTCGTATTGAAGATCAGCGCCACTTCGCCGTCGATGATCGCGTCGACGATATGCGGCCGACCTTCAGCGACCTTGTTGACGCGCTCGACGTCCAGACCGCGGCCAGTCAGGAACTGCTGAGTTCCCCCGGTCGCAATCACGCGGAAGCCTTTTTCCAACAGCGTCTCGACGGCAGGTACAATTGCCTGTTTGTCGCTGTCCTTGACCGAGACGAACACCGTCCCTTCCCGAGGCGGTATCATCCCGGCGCCGAGCTGCGATTTGAGGAAAGCAGCCGGAAAATCCCTATCGATTCCCATGACTTCACCGGTGGACTTCATCTCCGGGCTCAACACCGGATCGGCTCCGGGGAAGCGTGCAAAGGGGAACACGGCTTCCTTCACTGCCATGTGATCGGGACGAATGTCGAACGGTTCGAATTCGTGCAGCCCCTCGCCCGCCATCACGCGCGCGGCAATCTTGGCGATCGGCCGCCCGATGGCCTTGGCAACGAACGGCACCGTGCGGCTCGCGCGCGGGTTGACCTCGATCAGGTAAACTTCATCATCCTTGACGGCGAACTGCACGTTCATCAGGCCACGCACCTGCAACGCCTCGGCCAGAGCTTGAGCCTGGCGCTCCATTTCAGCGACGATTTCGTCCGAGAGGCTGTAAGGCGGAATGGTGCAGGCGCTGTCGCCCGAATGTACGCCCGCCTCCTCGATATGCTGCATGACGCCGGCGATGCGGACGTCCTGGCCATCGGCAATGACATCGACATCACATTCGACAGCATCGCGCAGATATTGATCGACAAGCACCGGGCTGTCGCCCGACACGTTGACCGCCGTGGCAATGTAATCGTCGAGCTGCGCTTCGCTGTCCACGATCTCCATCGCCCGTCCGCCCAGCACATAGCTCGGTCGCAACAGCACGGGATAGCCGATCCGCGCGGCGACCGCCGCCGCTTCGTCGCGGCTCTTGGCGATGCCGTTTTCCGGCTGCTTCAGCTTGAGCTGGTTGACCAGCTTGGCAAACCGCTCGCGGTCCTCGGCGAGGTCGATCGCATCGGGACTGGTGCCGAGGATCGGGATCCCTTCGCGTTCGAGCGCCGTCGCCAGCTTCAGCGGCGTTTGCCCGCCGAACTGCACGATCACGCCGACGACTTCGCCCGCCGACATCTCGACACGCAGGATCTCCAGCACGTCCTCTTCGGTGAGCGGTTCGAAATAGAGCCGATCCGAAGTGTCGTAGTCGGTCGACACGGTTTCCGGATTGCAATTGACCATGATCGTCTCGAACCCGGCGTCGGCCAGCGCGAAACAGGCGTGGACGCAGCAATAGTCGAATTCGATCCCCTGCCCGATGCGGTTCGGTCCCCCGCCAAGGATGACGATCTTCTTCCTGTCGCTCGGCTGTGCCTCGTCCTCCGCCTCGCCGAAGCTGGGCGCTTCATAGGTCGAATACATATAGGGCGTGATCGCTTCGAATTCCGCCGCGCAGCTGTCGATCCGCTTGTAGACCGGGAAAATCCCCAGCTTGTGGCGCAGCGAGCGGACTTCCTCTTCGCTCGTGGCACCCGCCATCGCGCGCAGCGCATCGTGCAGCAGCCCCGATCCGCGCGCCTGCGTTTCCGCCATGCCGCCTGCCACGCCGACCGAGCGCACGGCCAGGGTCGCCAGCCGCTTGTCAGAAAATCCCATGGCCTTCAGCCGCCGCAATTCGGCGGCATCATTGGGCAAACCGTTCTCGCCGATCGCCTTTTCCGCGGCGATGATCGCGTCGATCTGGCGCAGGAACCACGGGTCGAAACCGGTAATCTGCGCCACATCCTCGACGGTAAAATCCTCGCGAAAGGCCTGCGCGATCTTGAGGATCCGGTCGGGCGTGCGCTGGCTCAGCGAGGCGGTGATCTTCTCGCGCGAAACACCTTCGAGCTCGGTCACCCGGTTGAACCCGTCGAGCCCGGTTTCGAGGCCGCGCAATGCCTTCTGCATCGACTCCGCAAAGCAGCGCCCGATGGCCATGACCTCGCCGACCGACTTCATCGCGGTCGAGAGCTCGGGCGTCGATCCCTTGAACTTCTCGAAAGCGAAGCGCGGGATCTTGGTCACGACATAATCGATGGTCGGCTCGAAACTTGCCGGGGTCGCGCCGGTGATCTCGTTCTGGATCTCGTCCAGCGTATAGCCGACCGCCAGCTTGGCAGCGACGCGCGCAATCGGGAAGCCCGTGGCCTTGGATGCAAGCGCGGAAGAGCGCGATACGCGCGGGTTCATCTCGATCACGATCAGGCGCCCATCGGCTGGATTGACTGCGAACTGTACGTTCGAACCGCCTGTTTCCACGCCGATTTCCCGCAGCACCTCGATGCTGGCGGTGCGCATGATCTGATATTCCTTGTCGGTCAGCGTCAGCGCCGGCGCAACGGTGATCGAATCGCCCGTATGCACGCCCATCGGATCGACATTCTCGATCGAGCAGATGATGATGCAATTGTCCTTGCGGTCGCGCACCACCTCCATCTCGTATTCCTTCCAGCCGAGGAGCGATTCCTCGATCAGGACTTCGGTGGTAGGGGATGCGTCGAGCCCTTCGCGCACGATCTTCTCGAACTCGGCCTTGTTGTAGGCAATGCCGCCGCCCGTGCCGCCAAGCGTGAAGCTGGGGCGAATGATCGCGGGCAACCCGGTACGCTCGAGCACCGCATGGGCCTCGTCCACCGTGTTGGCGACGCCGCTGCGCGCGCTTTCGAGACCGATCCGATCCATCGCCTCGCGGAAACGCTGGCGGTTTTCAGCCTTGTCGATGGCATCGGCATCCGCGCCGATCATCGTGACGCCGTATTTCTCCAGCGTGCCGTCATTGAACAGCGCCAGCGCGCAGTTGAGCGCAGTCTGCCCGCCCATCGTTGGCAGCACCGCATCGGGCCTCTCCTTGGCGATGATCTTGGCGACGATCTCGGGCGTAATCGGCTCGACATAGGTGGCGTCGGCCATTTCCGGATCGGTCATGATCGTGGCGGGGTTGGAGTTGACCAGGATGACCCGGTAGCCCTCCTCCTTCAGCGCCTTGATCGCCTGTGTTCCGGAGTAGTCGAACTCGCAGGCCTGGCCGATGATGATCGGCCCGGCGCCGATGACGAGGATCGAAGAGATGTCAGTGCGTTTGGGCATTATTTCTTCTTCGGATAAACAGTGAGTGCCGGAACGGCTTTAAGCCGGGAAATGATGCAAGACTTCTGTTGCTCTGTCGCATCTTCGCTAAAACGGAAGCCAGAATAGCTGTATTGTGGGGGTCGGGGCCAATGGTGATAGATGAATGGCTCAACCGTCGCTTCGCAATCTTTAGCGGCCGACATGATATCGCCTTCGGTATCCCTGGGCAGCCAGAAATGATCGGTGACCGGAAGATCCCAATCGACGGTGTAATCGATGGGGCCTGTTATCCTTTGATCGCTCATGGGGCCAAAGTTCATCTCTGTTGTAGAGCAACCCATTAAGATCAAAATCCCTGCCCCAACAAAGATGTGCCTACTGAGACTCACCACAACATCCCCACAAACTTCTCGAACAGGTAGAAGCTATCCTGCGGCCCCGGGCTCGCCTCGGGATGATACTGAACCCCGAACGCCTTCTTGCCCCTGAGTGAAATCCCACAATTGGTGCCGTCGAACAGCGAAACGTGGGTCTGCTCCACACCTTCGGGCAAGGTCTCGCCATCGATGGCGAAGCCGTGGTTCATGCTGGTGATCTCGACGAGGCCGTTGCTCTCGCCCCACCCTTCACCGACGCGCTGGACGGGATGGTTGGCGCCGCGGTGGCCCTGGAACATCTTGGCGGTCTTTGCGCCCGCCGCCAGCCCGAGCATCTGGTGGCCGAGGCAAATGCCGAACAGCGGCACGTCCGCATCGAGCAACGCCTTGATCACCGGCACCGCATATTCGCCGGTCGCCGCCGGATCGCCGGGGCCGTTGGAGAGGAACACACCGTCGGGCGACAGCGCCATTATCTCCTCGAAAGAGGTGCGCGCCGGCACCACGGTCACTTTCGCCCCCGCCTTCACGAGATTGCGGAAGATATTGTCCTTCGCGCCGTAATCGATCGCAACGACATGCGGCTTGTCGCTGTCCGCCGCGCCGTAACCCGTGCCCAGTTGCCAGTATCCGCCGCGCCAGTCCTCCAGCACGCCGCGCGTCACGCCGGGCACGAGGTCGAGTCCCTCCAGCCCGCTCCACCCGGCCGCCTGCGCCTTGAGCGCGTCGATATCGAATTCGCCGCGCGGGCTGTGCGCGATCACGGCATTGGGCGCCCCGTTCACGCGAATGCGCCGCGTCAGCGCGCGCGTGTCCACGCCCGACAGGCCGATCTTACCATGCGCCACGCACCAGTCGGCAAATTCGTTTTGTGCACGAAAATTCGAATGCGGGGTGACTTCCTGCCGCACCACCATGCCGACCGCGCCCAGCCCGCGGCTTTCCACGTCGTCCTCGTTCGCGCCGACATTGCCGATATGCGGAAAGGTGAAGGTGACGATCTGGCTGTCGTATGAGGGATCGGTCATCACCTCCTGATATCCGGTCATCGCCGTGTTGAAGCAGACCTCGCCGACCGATGAACCGGTAGCGCCGAAGCCCTTGCCCCAGATCACGGTGCCGTCCCCGAGAACGAGGACTCCCGTCGCATCTTTGGGTTGCGCGTGCGAAGATGCGGGCAGGGCCATGGGCGCTCCGGTTACAAGGGTTTCCAGCGATGTTGCTAAGCCTCAGCGGCTAGAGACGCGCACGAGTCCCGTCAAGCCGCCATGTCCGCGCGCCCTTGGCTTATCCGCATACTGGTTTACATGATCGGGCAATTATCCATTGCATACCGAACGGGACCATCATGCTTCGCGAAAAAATCCAGTCCGAAACCGTCACTGCCATGAAGGCCAAGGACAAGGACCGCACGGCCGCGCTTCGCCTGATCGGCGCAAAGATCAAGGATCGCGACATCGAACTGCGCACCGCCGACATAAAACCGGACGATGAAGAGCTCGTGACCGACGTCCTGATGAAAATGGCGAAACAGCGCCGCGAATCGATTGCCATGTACGAAGATGGCGGGCGGCAGGAACTGGCCGAAAAGGAACAGGCCGAACTCGCGGTGATCGAGGGATTCCTCCCCAGACAACTCGGCGAGGCGGAAACCGCTGCCGCGATCGCCGCGATCAAGAACGGTCTGGCTGCCGATGGCACGAAGGACATGGGCCGCGTCATGGCGGAGCTGAAGGCGCGTCACGGCGCAGAGCTCGACATGGGCCTGGCCAGCAGGCTGGTGAAGGAGGCACTGTCGTGACCGCCGCCCGCCTGTTGTCGCTCGCCTTGCTTGGCCTGCTGGCCGCCTGCGGATCCGAGGCCGAAACCGAAC
The DNA here is from genome assembly GCA_003248395.1 of Citromicrobium sp. Classification (GTDB taxonomy): domain Bacteria; phylum Pseudomonadota; class Alphaproteobacteria; order Sphingomonadales; family Sphingomonadaceae; genus Qipengyuania. Next base: position 35,320 of record QFNA01000029.1, read on the forward strand.
CGCCAGCCCCGGTCGCAACCGAAATCAGCGAGCCTCGGACGCTGATCGCTGCCGATCTCGACTTGGGCACGCTCGGCGCGCGAATCGAGGGGCCGCAAGGCACCGAGGTCGAAACCGTGCTGAGTGCCGGCAATCGCGAGATCGGTCGCATGGTCAGCTTCGTCGCGTGCCCGGAAAACACTGAACGCTGCGTGCCGGCCGCCCTGCCCGCCGACACCGTCTATACTTACGTTCATCGCATCACGCTTGCCGGCGATGCCGAGCAGCCAGTTGACGATGACGATGCGGCGGTCGACGGGCCCGAAGCGCTCGACAATTCGCCCAGCCTGTTCCGCACCGCGCGCAAGGCGCTCGGCTTCAACGGTGCAGTGGGATACGCGAAACACGAGGCGGCCAGCGCGCTTGGCAACGAGGATGCGATCTCGGTCAGTTCGGTCGAGGACTTCCTTGTCTGGACCCTCGCCGACGGTGCCGAATGGCGCCCGGGAACCAGCGTCACCTTCTGGTGGCAATCCACCCTGCCCCCGCGCGGGCCGGAAGAGGCTTTCCTGCTCGAGCTCGACGGCAATCAGGCCACCGGCATCGGCCCCTTCCCCGCCGAGGTCGCGATCGGAAATCCGGCAGGCACGGGGGCAGCCGACTAGCGATTCGTCGCCCCAGCCATTAGAGTGCCAGCGATATGGCGCTGACCCCACAATGGCTCGATGAACTGCGGATGCGGACCACGCTGTCCGCCGTCATCGGCCGCACCGTGCGGCTGACCAAGGCGGGGCGCGAGTTCAAGGCGTGCTGCCCGTTTCACAACGAAAAGACACCCAGTTTCTACGTCAATGACGAGAAGGGGTTTTATCACTGCTTCGGTTGCGAAGCGCACGGCGATGCGATCCGCTGGCTGACCGACCAGCGCGGGCTGCCCTTCATGGACGCGGTCAAGGAACTGGCGGCAGAGGCAGGGATGGAAGTGCCCGCCCCCGATCCGCGCGCAGCCGAGCGGGCGGAGAAGCGGGCCAGCCTCCACGATGTAACGGCCGCCGCGCAGCAGTGGTTCGTGGACAGGCTGAAATCGGGCGATGGTGCGCAGGCCCGCGCCTATCTGAAACGGCGCGGCTTTGCCGACGGCGTGGTGCGCGACTTCGGCTTCGGCTTCGCTCCATCCGAAAGGCAAGCCCTGAAGGGCGCGCTTTCATTCGACGAATCCATGCTGGTCGAGGCCGGCATGCGCGTCGATGCCGAAGATGGCGAGAATTTCGACCGCTTCCGCGGACGGCTCATGCTACCGATCCAGGATGCACGCGGGCGCGTCATCGCGTTCGGCGGACGGATCCTTGATGCAGAGGCGCACCCGCGCGCGCCGAAATATCTCAACAGTCCCGAAACGCCGTTGTTCGACAAGGGGCGCACGCTGTTCAACCTCCACCGCGCAGCGCCGGCTGCCCGGCGCAGCGGGCGCATGGTGGTGGTCGAAGGCTATATGGACGTCATCGCGCTCGCCAATGCCGGGATCGCGGAAGCCGTCGCGCCGCTCGGCACGGCGCTGACCGAGAACCAGATCGAATTGCTGTGGCGGCAGGTCGAATGCCCGCTGCTGTGTTTCGATGGCGACAATGCCGGACAGCGCGCGGCGATGCGCGCCATCGCGCGGGCCCTGCCCATGCTGCGTCCCGGCCATTCGCTCGCGATCGTCCACATGCCCCCCGGTCTCGACCCCGACGATTTGTTGCGCGACCAGGGGAAGGACGCGCTCGAACGCCTGCTCGCCGCGCCGGTCAGCCTGCTCGACGCGCTGTGGGAATTCGAACGTGGCGTCTCGCCGCTAGCCAGCCCGGAACAGAAAGCCGGGCTCAAGGCGCGCCTGCTCGACCATGTCGAGGCGATCCAGCATCCCGACATCCGCGCGCTCTACAAACGCGACCTGCTCGACCGGTTCTCGTCCTACGCCTTCCCGCCGCGCAAGCCGCGCAATTTCGATCGCCGCGCAAACTGGCGTGACAAGGCGCCCGTGCCCGCGATGACTGCCGACGCCATTTCGCGCCTCAAACGCGCCATCGCCGGCGGTTCGCGTGACATGCTCGCGAGCGGCGTCATGCACGGCCTGCTGCGGTTTCCCGACCAGCTTGCGCGGCACGAGACCGCGCTCTTACGCTTCGCTGCCATCGATGCCGAGGTCGGCCCGGCGATCGATTCGCTACTCTCGGCAGCCGAAACGCTTGATTCGCGCGACGAATGGCCCATATCGCAGATCGAAGGCCTTCCTGCCCCACCGGAAAACATCCGTTTCGCCTTTCTTGATAAAGGCACCGACCCGGTTGATGCGCGCGAGGATCTGGCTGAAGCCGTTTCGCTGCTGGTCGAACGACCTGCGCTCGATGCCGCCCTTGCGGAGGCGACGGCGCGATTCGAACACGATCCCGAAGGCGCCTTTGCCGAACAGCAACGTCTGTTGCGGCAAAAGCTGGAATTCGAGGCACGACTCGGGCAAATGGCGAGCCGAAAGGCAGCTGCGAAGGCTGCAAGACAACTGGATGCCGTGGGGGAACCGGACCCCGGTGCGGCGAATGACACGGATTGACTGTTCTTTATGGCAACAAAAACAAAGTCGGGCGAAAAGGACGATGCACCGCTGATCGACCTCAACGAAGCGTCGATCAAGAAGCTGATCACCAAGGCCAAGAAGAAGGGCTACGTCACCTATGACGAGCTCAACGAGGCTCTGCCGCAGGGCGAGATGAGCTCCGACCAGATCGAGGACATCCAGTCCGCGCTGTCCGAAATGGGCGTGCAGATCGTCGAGACCGACGAAGAGGCGGAGCAGGAGGACGAGGTCGAGGAGATCGCGCCCGCCCCCTCGTCCACCGAAAAGGAAGCGCCCAAGAAACCCGCCGCCGCCAAGAAGGCCGCGACCGGCGAACGCACCGACGATCCCGTGCGCATGTACCTGCGCGAAATGGGCGCCGTCGAGCTGCTCAGCCGCGAGGGCGAGATCGCCATTGCCAAGCGGATCGAGGCCGGCCGCGACATGATGATCATGGGCCTGTGCCAGAGCCCGATCACCTTCCACGCCATCATCCAGTGGTCCGAAGCGCTCAATTCCGAGGAAATGCAGCTGCGCGAGATTCTCGATCTCGACGCCATGCTGTCCAAGGAACCGCCGCCCGAAAAAATGGCGGAGGAAGAAGAAGACGACGACGGGGAGATTTCGGAAGAAACCGCCGGTCCCACCATCCGCGACGACGACGAGGACGAGGACGAGGATTCCTCCGACGAGGACGGCGACGAGGAAGGCTCGTCCAAATCCGACGACGACGAGGACGAGGACAACACGATGTCGCTCGCCCAGATGGAAGCCGCGCTCAAGCCCGACGCCATCGAACGCTTCGCCCGCATCACCGACCTGTTCGGCAAGTTCGAGAAACTGCAGGCCGAGCGTGTCGAAACGCTGGGCCGCGGCGAGCCGTTTCCGCCCGCCAAGGAAAAGAAGTACGAGGCGCTGTCCGACCAGCTCACCGCCGAAGTCGAAAGCGTCCAGTTCCACGCGACCAAGATCGAATTCCTGGTCGACAATCTCTACGCCTTCAACCGTCGGCTGACCGCCCTGGGCGGCCAGATGCTGCGCCTTGCCGAACGGCACAAGGTCAAGCGGATCGACTTCCTCGACGCCTATATCGGCAACGAGCTCGACGACAACTGGATGGACGAGCGCGTCAAGAAGGACAAGAAATGGGCCGCCTTCGCCGAGAAGGAAGCTGACGCCATCGACCGCATCCGCACCGAAATTTCCGACATCGCCAGCCAGACGGGCATGGCGCTGGGCGAATTCCGGCGCATCGTGAACATGGTGCAGAAGGGCGAGCGCGAGGCGCGTATCGCCAAGAAGGAAATGGTCGAGGCCAATTTGCGCCTCGTGATCTCCATCGCCAAGAAATACACCAACCGTGGCCTGCAATTCCTCGACCTGATCCAGGAAGGCAACATCGGTCTGATGAAGGCGGTCGACAAGTTCGAATACCGCCGCGGCTACAAGTTCAGCACCTATGCCACATGGTGGATCCGGCAGGCCATCACCCGTTCGATCGCGGACCAGGCGCGCACGATCCGCATCCCGGTCCACATGATCGAAACGATCAACAAGCTGGTCCGCTGTTCGCGCCAGTTCCTCCACGACCAGGGACGCGAGCCGACGCCTGAAGAGATGGCGGAGAAACTCTCCATGCCGCTCGAAAAGGTGCGTAAGGTGATGAAGATCGCCAAGGAGCCGATCAGCCTCGAAACCCCGATCGGCGACGAGGAAGATTCGCATCTCGGCGATTTTATCGAGGACAAGAACGCCATCATCCCGGTCGATGCCGCGATCCAGGCGAACCTCAAGGAAACCGTCACCCGCGTGCTCGCCAGCCTCACCCCGCGTGAGGAACGCGTGCTGCGCATGCGCTTCGGCATCGGCATGAACACCGATCACACGCTCGAGGAAGTCGGTCAGCAGTTCTCGGTGACCCGCGAACGTATCCGTCAGATCGAGGCCAAGGCGCTGCGCAAGCTCAAGCACCCGAGCCGCAGCCGTAAGATGCGCAGCTTCCTCGACCAGTAGGCAGACAAGCAAGCGTATCGCGACGCATTACGCTGGCGGACCGGACCTCATGTGGTCGCTCACCGGTCCGCCAGAATGCGCCCCGCGCTTCGTTTGCATCGCGGACGCGTCATTGCGCGGTGCAGCCGTGTCACATCACGCACAATGTCCCGAACAGCGGGAAACACCCGCTGCCCTGCTTCGTTATACCGGCATGCTCCACCATATCTCTCTCGGCACGACCGACCTCGCCCGCGCCCGCGCGTTTTACGATCCGGTGATGGAGACGCTCGGCATGCAGCGAACCCTCGATGTGGATGAGGCCGTCGGCTACGGTGCCGGCATCACCGTGTTCAGCCTGAACCTTCCGGCAGATGGCGAGCCGGCCGCACCCGGCAATGGCGTCCACGCCGCATTCGAGGTCGAAAAACGCAGCGCGGTCGACGCATTCTATCGCACCGCGCTGGCGAACGGCGGTACCGGCGATGGCGAACCCGGCCTGCGCCCCGAATACGACGCGCATTACTATGCCGCTTTCGTGCGCGATCCCGATGGCAACAAGATCGAGGCGCTCACCTTCGTCGCCGAATGACGGGATAGCGGCGCTTGCCCGCCATCGCGCCCGGCTCTATGCCGATTGCGCAAGCGGACGTTCGTCCGCAGGGGGGATCGCCACCATGAAATATGCGTCTGCGCTGCTGCTGTTTTTCGCCATGCCTGCCGCGCCTGCCTTCGCGCAGGCGGAGGCCGCTCTGGACAATATGCCCGCCGAAGAGCTGGCGGAGGCGCGGCTGATCATCCAGGCGATGTATCCGCCCGAACAGCGCGATGCCATGTTCGAACAGATGATGGCCGAGATTACCCGGCAATATGGCGCCTCGGCGATGAGCGATCCCGTTTTCGAAGAGCCCGCTATCCGCGCGATCATGGATGAATTCATCGCCAGCGTGCCCGCGCGGCTGATGCCGTCCATCCGCAAGCACATGCCCGCCATGTTCGAAGCCAGCGCCGTCGCCCATGCGCGCGCGTTCGACCTCCCGCAATTGCGCGCTATCCGCGAATTTTCCCAAAGCCCGATCGGCAGGGATTATTTCAGCAGGCTGCCCTCGCTGATGGCCGATCCAGCGGTTCGACAGGCGAACGAGGCCTATTTCGCCGAGGTGCACACGCTCTCGCAAGAGGCCATGGTCGAACTGATGCAGAAAGTCCGGACCTATCTGGAGCAGAACCCCGATGTGCGCGAGCGGATCGAGGCCAGGGTCGGACAAGCTTTGCCGGCTGCGGGAAAATAGCGCCCGCGGGGTCGCGCGAATCGCTCGCCTTCCCTAAGGGCACCCGCATGCGTATCGCCATTGCTTCCGACCATGCCGCCATCGACCTGAAAACCGACTTGCGCGACTGGCTTATCGAACAGGGGCACGAGGTCGCCGATCTCGGGCCCGATACGGCCGACAGCGTCGATTATCCCGACTTCGGTTTCCGGCTTGCCTCCGTCGTGGCGGACGGGACCGCCGAACGCGGGATCGCGCTGTGCGGATCGGGCATCGGCATTTCTATCGCCGTCAATCGCAACCCCGACGTGCGTTGCGCGCTGGTCTCGGAGCCGCTGTCCGCCGCTCTCGCGCGCGAACACAACAATGCCAACTGCATCGCGATGGGCGCGCGGCTTACCGGCAGCGACATGGCCAGGGCCTGCGTCACCGCCTTCCTCGACACGCCATTCGCCGACGATCTTCCCGGCGGGACCGGGCGCCACCGGCGCCGGGTGGACAAGCTGGCCAACCCTTCCTGACCTTCAACGCCATACCGACAGGATCGAAATGACCGAAAACCGTTTCTGGAACGACACGCTCGAACAGGCCGACCCCGAAATCCATGCCGCCGTCCGCAACGAACTCAAGCGGCAACAGGACAAGATCGAGCTGATCGCGAGCGAGAATATCGTCTCCAGCGCGGTGCTCGAGGCGACCGGCACGGTCTTCACCAACAAATATGCCGAAGGCTATCCGGGCAAGCGCTATTATGGCGGCTGCGACTATGCCGACGTGGTCGAAACGCTGGCGATCGAGCGGGCGAAGGAACTCTTCGGCAGCAGCTTCGCCAATGTGCAGCCCAACAGCGGCAGCCAGATGAACCAGGCGGTATTCCTCGCACTGTTGCAGCCGGGCGATACCTTCATGGGGCTCGACCTCAATTCGGGCGGCCACCTGACCCATGGCTCGCCGGTCAACATGAGCGGCAAGTGGTTCAACCCGGTTAGCTACGGCGTGCGCAAGGACGACGAGCTGATCGATATGGACGAAGTCATGGCCACGGCGAAGGCCAACAAGCCCAAGCTGATCATTGCCGGCGGCACCGCCTATTCGCGCGTGTGGGACTGGGAGGCCTTCCGCCGGGTGGCTGACGAGGTCGGCGCCTATCTGATGGTCGACATGAGCCACATTGCCGGGCTGGTCGCGGGCGGCGCGCATCCTTCGCCCGTGCCCTATGCCCATGTCACCACCACCACCACGCACAAGAGCCTGCGCGGCCCACGCTCCGGCCTCATCCTGTGGAACGACGAGGAATTGACCAAGCCGCTCAACATGGCAGTCTTCCCCGGCCTCCAGGGCGGTCCGCTCATGCATGTGATCGCGGCCAAGGCGGTGGCGCTGGGCGAGGCGCTGCGGCCCGATTTCAGGGATTATGCGCAGGCAGTCGTCGACAATGCCCGCGCGCTGGCAAAAGGCATCGAGGACAACGGGCTGCGCGTCGTGTCCGGCGGCACCGACAACCATTCCATGCTGGTCGATCTCACTGCGAAAGACGTGACCGGCAAGGCGGCAGAGGCCGGGCTCGACCGGGCCTGGCTCACCTGCAACAAGAACGGCATTCCCTACGACACGCGCAGTCCCTTCGTGACCAGCGGCATCCGCATCGGCACGCCCGCGGGTACGACGCGCGGCTTCGGCACCGCCGAGTTCGAAACCATAGGCAAGCTGATCTGCGACGTGGTAGACGGGCTGTCCCGCAGTGGCCCCGAAGGCGATGCTGCAGTGGAAGAACAGGTGCGTGGCAAGGTCGCCGAGCTGTGCCGGGCCTTCCCCGTCTATCCGGGCCGATAAGGAGTACAGACATGGACGACCGCGATCCCCAGGATCCCCGCAACCGCCACCAGGACCACGAGCTGATTCCCGAC
>QFNA01000030.1 GCA_003248395.1 Citromicrobium sp.
GATCAGCACCGCATCCGATGTATCCCCGTCGCCATCGGTGATCGTATAGGGAAAACTGTCGCTGACATCGGCCGGTGTGCCCGGATCGCGGGTGTAGCTGTAGCTGCCGTCGGCGTTGAGCGTCAGCGTGCCATAGGCACCCTGCACCGTCCCGCCCGCTGCGGCACTGCCGCCTGCGCCGCTGAAGCCGGTCACATCGACCCCGTCGGCGCCCTGCGTATCGTTGGTCAGTACATTGCCGCCGATCGGACCATACTCGCCTGCCGGGACCGTGTCGGCATCATCGCGCGCTGTCGGCACATCGTCGACGATATCGATGACGAGATCGCCGGTGGAGCTGTCGCCGTCCTGGTCGGTGATCGTCACGGCGAAGCTGTCGAAGGTATCGTCGCCGTCGGTGTTGGTGGTCAGCTCGTAGATGTAGGAGACCACGCCCTCGCCGATCGCGGTGACTCTCAGCGTGCCATAGGTGCCGGTGACCGTGTCGCCCACCGCGCTTACGCCGGTGCCGCCGATGGTCACCACCGCCGGGCCGTCGGGCGCGGTATAGGTGATCGTGCCGCTGGTGAACTCGCCGTCGCTGGCCGCGTTCGATCCGGCAGGCAGCCCCTCTTCCAAAACCTGCGTCCCCGCCTCGCCCCCGGTCGGAAGGTCGATGGTGGTTTGCGCATCGGCAATATCGATGGTCAGCGTGGCCTCGGCCGTGCTGCCATCGCCATCGACGATGGTATAGCTGAAGACATCCTGCACCCCGCCCGGCGTGCCCGGATCGCGGATATAGCTATAGCTGCCGTCGCCATTCAGAGTCAGCGTGCCGTATTCGCCCGCCAGCGTCTCGCCGGCGGTGGCGCTGTCGTTCGCGCTCGAGAATTCGCCGACCGCGCCGTCGGCATTGTAGCCGTCCGCGCCCGGTTCGTCATTGTCGAGCACATTGCCCGTTGCAGGCTCCGAACTGCCCGCGGCCAGCGCATTGCTGTCGACCCGCGCGATCGGTGCATCGTCGATGACGTCGATCCGCAGCGTGGCGGACGAGCTGTCGCCGTCGATATCGGTAACCCCGACAGCGAAGACATCGCCTGCGTCGTCGCCCGCAACATTGTCGGTCAGCGTATATTCGAATCCGATCCGGCCCCCGGCCAGATCGATCGAGGTGATTGTCAGCACGCCCTGTCCGGTCTCGAAGGTCTGGCCGACATTCGTGATCGCCACACCGTCGATAGTGACCGATCCGACCCCGTCGGGCGCAGCGAAAACGATGGTCCCGCTGGTGCTCTCGCCATCGCCATCGGCGTCTGTGCCGGCGCTTTCACCGGCTCCGCCGACCGTGCGTTCGGGCAGGCCCGCCTCGTCGACGACACCCGTGGCATCGACAGCGCCGCCGGTATCGCCCGGCGTTTCTATCACGACGCTCGCATCGCGGTCGGGCCGTCCCGGAATGATCTCGCGCTCGCGCGGCGTGTCGAATACGAGTTCGGTGTAAGGCAGCAGGTCGCCGAGTGCATAGGCATCCTGGATGGCGCCCGGATCGGCGGCGAAATTGCCGCCCGAACTCTGCGGCGGCCCGGCGGCAGGTTCGGGCTCGTTACCCGTCAGCAGCGCGGCGATGGTTTCGGCCGGAACGCTGACGCCTTCGACCACCAGCTGCGGCACCACGATTGCACCGTCGGGGATGATCGCGATCGATCCGTCGGCGAGGACGACGACCAGGTCGCGCCCGTCGACCCGGATGGCATCCAGTTCGGTCCCTGCCGGCAGGATGACGACGTTGTTCGCGTCGGGCTGCAGCACCATCGCCGGATTGCGTCCGGTGACAGCAGGCGCCGCACCATCTTGCGGTGCCAGCCCCTGGCTCTCGTCGAAGACTCCCTCGCTCTCGCTGTCGAAACCGGGTTTCCCGCCAAAATCCATCATTGCAACGCCCTCATCGTCCATCGTCGCGGGCGGATGCGGCAAGTGGCTGCATCGCACGCAAAGCGGGAGGGAACGCCGGGAGAGCCGAACAGGCCACCGCGGTGTCGACCGACCCATTCGGTCGGTGCATCCATCCAGCTTTGCGGCCCTGTTCGTTATCCCGCGCAGCCCTGCATCGAGCGGACTGCAGCGGATTGATGACTAAAGGAAACCACCGAAGGCGTCTGGTTGCAAGAACATTAACCTTGTGAGCGAAAATGTGTCCGCTTCAGCGCCAGGCTAAGGGCAAAATAACTCTTAATATCATCCACTTGCATTTTCGCCGATTCCAGCCCGTTTCGAATTGGGACAATCGTACTGCAGGTTTCTTAACGGTTAAATACCCGATTCTCGTCCCACATGCCGAGTCGCGACTCACTCCAGCAGAAGTGGCAGTTTTACCGCGAGAAAGGCTGCGGCAATGGGCACGGCATAGGGCAGCGTCCAGCTAACCCTCTTGCCCTCTGAATTGCGGATTTTGAAACCCCGGTAAAACACGAACAGCGCCAGGAAAATGATCAGCGCCGCCGCCGCCAGATAGCCCAGCATGGGTATCGCCCCGGCCAGCGGCACGCCAAGGGCCGCGGCGGTGTAGAGCTTGGCATCGCCTCCGCCGATCACGCCGAAACGGAACAGCAGCAGCCCCGCAACCAGCGCAAGCGCCGCATGGATCGCCGCCGATCCCGCATCGTCCCAAGCGCCCACGGTAAAGCTATGCGCCAGGGCGAGCCCGGCGAGCAGCAGGACCGACCAGTTGGGGATGCGCCGCGTCGCGACGTCCCAGCCTGCGGCCAGTGCCGCAACCGCCAGCGCGCCCCACAATAGCAGTTGTGCCGTCACCTGCCCGGGTGACGCGGCATCAGGATTTCACGCGCTTTTGGCGCCTGGGCGACCGCCAGCTCGACCGGTGGCTGCTCACGCTCTTCGCCCTGCATCTTTTCGGGCTTTGGCGCGGGCGTCCGGTAGGCGACCGCCATGCGCGGTGCCGCGGCGGGCGTGCCCTGCGTGCGGATATGGAAGGTGCCGCGTGTCGCGCGGTGCACCCGCTGGCTCGACGCGAGCCGCTCCGGCTCTGCCGGCGCTGGCGCTGCCATGGTCGCCTGCCGCCGCTGATCCGCCGCCTGCCGCGCCAGCATCACGCCGTGCTGCATCCGCAACAGGTTGGCGGTATAGCGCATGTCCTCCGGATCGATCCGGATCGCCGCGTGGAAATACCGTTCGGCCAGATCGGGCCGCCCCACTTTCGCATAGGCGACGGCCAGCCCGTTGTTCGCATCCGCTGCGGTTGCCGGATCGAGCATGGCGATGCGGAACGATGCCGCCGCCGCCGACAGGCGTCCATCGCGCAGCAAGGCCCGCCCTTCTTCCAGCGCCGCGGCACCTTCCACCTGTACCGCGGCCAGCCGCGCCGGTGCCCGGCTCTTGCCGAAACTCCAGCCTTTCAGCGGCGATCCCTGGCAGCCGGCCGCCAGCGAGGCCGCACCGCACAACAGCAACAGTCTTGCAGGATTGGTCATTGTCATCCTCCCGTCAGTGCCGGGATCAGTTCGCGGATCACGCGCACCATCCCGGGTATCATCAACACGCCGATCATCACCGGCAGCATGTTCACCACCAGCGGGATCGATATCAGCACCGGCAACCGGTGCGCCTTCTCCTCGGCACGCAACCGCCGCTTCTCGCGCATTTCCGCCGAATAGACCCGCAGCGTGTCGGCAATGCTCGTGCCCAGCTTGTCCGACTGGATCAGCAGCGTGGCGAAGCTGCGGATCTCGTTCACGCCCGCCGTCTCGCCCATCCGTCGCAGCGCCTCGTCGCGGCGCGATCCGGCACGCATTTCCAGCGTCACCTTCGACAGCATGGCCGAAACCAGCGGATGCGACGTCACCATTTCCCGGCCGACGCGGTCCATCGCCGCTTCCAGGCCCAGTCCCGCCTCCACGCAGACCAGCATCAGGTCCAGGCAGTCGGGAAATCCGTTGGTTATCGCCTCGCGCCGCCGGTCGGCCTTGGCCCGCACGAACAGGTTGGGCAGGTACAGCCCCAGCGTCGCCAGGATCAGGCAGATGAAGGCGGTCGACATGAACGAGTCCGGCTCGGACCCAGCGCGGCTCATCACCCAGTATCCCAGCGGCAGCAGGAAGATCAGCACCAGCCGCACCAGCGTGAAGATCTTCGGCGCGGCGGGCGATGTGTACCCCGCAGCAACCAGCTTCTCGCGCAGTGCGTCGTCCTTGCTGTCGGCCAGGCTCAGCCCGGCCTTCTCGATCTTCTCGGTCAGGTCGGTCCAGGCGCTGCTGCGCTGGTCGCGCAGCGACTGGCCTTCGCTGCGGCCCGTGCTGCTGCCGATTTCGCGAACGCTCGCCTTCACGTCCATCCGGTTCGATGCCAGCCGACCGATGCGGAACACGACGAACACCGTCACCGCGAACAGGAAGGCGAGGAGGGCGTTGCGCGCGAAGGGGTTGGAGGCGAGGAAGTCGATCATCTCACACCTTCAGGTTCACCATCTTGCGAATCACCGTCACGCCGATCAGGTACCATCCGACCAGCAGCGGAAAACCGATGTAGAAAATCGGGTCGCTCGCCACCTCGAGATAGAATTGCGGGTTGAGCGAGAACAGCACGACAAAGGCCAGCACCGGCAGGACCGACAGCATCCAGCCGGTCATCCGCCCCTCCGAACTCAGCGCGCGCACCTTGAGATACAGCGTCGCCCGTTCGCGAATGACTCTCGTCAGATTGTCGAGCACCTCGGCCAGGTTGCCGCCCGTCTCGCTCTGCACGCCGAGCGAGGTGACGAACATCCTGACATCGTCCAGGTCCCAGCGTTCGGCCATGTCGCTCAGCGCCTCGATCAGGTCGGCGCCGTAGGACACCTCGTCGGAAATCAGCCCGAATTCCGACCCGATCGGATCCTCCATTTCCTCGGTCAGCAGCTCGATGGCCGACGACACCGGATGGCCCGAACGCAGCGCCCGCACGAAAATGTCCAGCGCCACGGGGAACTGCTCCTGCATCTTCTTGCGCCTTCGTTGCGCAAAGAACCCCAGCCCCATCACCGGCAGCCCCACTGCGACCGCAAAGGCCAGTCCCAGGATCAGCTGGATGACGCCGCCGGTAAAGGCATAGCCCGATGAAAACGCGATCAGCGACACGACGATGATCGTCCCGGCAAACAGCGCGCACATCAGCAGCAGCAATTGCCCCATGCCCAGCGGCACCGCTGCCATCATCAGGTTGCGCCGCAGCTTCTCGTACGGCTTGGCCAGCAGGCCCAGCCCGCCCGGCGCATCAGGCCGGTGCTTGCGCAGCACGCCCATCACCTCGGTCCGGTCGGCGCCCGATTCGATCATCTTCAGCCGCTTGTTCACCGCCTTCGATCGCGACCGTCCCTCGAACGCGACCTTCATCACCGTCTGCGACAGCAGGAAGATCGAGGCGAAGATCGCCAGCATCACCAGGATCTGGATGAACTGGCCCGACGGCATCACCCGTCACCCAGCTTCAGCGAGGGGCGGAACAGCTCCGCCGGCAAGGCGATTCCGTGATCGTGCGCGGCTTCCAGGAACTTGGGCCTGATGCCGGTCGCCTCGTGATGCCCCAGCACTTCGCCATGTTCGCCGCGGCCGCCGAACTTGAAGCGGAAGATCTCCTGCATGGTGACGGTCTCGCCTTCCATGCCGACGATTTCCGACAGGCCCAGCAACCGCCTGCGGCCATCGGCCAGCCGGCCGATCTGGATCACCACATTGATGGCAGAGGCGATCTGCGCGCGCGCGGACTTGGCCGAAATATCGATCCCGCTCATGCCGATCATCTGCTCCACGCGCGACAGCGAATCGCGCGCCGTATTCGCATGGACCGTGGTCATCGATCCGTCGTGCCCGGTGTTCATCGCCTGCAGCATGTCGAACGCCTCGCCGGCGCGCACCTCGCCCACGATGATGCGGTCGGGCCGCATGCGCAGCGCGTTCTTGACCAGGTCGCGCTGCGTCACCTCGCCCCGCCCCTCGATATTGGGCGGGCGCGTTTCCAGCCGCGCGACATGGTCCTGCTGCAGCTGCAGTTCGGCCGAATCCTCGATCGTCACGATCCGCTCGCGCCCGTCGATATGCGACGACAGCGCGTTGAGCAGCGTCGTCTTGCCCGATCCGGTCCCGCCCGAAATCAGCACGTTGCGGCGGCTGCGCACGATGCCTTCCATCACCAGCGCCACTTCGGCGGGCACGCTGCCCAGCTCGATCAGCCGCTCCATCCCGATCCGCTGCTTGGCGAACTTGCGGATCGACAGCAGCGAACCGTCGATGGCCAGCGGAGCGACGATGGCATTGACGCGCGATCCGTCGGCCAGCCGCGCATCGACGAAGGGGGAGGATTCGTCGACCCGCCGCCCGACTGCGCTGACGATCTTCTGGATGATCCGCAGCAAATGCTTCTCGTCCTGGAACCTTGTCGGCGTCCGCTCGAGCAGCCCGCCACGCTCGACGAACACGTCGCGGTGGCCGTTCACCAGGATGTCGGTCACCGAATCGTCGGCCAGCAGCGGCTCGAGCGGCCCCAGCCCCAGCAGTTCGTCGAGCACTTCGGCCACCAGCCGCTCGCGTTCGCGCGCGTTCAGCGCCGCGTCTTCCTCGATCAGCATGGCCAGCACGATGTCGCCGACCTCTTCTTCCACCTGTTCGCGCGACAGCTTGTCGAGCAGCGACAGGTTGATCTGGTCGAGCAGCTTGCGATGGATCGTCGTCTTCAGGTGGAGCAGCTTTTCCACCTCCTGGTCAGGCTCGACCAGGAATATCTGTTGCGGGTCGACTTCGTCCGCCTCGAATTCCGCCTCAGGGGCGCCGCGACCGATGTTCCACTTCACCGCCCGCGCTCCCGCGCCAGATTGTCGAGCACCGCGCCCGCCAGCTTGCCGATGTCGCTGCCGAAGCCGCTCTTGCGCCGCACTTCGCCCACCAGCATGCCCTGGTCCTGCGCTGCCTCCAGCCCCTGCGTGTCGAGCGTCAGCGTCACCTCGACCTCGCGCCGCAGCGCGGTTTCGACGTCGCCCATGCTGATCCCGCCGAACATCCGCCGCTCGACACGGTTGGGCACTACCGAAACCCGCCCGGTATCGAGGCCGAGCTGGCCGAACAGGTCGAGCATCCGGCGCGTGTGCTGCAGGCTGGCGATGGTCTGCTGGCAGGTCATCACCACGCTGTCGGCGCGCGACAGGATCGCCAGCACCCAGTTGGTCAAATTCGCCGGCAGGTCGAGCACGACGTAATCGTACCGTTTCTGCGCCAGCGTCAGGATCCGCGCCATGTCCTTCTCGCGCACCGATTCGATCGGCACGATCTCGCGCGGGGCCGATACCAGCGACAGGCCGCTGGCATGCGGAGCCGCGACCGAGTGGAGGAATTCGCCGTCCAGCCGCTCGCCCGCCTCCAGCAGGTCGGTCAGCGTGCGCCGCGGGTTCAGCCCCAGCACCTCCGCCATCCGCCCGAATTGCAGGTCGAGGTCGAAGACGCACACCTTCGCCCCCTCGCACGCCAGTTCGGCGGCCAGGTGGCTGGCGATCGTCGTCGCCCCCGTCCCGCCCAGCGCGCGCGTCACCGCGATCACCGGCGCCAGTGCCACTTCGGCGGCACTGCGCGCCTCGCTCGTTTCGTAGATCGCCACCACCGCCTGGAAGATTTCCTCGGGCGACAGCGGCAGCGCGACGACATCGGCCACCCCTTCGCGCACCAGCGTGCGGACCAGCGGCACGTCGGCGCTCTCGATCGCCGCGACCAGTTCCAGCGCGGGCAGCCGGGCGCGGATTTCGCGGATGCGCTGCATGCTGGCGGGCACGTTGGGGTCGACCTCGACCACCGCCAGCCCGCTTTCGCCCAGCTCGCCCCACGGCGGCGGCGCATCGACGTCGGCGGGCAGGAACGCCGCCTCGCCCAGCCATCCTGCATGTGGCGCCTCGCCCAGCGCGGCGATCTGCGGCGCGGCGGCCAGTATCGATAGCGGCGCGGGCAGGCGCAGCGCCTTGTCTCGGTCAAGCATGTCTGGTTTTTCGGCCCTGGTCATCAGTTCGATCCCGTCCCCGTGCCGTCTTCCATCGTCAGCGTGTAGGCAAAGTCGGGAAATCCCACATTCGCCCCGAAAAGCAGGATCGAGGTAAATTCCATTCCGGTCAGCCGCACCGTGACGAAGGGTGCGATGTCGAGCCCGTCGGGATTGCCGGCATAGCCCAGCCCCGATCCCTCGTAATCGATCACGACATTGGCATCCTCGATCGCGGGCCAGATCTGCTGCATCCGCGCGACCAGCCGCCCGCGCGCCGCCGCATCGGTGCCGCTGTCTGGCGTGCAC
Organism: Citromicrobium sp.; assembly: GCA_003248395.1. Taxonomy (GTDB): domain Bacteria; phylum Pseudomonadota; class Alphaproteobacteria; order Sphingomonadales; family Sphingomonadaceae; genus Qipengyuania. Next base: position 8,296 of record QFNA01000030.1, read on the forward strand.
CCCGCCGCCGGGCAGCTCACCAGCGGCAACGCATCGGCCGGGATCCGGTCCCCCTGCGCCAGCGTGCCTGCGCTCGTATCCACGTCGAGAAAGCTCTGCGACACCGCCGTCGCCACCGGGTCGGTCACCACGGCAAAGCGCGTGCCCGTCTGCGTCGCCTTCTCGCCCTGGTTGAAGCTGTAGGCATAGCGGCCCGCATCGATGATGCCGAAGAAGAACAGCAGCGCCAGCGGCAACACCAGCGCGAATTCCGCCGCCGATCCCCGCTCGTCGCGCGCCCAGCGGCGCAGCCATGTCGCCGCCGCGCTCATATCCCCATCACCGCCGCATTCTGCGTCGCATTGAGCGCATATCCGTCGGTCAGCACGCCGACCCCGTCGAACAGCGAGTTGTAATTGACGCGCGCGCTCACCGTGATCACCGGCGCATCGGGCTCGTTCTTGTAAATGCCCGCATTGTACCCGCCCCCGGCGCAGGTCACGCCCACCGTGATGTCGGCATTGGTCCAGCCGGGCACGCGCGCGCTTCCGCCCGACGGGCGGCCGGTGCGGGTCACCTCCTTGATCTGCGTTTCGACGCCGCCGGGCACGCTGCCGCCGGTGCAGTTGATCGCGGTAAAGCTCTGCCTGCTGGCAAAGCGCGCGCCGTCGCGCACGCCCTTCACCACCTGGTGTTCGGTATAGAAATAATACCCCATCTCGATCGTGCCGAACAGCATGATGACCAGCAGCGGGATCAGCAGCGCCAGCTCCGCAGCAGCGGCGCCGCGCGCATCGCGCGCGTATCGGCGCAGCAGGGGCGTGGGGCCGCTCACCGGATCAGATACGGCATGTCGCGCCGCACCACCGAACCGGCCACCTCGCCGCGCGAGCCGGCCTGCGTCTCGCCGATAACTTCGACGTAGATTTCCTTGCGCGATGTCGCGGTCGTCGAACGGTTTAACGACGGTTCGACCAGGAATACGTCCATGAACACATGCACCGGCACGCCGGTCGAATTGCCTTTCACGCCATGCTCGTCGCAATTGATCACCGCCACCGAGAGGCGCCGCCGGTCGACGGTGGATGCGGCCGGCACCAATCCGTCGCCATAACCCATCGCCGGGCTGCACATCGCATTGCCCTTCAGGGTGTCGAGCACGGTCACCCCGCCGATCACCTTGCCGCGATTTTCGATCTCCCATTTGTAGACATCATATCGCGTCGCATCGGCGGGCAGGCCGGTATAGGCGCGCCAGTCGGCATGGCTCCACGGCGTTGCGCCGTTCTTGTACCGGCTGCGGAAATAGGCATCGCGGTCCCACAGGCCATTGCCCATCGTGCCGCAAGATCCGGTGTTGGCCGCGTGGCAGATGTCGCGCGGATGGCCCATCGGGTCGGGCGTGGTGGTCGAGGGCAGCGGGCTGTCGCCTACTGGCGTATAGGGAGTGCCCGGCTCTTCCGTGCGACATCCGACCCCTACGCCGCGATGGTCCGAAATGCTGTTTGCAGACGCGGTGCAGACCCCGCCGCTGGGGCAGGCCTTGCTGTCCTCGTAGATGTCGAACCGCGTGTTGAACGCGTCTGCGAAATCGGTCTTGTTACCCGTCTCGGTGTCGACCGTCGAATTGCTCTGCTGCGATACGCATTCGCCCGGCGGCGTATTCCACCCCAGCGCGTTTCTGACGTCGGGCATGCCCCCGCCATTACCGGGGACGGTATCGAGGAATCCGAAATTGCCCGGCGCCCATTTGGTCTTGCCGCTACCCTGCTTGGCGATCAGCCCGACGCCTTCGTAAGCATCCGGATTGAACACACCGCTGCCGCTGCCCTCGTTCGGGTTGCACATCATCAGCGGCGGCGTGCGGCATAGCGCGCCGCCCAGCCCGGCGACCGCCTCGGCATCGATGTCGCCGCTGAAAGCGCCCACCACCGGGGTCAGCGCATAATTGGCCGTGCGCGTGACCACCGCCACGCGGATGAACGCGGCGTTTTCGTCGGCACTGGCGCTGCTCGGGTCCAGCCGGTTGGTATCCGCCTCCGCATCGGCGCGGTTGGCATAGAAATACACGTTGCCGATGCTGACGTTCGTCCCCCCGCCGTCATTGGCGAACAGCGTCGAATTGCTCACCAGCCCGCCCTGCGCGGCAGAGGTCGCGCGCGCGATCGCGCCGCTTTCCTCGTCGAGCTGCGTCGCCCCCGCCAGCGCGGCCTGGTCCGCGGCATTCTGCAATTCGGTGTCGAGCGAGGCGAGCCGTGCATAGTCGAAACCGATGCCCGCCATCCCCAGCAATGCCGGCAGGCCCAGCGCGTACATCGCCGCCGTGGCCCCGCTCTCGTCGCGGATGAATCGACCCAGTACCGTCCTTGCCTTGCTCACTGTCGCCTCCGTCTCCTCACTCGGGCCCGGTTCCCTCGGTGGTTGAAATCGTGTCGGGCTGCTTCACCGCATCGGTGCGATACCGCTCCACCGCCTGCTGCGCGTGCTCGGCGCTGCCCGCCATTTCGGTGTCGTAAACCGGGTCGGGGTCGACCACCTGCGCCATCATCGTCTGGCGGTTGGCATCGCCGAACTTCGCGTCCCACGGCTGTTCCAGCAGCGCGTGTTCCGCGCATCCGCTCACGGCGATCATAGCCGCCAGCGCGCCCGCCAACTTCAGCGTCTCAGAATTCATAGTCGTCGCCTCCCTGCTCCATTGTCGCGGGGGCGGTCGGTTCGTGGCTCCGTCCCGTCGGCCCCTGCGGTCCGGCCAGTTCGGCAGACGTGACGGGGTCGTATGCTTCGCCCAGTGTCGCCGTATCGATCGAATGCGGGTCCTTCACCCGGTCGGTCGGCAGGCGCACCTGCTCGGGCCGGATCGGGCGGACCAGCCGCGGCGTCACCACGATCAGCAATTCGGTTTCGCCCTTCTGGAACTGGCTCGACCGGAACAGCGACCCGATGATCGGGATGCTGCCCAGCACCGGCACCTGGTTCACCGTCGTCTGGAAATCCTGCGACAGCAGTCCGGCGATGGCGAAGCTTTCGCCGTCGCGCAGTTCCAGCGTCGTCGAGGCTCGCCGCGTTTTCAGGCCCGGAATCGCAATCCCGTTCAGCCTCAGCGATGCTGCCGGATCGATCTGGCTGACTTCGGGTTCGACGATCAGATTGATCGTGTTGTCGCCCAGCACGGTCGGCACGAAGCCGAGGCTTACGCCGAACGGTTTGAACTCGACCGTGATGCGACCGCTGTTGTCGTCATCGCCGCCACCGCCGCCGGATTGCACCACCGGGATGGGGAACTCGCCACCCGCCAGGAACGATGCCTTTTCGCCCGACAGCGCAACCAGTGTCGGCTCGGCCAGCGTCTTGGCAAAGCCCTTCTCTTCCAGCGCGTTCAGGTAAACGTCGAAATCGAGGCCCAATGCGCCGAAAGCGGCGTTTACCACGCCGAAACTGTCGAAAATGTCCGCCACTTCCAGCACGCCATTCGTCGTGCCTGCCCCCGGCCCCGATCCGAAGATCAAATTGTCCTTTCCGGCAAACCCGCGCACGCCGATATCCTCGCCGATCTCGCGCCGCACTTCGGCAAACCGCACTTCCAGCATCACCTGCTGGCTGCTGCCTAGCGACACCATGTTCACGACCTTGTCGCCGGCATAGGTCCGCGCCAGCTGCACCGCGCGGTCGATCGTGCCGGGGTCGCTTGCGATGCCCGTCAGGATCAGCGAATCGCCGCTGATATGCGCGTCGATCTCGCTGCCCGGCAGCAATCGCGCGACCTGTCCGCGAAACGCCTCCGCATCGGGGCCGACCGATATGTCCATCACCGACAACACGCGCCCGACATGGTCGTACAGCGTCAGGCTCGTCGTCCCCGCCGCCTTGCCCAGCACGTATATCGACTGCTCGGTCAGCGGCACGATATCGGCGATTTCCTCATTGCCGACCAGCACCTTGGCGATCCGCCGGTCGGCGGTCACCACCTGGCTCTTGTTCACCGGGATTTCCAGCGTGCCCGCATGGATGCCGCCATCGACATATTGCGCCTCTGCCGGGGCGGCCAGCGCCAGCGCCGTGGCCGCCGTGCCCACCACTGCGGCGCGCAGGATCCGTTCAAATGCCATCTTGCACCTCCTGCCGCTCGCCTTCTGTGCCGCGGTACACTGTCATGGTCGGCCCGGTCGGGACCGGCGCTGCGGCGGCGGCCGTCGTCGCGGGTCCGGCTGCGGCGGGCACATATCGCGCCTGCGCCGGCGTCGCCGCTGCCGCGCTGCTACTGGCGCCCGTTCCGCCGCTGCGGCGGCGTGGCGGGCGTCCGCCCAGTTGCGCCGTCGTCACGATCGGGTTGGCCCCCATCATCCGGTCTTCCACATTGCGCAGCGCCAGGCTCAGCGTGCCGATGTCCTTCGCCAGCACCAGCTTCTGCGCGCTCGCCGGGTCGACCAGCATCGTCGCCATTTTCAGTTCCTGCGGCTCGGTCTCGGTCTCGCTCGACCGCCGGTCGATCGCCAGCACCTGGACGTTTTCCAGCACCACCGTCACCATCTTGTCGTCGGCATCGGCGCCTTCGACCGGCACGCTGCGCGTCAGGTAGATGTCGACCGCATCGCCCGGCGTCACGAAGCCGGCCACGCCGGTCACATCGTCCACCGGCACTGTCACCGCGCGCATGTTTTCGGGGATGTTTTCGGATAGCACCGCACGCGACGATATCCGTGAATTCAATATCGGTTCGCCGCGGGCGATCGGGCGGATGGCCACGTCCTGCCCGGCAAACCGGCTCATGTCGCGAAAGGCGCCCGGCGGCACCGAATTGGCCGGCCACGACACCATCCGCACCGTTTCGGGGGTCAGCACCGATCCGAACGCCAAATCCTGCGTCGCCACCGCGACATTGACCAGCTTCTGCTGCTCGGCCACCGCCTCCTGCTGCGCCTCGCGCGCGCCGAAGTAACTGTTTGCCAGATAGACGGCGATCAGGCCGAGGACGACCGCCGCCGCGATAATGATGATATTACGCCGCTCCATCTGCGTCCCCCCTGACGACTAGAGAAAGCCTGAGAAAAAACGGCCCGCCTTTTAAGTAGGCGAGCCGTGTCGTACGCTATTAGCAGGTTGAGCCTTTGCTGGAGATACAGCCTGACGCAGTGGTCATGGCACCGGAAATTGCATTGCCGAGATTGGTTGCAGCGAGTGCAATACCCGTGCCGACAATCGCCAGAATAAGCGCATATTCGGCTGCCGAAGCGCCCGACTCGTCGCGTGCGAAATCCTTGAAGAATTTAACCATGTTACAATACCCTCAAATCCATGTTCGGGATGTCCCTCCCGAATGTTGATCGATGGGCCCCGGCCTCTATTTCCGGGCTACCCATGTCCGTGCGGGCATCTGCTACGGAACCGGCGCGACCACTCTTATTGTTTTCCGGCAGTTACGCCGGGTCGCTACGCTGGTGTCCTCACGGAACCCCTTAATAATCCTCGCCCCGCTGCTGATAGTCAAGGCTTTGGCAGCCGATTTGCAACCATATTGCAACTTCAATGGGTTAGCGCCGATTTCGGTTACTTTTCGCGGTTAATTTGGCAAGACGAGTGACTCGTGCGACACGCTTTTTGGCCTAATTGACGCAAAATTAACGATAACCGCCTAGTGATTCGCAACCGAAGGCAGCCTTTGGCGTTACTGGCTTGCCCAATGCAACCGCAACGTGCAATTTCTGGAATCGGAAACACCATGGACCGCCCCGACTCCCTTCGCTCGCTTTTCCGGCTCTGGATCGCCCGCGCCGATGCGAAAACCGTGACGTTCGTCGAACGGCTGCCTCGCGCGCTCGAACGCGCCGTGCCGTGGTGGATATGCGCCTTTCTCGCGCTGGTCGCGCTCCGGATCGCGGCGACTCCCGCCACGGGTCACGCCGCAAGTCGCGGCTCGCGCTGCGCCTGGGGCAGGTCATCTATCGCCCTGGATACCGCGGGATAGAGCCCGGCCTGCGCCTCACCTTCGTCGGCCGCTGGCGCCAGCTCGATTGGGATACGGCGGGCCGTCACCCGCTCTACGGCCCCACCGGCTTCATGGCCTCGCTCCTCCTCGGCATGCTCCTCAATGTTGTGTTTCGCTCCGGCGAATTCCTCCTCGCCGTGCCCGCCATGGGCCATGCCGCGCCCGATTGGGGCCGCGTCCTTTTCCTCGCCATGGCCGCCGATGTCATCGTGATGAACTTCCTCTACGTCACCTGTTTCGTGATGGCCCTGCGCTCCGCCCCGATGTTCCCGCGCATGCTCGCGATCACCTGGGGCCTCGACATCGCCATGCAGCTGATGGTCGCGCAGACCGTCCACGCCCAGGGCAGCCTCCCCGCCGCCGTCGCTGCCCCCCTCGCCGCCCTGCTCGAAGGCAATGTCCAGAAGGTCCTGATCAGCGCCGCGCTCTGGCTGCCCTACCTGCTCCTGTCCGACCGCGTGAACATCACCTACCGCCGCCGCCTGGCCATCTGAAATCACGGCACTTTGCGCGCGGGGATTACGTCCGAATGCGCAGTAACGCGCTGTTTTAACGGATTGTTTTGCCAGACACCGTTCCGCCGCCGAACCTCGGCGCCACCCCTCGCCAATCCCCATTGCGCGTGATAATCCTCGCCCCGGGTCGCGAATTCGCAAGGGGGCGGGTTTGCATGGACACAGCGCAGAAACTCGGGGCAGCAGCCCGCGCGGCAGGCGCGCTTGCCTTCGCCTGCGCGCTCGCGGCCATCGTCTGGGGCGCATCGCTCTCTGCCCCGCACCCGCCGCGTTTCCAGCGCTTCGATCTCGTCCCACCAGTGGCTTTCGCCACGCGCCCACGACCTCCCGCCGATCGCCGCGCCGACCCCGCTCCTGTTGGAAATACCGAGGCGATTCCCACACTCGACCCCTCGGTGTCCGATGCGATTGCAGAGGCTGCCCGAACCGGCGAAGCGCCCCCGCCGCCCTCTCTCGCCGCAGCCCCGCCCCCGCTCGCCCCGCCTGCCCGCAATGGCGTCATCGCGACCAATTTCGATCTCGGCGCCAGCGGCGCCACGCCCGAACGGATCGCGGGCGATGCGGTCGTGGTGCGCAAGGTGTTCCGCATGAACGGCGGGGATATCGGCAGCGCGGCAGTCCACGTCGACGCCGGATCGCGCCTGCTGGTCGACCGGCAGGATCTCGCCCGGCTGCTGCGCGATACGGGCCGCACACCGCCGCCTGCGCTGCAGGATGCCAGCGGCCTTGCCACCTTCAACGATCTGCGCAGGCGCGGCATAGACCTGCGCTACGATCCCGGTAGCGACACGATCTCGCTCGCGCTGCCCGACTGATTATCTACGCTATTTCAGATAGTTATCGTGTGGGCCAGTATCGCGCCGGATCGACCGCCACGCCGCCCGATCGCACTTCGTAATGCAGATGCGGGCCGGTCGATCGTCCGGTCGATCCGACATAGCCGATCACCTCGCCCGCACCGACCGTCTGCCCCGGTCGCACCGCAACTGCCGACAGATGGGCATAGCGCGTCTCGATCCCGCCCGGATGCTCGATGGTCACCAGCACGCCGTACCCGCCGGCATGGCCCGCCCGGCGCACTCTTCCGCCCGACGATGCCTGCACCGGAGTCCCCTGCGCCGCCGCCAGGTCGATCCCGCTATGGAAACTGCGCGTGCCAAAGACCGGGTGCCGCCTCTGCCCGAAACCGCTCGTCAGCCGCGCCCGCGACAAGGGCGCATGTCCGGCAAAGCGCCCGACCACCGCAGGCCCGCCCATCGCTCGCACCGGTACAACGTCGCGCCCCGCCAGGTCGACGGCGCGGCCATAGGTGATCACCGCGCGGTCGGTCGCGACAGTCAGTCCGCTCCCAAGGTCTGACGTCGTGTCAGCGCCGCCAAAATCTGTGATGCCAGCTTCGCCCTCAGCGGGCTGAACGGTAGAAACCAGGAAAACCGGGGTCGCCGAAGCGCCTGCGCCCCCCGTTCCCGCGGGCGCTTCGGCGATGGTTTGCGCCCGTGCGGTGCCGGGCCCTTGCGCCACTAGAGCGGCAAGGGCCACGGCCGTTATCGCCGCAATGTTGAATTGCATCGATAATCCCTCCGAGTCGCGGGAGGGACTGTATCATGGCAATCCTGATGCGACCAAATCGCTCGCTTTTGCGCGGCGTTCGGCTGCCTGTTACCAGTCGATCGAAACCCGCACCTTGCGCTCGTCGACCCCTGCCAGCTGCGCAATCGCCGCGCGGCTCGACGCGACCATTTCGGCAAGCGGGTTGATCCCGAATGAGTGGCCTCCAACAGCGGCAGCGTGCACCTGCGGCTGCACCGACTGGGCACCGCCATACAGCAGGTCGAGCTCGTCGATCCCGAACACCGATGCCAGCGCTTTCACCGCGCCGCCGCGCGGCCGCACCTTGTCGGTTTCCCATTTCCACAGCGTCGGTTTGGTCACGCCGACTTTCTCCGCCAGCGCGATCATCGAATGCGGCGACGCCTCGCGCAGCCGCTTGATCCGCTGTCCCAGCGTTTCATCGCTCAGGTCCCGCTCCTCGGGCCGTGGCGCCAGCGCGTGCTGCGGCCTTGCCCGCAACAGGGCGGCGCTCAACTGCGCCTTGGTCAGGTCGACTGCAAAGCGACAACCGTAAAGCTCGTCTCCCGACCAGGCGACCTGCGCCTCGTGTTCGTCGGGCCCCGGCAGGACGACCGTCAGCGGCTGGTCGACAACCAGCCGGTCCGACGTGTGGGCATACATGAGGACATCCCCTTTCCCCATGGGGAAATTATACGTCATAGGTGCGACCCTTGATCTGGCGGGCATTTTGGACCCGTCCGGTTAATTTTCGATTGCCTTCTATCGAATTTGCGCCGCCAATGAAACCGGTTTCCCGCGCTAAGGCGATGTTTTCCCAATGCTATGTCCGGTATCTGCCACGTTTACTGCACGGTTCGGCGCAGGCGCAATGACACTAGGTGTGGCCGGCGGGGTGCAGTGGGAAACGAATTGGCCGGGCACGTCGGATGGCGTTTGCCAGGCATGGTCCGCGCCCCTATCCGGACCGGCTTGCCATGACACACGATGCTTTGTTGCAGGCCCCCGCGACCCGCGGTGACGGCTGGCGCGGCGAATTCGCCGCAACGCTGCGATTGAGCTGGCCGCTGGCGCTCGCCAATCTGCTCCAGATGCTGACCTATGCGGTAGACGTGATCTTCATCGCCAGGCTCGGCGAGGACCAGCTTGCCGCCTCGGCTCTCGCGGTCGCGCTCTTCGGCCTGGTCATGTGGGCGCTGTCGGGTCTTACGGGCGCGGTCGCACCGGTCATTGCGGCGGAACTGGGCGAGCGAGCCCCCGCCTTGCGCCCGGTGCGGCGTTCGGTTCGCATGGCGCTATGGCTTTCGGTCATCGCCGGAATTTTCGGCATGGCGCTCTGCCTCTTGCTTGGCCCGATCATGCGCATCACGGGACAGGAACCGCAAATCGTCGGCCTCGCCGTCGAATACAACACGCTGCTGGTGCTCTCGATGGTGCCGATGCTGTTTAACAACGTCTTGCGCAGCTTCGTTTCAGCGCTCGACCGGCCGATCCTTGCGACCGTCATCACCGCCGCCGGGATCTTCGTCAATGCCGCCGCGAATTACGCCTTTATCTTCGGCAATTTCGGCGCGCCCGAACTGGGATTGCGAGGCGCCGCGATCGCCACGATCATCACCTCATTCACGACGCTGGGCGCTTACGTGGTCGCCATTCGTCTCGACCCCAGGCTGCACCGCTATCGCACGCTTGGCCGATGGTGGTCGCCCGATTGGGCACGGCTGGGACACATCGCGCGCATCGGTGCGCCGATTGCACTCACCATCACGGCAGAGGCCGGCATTTTCGGCGCTGCCGCGTTTCTGATGGGCAACATCGGCGCGAGCCAGCTTGCCGCGCACACCGTCGCGCTCCAGATCGCCGCTCTCGCGTTCCAGGTGCCGTTCGGTGTCGGTCAGGCGGCAACGATCCGCGTCGGCTATTTCTACGGTGCGCGCGATACCGAGGGGATGAAGCGCGCAGGTTGGGCGGCGATTGCGATCGGCACCGGCTTCATGGCGCTCACCGCCAGCGCCATGATCGCGATACCAAAGCCGCTGATCGCGATCTACGTCGACCCGTGGGATCCGGCCAATGCCGTGCTCGTGGGCTTCGCGCTAAGATACATCGTGATTGCTGCGGCCTTCCAGCTCTTCGACGGCATGCAGGCCGTCGCCGCGGGTGCCTTGCGCGGCCTTCAGGATACGCGCGTGCCGATGTGGATCGCGGCTTTTGCCTACTGGGTGCCCGGCATCGGCACCGCGCTGTGGCTCGGCTTTGCGACGCCGCTGGAGGGTACGGGCGTGTGGATCGGCCTGGCCGTCGGCCTGTTCTTTGCGGCGATTCTGCTGACGTGGCGCTGGCACCGGCGCGACGGGCTTGGATTGACGACGCGCGCGTAGCCGACGCACGAATCGCCAGTCGCTTGGCCAAGTCATCACATTAGGTGAACTAAGTTGATGGGCTGCTGTCGGTTTGAACGCACATTTTCGAACGACTGGAACGCCGGATACCCAATTATCTAGATTTTATATACATAATCAGTCTTGATTTTGACTTGCTAGCGTAATTTCAATGCTTCAATAACAAGATTAACCGGGGTTTCATTAAATATAGCGCATCGACATGCGCGTTGATCTAGGGGCGCGTCATGGTGGTCGCCAGTACGTGGGTGGATGCGGCAATTCTTGTCGCATTATATATCGTTGCGGCATTCTTTTCGGGCGCGATGTTCGTCCGGCTCTTCCCTCGACTTTCCGTCAGCAAGACGATGCGCAAGAGGCCGCCGCTGATCCTGATCTGGCCGCTGCTGCTATTATTCGAAATCATCAAAGTCATTGCCCGCGTTTTCCAGTTCCTGTTCGGCGCATTGGGAAGGCTTTTCGAATGGCTCTCGGGCCACAAGCTCTATCGGCGGACAGGCTATGCCGCCGCCTACACGCGCCAATCGTCAGGCTCGCGCGCCTCGCGGAAAGCCGACGGCAAACTGGAACGGTCGCCCGATCGCTTCTCCGAACCGGAAACGCACAACGCCTGATCGCGCGTCTTTCCGCAAGCTCTAAGCCCTAGGCAGCCCGCTGCGTGACCTCGCGTTGCGGGAACGGGATCGTGATCCCGACATCGTCGAAGCGTGCCTTGGCGGCTTCGGTCAGGTCCCAGCTCAGGCCGAGATAATCGCCGGTCGCACACCACACGCGCATGCCTATCCCCACCGAACTGTCGTCGAGCGAATTGACGAAGGCAACTGGCGCGGGATCGTCCAGAACGCGTTCGTCCGCTTCGGCCAGGGCGAGCAACTCGCGCCGCGCCTGATCCATGCTGTCATTATATCCGATACCGACCACCAGTTCGAACCGCCGGATCGGATGCCGGTGATAATTGACGATAGGCTGGTTCCACAGCTCGGAATTGGGGATCATGACGAACAGGCCGTCGAACTGCTTGAGTTCGGTCGTGAACAGTCCAATCTCCTGGACCACGCCGGTGATGTCGCCGACATTGATCGCTTCGCCAACCTTGAACGGCCGCTGCACCAGGATCATCACGCCCGACGCGACATTGCTCAGCGTCCCTTGTAGTGCCAGGCCGATGGCCAGCGCCATGCCGCCCAGGGCAGCCAGTATGCTCGTGGTTTCGACCCCGAATTGCGTCAGGACGGTGATGAGCACCATCGCCCACAGCGCATATTTCACGAGATTCGACAGGAAGTTTGCAATCGTCGCATCGAAATGCGGCGAACGCTTCAGCGCCCGCTCGACCCATTTCGACAGGATCCGTGCCAGCAGCAGCCCGATAATCAGGACGGCGAAGGCTCCGGCGATTTCGATCATGTGAACTTTGAGCCATACTAGCGCCTGTTCGGGAAAGCTGCGCTGCGCGACTGCGGTGGTGGTGGCTGCTGTTGTAGAGATGGGGTGCTCCTGCACGTCGAAGGCTGTGTTGCCGGCGCATTCTGCCAAGAAATCTGCCTGCCGGCCGTTATCGGGTTTGCCTTCATCCAACGGCAGCAGATTTTTTCGTTCCCGACCCGTTGACTCTGCTCCGCGCGATTAACATATGCGCGCCGCTGGCACTCGTATACCGTGAGTGCCAAGGTTCATATCAACTCTGAAACGAGAAAGGTCACAACATGGCATTTCGTCCGCTGCACGACCGCGTACTGGTCCGTCGCATCGAAGCCGACCAGAAGACCGCCGGCGGCATCATCATTCCCGACAGCGCACAGGAAAAGCCGAGCGAAGGCGAAATCGTCTCCGTCGGTAACGGCGCGAAGGCCGAAGACGGCACCGTCACCGCGCTCGACGTCAAGGCTGGCGATCGCGTGCTGTTCGGCAAGTGGTCAGGCACCGAAGTCAAGATCGACGGCGAAGACCTGCTGATCATGAAAGAAAGCGACATCATGGGCGTCATCGGTTGAACCGTGATTTTCGAGTGAACTTTCAGTGAACTTTCAAATTTTTCGATAAAGGAATCATCATCATGGCTGCAAAGGACGTAAAGTTCAGCCGCGACGCGCGCGAAGGCATTCAGCGCGGTGTCGACACACTCGCCAATGCCGTAAAGGTCACGCTCGGCCCCAAGGGTCGCAACGTCGTGATCGACAAGAGCTTCGGCGCGCCCCGCATCACCAAGGACGGCGTCACTGTCGCCAAGGAAGTCGAACTGAAGGACAAGTTCGAAAACATGGGCGCGCAGATGCTCAAGGAAGTCGCTTCGAAGTCGAACGACGCCGCGGGTGACGGCACCACCACCGCCACCGTGCTTGCCCAGTCGATCGTGACCGAGGGCATGAAGTCGGTTGCTGCCGGCATGAACCCGATGGACCTCAAGCGCGGCATCGATCTCGCTGTCGAGAAGGTCGTCGAGAACCTCAAGAACCGTTCGAAGGACGTTTCCGGCTCGAGCGAAATCGCCCAGGTCGGTATCATTTCCGCCAACGGCGACCGTGAAGTCGGCGAGAAGATCGCCGAAGCCATGGAAAAGGTCGGCAAGGAAGGCGTGATCACCGTCGACGAGAGCAAGGGTCTCGAATTCGAGCTCGAAACCGTCGAAGGCATGCAGTTCGATCGCGGCTACCTTTCGCCGTACTTCATCACCAACCCGGACAAGATGACGGTCGAACTCGAAAACCCGTACATCCTGATCCACGAGAAGAAGCTCTCGAACCTGCAGTCGATGCTGCCGGTGCTCGAAGCGGCTGTCCAGTCGGGCCGTCCGCTGCTGATCATCGCAGAAGACATCGAAGGCGAAGCGCTGGCCACCCTCGTGGTCAACAAGCTGCGCGGCGGCCTCAAGGTCGCAGCCGTCAAGGCTCCGGGCTTCGGCGACCGGCGCAAGGCCATGCTGCAGGACATCGCGATCCTGACGAAGGGCGAGATGATCAGCGAGGATCTCGGCATCAAGCTCGAAAACGTCACGCTCGGCATGCTCGGTGAAGCCAAGCGCGTCACCATCGACAAGGACAACACCACCATCGTCGACGGTGCCGGTGACGAAGGCGACATCAAGGCGCGCGTCGGTGAAATCCGCACGCAGATCGACAATACCTCGTCCGACTACGACCGCGAGAAGCTGCAGGAACGCCTGGCGAAGCTTGCCGGCGGTGTTGCCGTGATCAAGGTCGGCGGTGCTACCGAAGTCGAGGTCAAGGAACGCAAGGACCGCGTCGACGATGCGCTCCACGCAACCCGCGCTGCCGTCGAAGAAGGCATCGTTCCGGGCGGCGGCACTGCGCTGCTTTACGCAGCACAGGCTCTCGAAGGGCTGACCGGCGAGAACGACGACCAGACCCGCGGCATCGACATCGTGCGTCGCGGCCTTCAGGCTCCGGTTCGCCAGATCGCCAGCAACGCTGGCCATGACGGCGCCGTGGTTGCCGGCAAGCTGCTCGAAGGCAAGGACGACAGTCTTGGCTTCAACGCTGCGACCGACACGTACGAGAACCTGGTTGCGGCTGGCGTGATCGACCCGACCAAGGTGGTGCGTACCGCGCTGCAGAATGCTGCCTCGGTGGCAGGTCTGCTGATCACGACCGAAGCGGCCATCGTCGAAAAGCCGGAAGACAAGGCTGCGGCCCCGATGCCCGACATGGGCGGAATGGGTGGCATGGGCGGAATGGGCTTCTAAGCCCTACCCCTCGGCCAGCGCCATAATAAGAGCCCGGCGGGAGCGATCCCGCCGGGCTTCCTTGTCTTCATTCGAATTCGACCAGGCCACCGCCATGATGCGGTCAGCTATAAGCCGTTTCTCTAACGCTTCGTCTTGCCGAAGAGATCGATCAGTTCGCTGAACTTGGCTTGCTGGTCCTCGGCATCGCCCGACGCAATCGCCTCGGCAACGCAATGCGCCGCATGGTTCTTGAGTATCTCGTCCTCGGCCCGCGCAAGAGCCGACTTCACGGCCTGCAACTGGTGCAGGATGTCAATGCAATAGCGGTCATCTTCGACCATTTGGGCAACCCCGCGCACCTGCCCTTCGACACGGCGCAGTCGGTTGAGGATGGCTTTATTCTCGCCCATCGTCTGGCTCTCTCTTGTATACCCTATGGGGGTATCATATAGCGCGTCACAGGAGACTCAAGCGCTATGCCGATCAATCCCCTGTCGCGCCGCAATTTCATCGCCGGGACGAGCGCGCTCGCCGCCGCTGGATTAGCTATGCCCTCATGGGCTCGCGGGGCAAGCCTGAATCACGCCGCCAGCGGCTTCGGCGCACTGTCGGGCGAACGGATCGCCCTGACCATCGCGGCGCATCACCGCAGCGTCGGCGGTCGCAGCGGCCACGCCATCGCGGTCAACGGGACTGTCCCCGGCCCTCTCCTACGGCTGCGCGAAGGGCAGGACCTGCGCATCGACGTGACCAATACGCTGGACGAAGACAGCTCCATCCACTGGCATGGCCTGCTTCTCCCGTTTCAATTCGACGGAGTGCCGGGGGTGAGCTTTCCCGGCATCGCACCGGGCGAAACCTTCACTTACGAATTCCCCGTCCGCCAGAGCGGAACATACTGGTGGCATAGTCACTCGGGCCTGCAGGAACAGGCAGGCCATTACGGCCCGATCATCATAGACAGTGCTGATCCAGATCCGCGCTACGATCGCGATTACGTCGTCATGCTGAGCGAATTTGCTGCGCTGCATCCACACGAGATCATGCGCAAGCTCAAGGTCGGCGAGCACTACTTCAATGACCAGATGCAGACTGCAACCGAAGGCCGGATGCCCATTGGCGACCGGCTGAAATGGGGTGGCATGCGCATGAATCCTCGCGACATCGCGGACGTTTCTGCCCCGGCTTACACCTATCTCGTCAATGGCCACGGGCCAGAGGACGGCCTCGAATACGCCTTCACTCCCGGAGAGCGGATCAGGCTCCGCTTCATCAACGGCTCGGCCATGACTTTCTTCAACGTGCGCATTCCCGGCGTACCGATGACAGTTATCGCAGCCGACGGAATGGACGTGGCCGATGTCGTGGTGGACGAGTTCCAGATCGGCACTGCCGAAACCTATGATGTCATCATCAATCCCGGCGCCGGAGCGCATGGCATCGTGGCCGAAGCGATGGACCGCTCGGACATGGGCTTTGCCACGCTTACCTCGGTGCCAGGACAACGCGCCGCCCCGCCATCTTTGCGCGAGATACCGACACTCACCATGGCCGATATGGGCATGGGCTCCATGAGCCACATGGGCCATGAAAGTGGGGGGCATGGAGACGATGCCGCCGAAACCGATGGCCCGAGTGCGATGGACCATGCCATGCGCGACACCGACGCATTGCCACCCGATGTCAAGGTTGGCCCCGGGATAGACATGGTGTCACCCATGCCTGTCGATCGGATGGATTTTCCTGGCCTGGGCCTCGACGCGGTCGAACATCGCGTCCTGCGCTACACGGACCTCGTCGCGAAACGGCCCAACCCGCATCGCATGGCGACGCGGCAGATGGAAATCCATCTGACCGGCAACATGGAACGGTATATGTGGAGCTTCGACGGGCGGAAGTTTTCAGCCGTCACAGACACGCCGATCCGGTTCGCCTATGACGAACGCGTACGCGTCAAGTTGGTCAACGATACAATGATGGCCCACCCGATTCACCTTCACGGCCACTTCTTCGAACTGGTCAACGGTGCCGGCATGATGAACCAGCCGCTCAAGCATACGGTGATCGTTCAACCGGGCGGCAGCGCAACCTTCGACCTGACGGCGAACGAGCCGGGCGACTGGGCTTTCCATTGCCACCTGCTCTATCACATGCACGCCGGAATGATGCAGACTGTTACCGTCAGGCCGTTCCCCTCTTCGGGAGAGGAAACGTGACATTCCGCATCCTTTTCCTCGGCGCCGCAACCTTGGTGGCCATGCCGGCCGCCGCCCAGGACCACGCCACTCACGATCGAGGGGCCAAAGATCATTCGGCACAAGGGCACGCGTCCGAACAGGTCGCGTCGCAGACGCAAGCCGATCAGCCGAAAACGCCCGAACCGTTTGTTTTGCCCGAGATGACGGGCCAGACAGACCACTCTGATCATTCTGACCATGCCTCGATCGACTTGCCCTCCGGTCCGCCTCCACATGCGGCGTTAGAAGGACCAGCACATGCCGCCGACGCGGTCTGGGGAGCGGAAAGGATGGCAGCCGCACGCGCGGCCAATCACGCCGAGCATGGAGGGATGACCACCGGCATCATCATGGTCGAGCGATTGGAAGCGCGCATTGCGGACGGCCACGATGCCTATCTATGGGATGTGCAGGGTTGGTACGGTGGCGACATCGACAAATTCGTCCTCAAGTCGGAAGGCGAGGGCGATTTCGTCGGCAGCATCGACGATGCAGAAGTCCAGGCCCTCTGGGGTCATGCGATCGGACCGTACTTCGACCTGCAGGCTGGCGTCCGCCTGGATCTGCAGCCTGACACTCGCAGCCATCTCGCCGTCGGCGTGCAGGGCCTCGCTCCCTACATGTGGGAATTGGACGGCACGCTTTTCATCTCGGAAAAAGGCGATGTGACTGCGCGAGTGGAGGGTGAATACGACCAGAAGATTACCCAGCGCCTGATTGTGCAGCCGCGGGTCGAGATGGAGTTTTCAGCGCAGGACATTCCTAAACGCGACACTGGCGCCGGCATCGTGAAGGTCGAAGCGGGATTGCGCCTGCGCTATGAACTGGCCCGCGAATTCGCGCCTTACATCGGTGTCGGCTACGAAGCCAGGCTGGGCCAAACCGCAGAGATCGCGCGTGCGGCAGGAAAGGATCCGGACGGAATCGCTCTCCTGCTTGGCATTCGCGGCTGGTTTTAACCGCCCTTGCGGCTCGCCTCGGCCGCTGCGACGAGTTCCGCCGGCCAGGTGACTTGCGTCTGGGTCTGGGGGTTGAACACATTGCCCGGATAGATCGCGCCCTCTGCCGCTGCGATTTCCTCCGCAGTCAGATGTTCGCTCGGCTCCAGCGCGAAAACGTCCAGACCGCGTGCGATCTCCGTCGCGTAGATTCGACCCTTGTACCAATATGCCGACCAGTAACCGCCCGTTATCAGTTGGTCCTTGTCGACCGGACCGCGATCGAAATAGGCGATTTCGAACGGGTTCGCAGCATCGGTAAAATCGATGATGCTGATCCCGCCCTGATACCAGGCCTGCACGAAGATATCGCGGCCGGGCACAGGAATGATCGAACCGTTATGCGCGACACAGTTCTCCATGTCGGTCTGCGGCGCGGGCAATTTGAATGTCCCGCGATATTCCAGCTTGCCGTCGACCAGAGCGTAAAACGCATCGGCGCCCCAGCTTGTCGGATCGCCTGCCTGGCACCGCGGACGACCGCCGCCGCCCCATTCGTCGGTGAAGAGGACTTTGGTGCCGTCGTTGTTGAATGTCGCCGAGTGCCAATAGGCAAAGCCCTTGTCGGTGACGTCGTCGATCCGCACCGGCTTCATCGGATCGGAAATGTCGAGGACGATACCGTTGCCGGAGCATGCGCCCGCCGCGATTTTTTTCGCAGGGAAGACCGTGATGTCGTGGCACTGGTTCGTAACGCTCGTATCCTGCGTGCCTTCCCCGTGATCACCTCCGCGCCAGAGACCCGCGATCTGACCCTCGCGAGCGAAGACGCGTGGCCGGTCGACGATGCGCGCTGCCGACGGATTGGCCAGCGGAATCTCGATCACGTCGATACTGAATAGGGCCGTTTCGTCCCCGGCACTGTTGTAGCAACCGGTCAATTCTTCGGCATCGCGCACGTAACTCGTGCCCGAATTATAGACCACCAGCCTGGTTTCGTCGGCGCTGACAATCGAATGCGTGTGGCTGCCACGACACGTCTGTACCTGGCCGACCTGCCTTGGACGGGAAATGTCGGAGATGTCGAACAGGCGCAAGCCGCGGAACCTCTCGGGACTATTCCGCCCGTCGACACCACCAAGGCCACAGTCGATCCGGCCACGGCTGTCTTCGACGCTCATGATCAGCAGATCGCCCACGATCGAGACATCGCCTTGGCCACCCGGACAGACCGTGGAAGACAGTAATTGGGGGGCGCCGTCTTCACCAAGACGATACGCGTTGAAACCGTGGTAATTGCCGGCGACCATCAGATCGCCTGAAAACGCGATGTCGGTGTTGGCGAAGCTCAGCAGCGAGCCGCGCTCTCCAAATTGCGGTTTGTCCTCGTTTGCGTCGTCGTCGGCGTCAGCCTTTTTCTCGTCCTCGCCTTCTTTCTTCGGCTTCAAGGGGCGCAATTGCGCCGGATTTTCTGGATCGAAGAAGCCGACTGGCTTGGGTTGTGCCGTAACAAGACGAAGGTTCGAAATAGCTTCGCCCGCGTCGCGAAATCCCGCTGCGAGAGTGGCGCGTGGATCTGTCGACAGCTCGGCGAGGACGCCGTTCATGCGATCTATTTCGCTCTGCTGGTCGCTGACGACTTCGTTGGTGAACTCGAACATGACCGGTTCATATGCGCTGCCTGGCGCATCGTGGAGTTCCTCGACCATGTCGAGAGCGCCTTGGTGATGTGCGACCATCAATTGCAGGAACAAACGATCGAATTCGGTGCCGTTGGAGGCGGCAAGTTGCGCCATCTGTTGGGGTGTCGCCATGCCCTTCATGGCATGGTGCATCGCATTGCCCTGATGCGCAGAGTGGTCCATCGCCAAGGGCTCGTCGCGCTCGTCAAGCCATTCGCGCATGAATTTCATTTCGTCTTGCTGGCTTGCTGCAATACGGTCAGCCGTCTTGACGATCGCATCGTTGTTCGTCCGGTCGTTGACCAACGCAGCCATATCGACCGCTTGCTGATGGTGAACGATCATGCCTTGCATAAAGGAAACGTCGGCAGGAGAATAGGAGGTGTCCGACAGGTCGATTGCCTGCCTTTCGTTCACGATGCGTGAGGCCTCTCCGGGAGCTCCGGGCAACACGATCGGCACGGGTTGCGCCATCGCCGGCAAGGCCGTGCCCAGCAGGAGCCCGGCCGTGACAGTACGGATGATACGTGACATGTTCTTTCCCCCAATTTTCCTTTTGACTGCTTCAAGCCGCGGCGCGCGCAATTGGCAAGCAACAACTCTGCGAAGGTCCATCGCCGATCCATAAACTGCGAAGAAAGCAGGACCCCGCGGCGCGTTCACCCGTTGGATGGTTGAACGTAATCCACAAAAGGGATGCCTTATGAAACTGCCCAACAAAGCTCATGTCGCCATCGTTGATGGCCAGAACTTTACAGTCATGCGCAACACCGGCCAGGCGCTCGAACCGAAGCTCGGCGATGCGCAAAAGCCCGATCTTTCTGCGACCAATTTCAGCGCCGGGGTGAAACACCAGGACGATCTCGGGCAAAAACATGGTCGAACCGATCTCAATGAACTCGCCCATGGTGCAGCCGCTGCGGAATGGCTCAATGCCAAAGCGATCTCCGGCGAGATTGACAATGTGCTGGTCATCGCGGATCCGAAAACGCTGGGCGAAATGCGGCGCCATTATCACAGTGAGCTGGAGAAACGGCTTGTCGGCGAGATCGACAAGACCATGACGGGGGAGCCGACAGATCGCATCGAAAAAGCCATCGTTTCGGCTTGACCAATCCAACCCTCTGACAGCTTCTGGCGCGGCTGCGACACATTCCGTCGCGGCCGCGCTTGTTTGTATGCACCGACTTCCGTTAAGGTTTCGATAACCACGTATTTGTTACACGGGCGGGCATGCGGATCAAAACACTCGGGAGAATGCTGGTCGCAGGGGCGCTTGCCCTTGCCGGACCTGCGATGGCGCAATCTCATGCGGGCGGCGGATCAAGCGGTGGGGTCGATTTCACTTCGCAATTCGACAATGCGCTTGGGACCGAGGTTCGCGCACCACAAAGCTTCCAGGCGATCTATCGCAGTGCGCTCGAGGAGCGCATTGCCCAGCTCGCAGACGGGTCGAGCGGGCGCATCGGCGTGGCCGCAATCGACCTTACGAATGGGCATACGGTCTCCGTGCTCGGTGACCAGCGTTTCCCCATGGCCAGCACCAGCAAGATCGCAGTCGCTGCGACTTTTCTCGAAGGCGTAGAGCAGGGCCGCTGGAGCCTGACGAGCGAGTTTCCGCTTTTGCTGCCCCGGCGCTCGGCGCGGTTTTCCAGCAAGGTTGCGCCGGTGTATGAAGGCCAGCACATGAAGGCGATCGACCTGATCGAAATCATGATCACGCGATCGAGCAATCCCGCAACCGATGCCCTGCTTCGTGTCGTGGGCGGCCCCAAGGCGGTGACCAATTGGGTCCATCGTCAGGGAATACGGGACTGGAGCATCGATCGCGATATTGCGACACTTGTGCGTGATGATGGCGAACATGATCCTGCCAGACACATCGATGTGCGTGACAGCTCGACGCCAACTGCGATGCTCGAACTGTTAAGCGGACTCTATCAGGGCAAGTACCTTTCGGCCGAAAGCCGCCGGGTCCTGCTCGGCGCGATGAGCCGTACGCGCACCGGAAAACGCCGTATTCCTGCGCTGATGCCTGCCGGGGTAAAGGTGAGCCACAAGACCGGTTCGCTGAACAACACCTCGAGCGATGTCGGTTTTCTCGAAACGGCAGACGGCCGAACTGTCGCCGTGGCGATTTACGTCACGGGACAGGGTACCCGGCTCAATCGGGAAGCAAAGATTGCGCAGATCGCGCGTGCGCTACACGATGGCTATGCCGCCCAAAGCCGGGCAGCGCGCACGAACTGGACCAATGCGGAATATGCCGGCGGGCAGTAATCCTCCTGCGATTGGCCAAAGGAAAAGGGCGGTGCCGCGAGGCACCGCCCTTCCTGTTTCGAGACGGTAAATCCGTCCGCAAAGCGTGATCGATTAGTCGACCTGGGCTTCTGCGGTGGTTTCGTCCTGAACGTCTGCTTCGACTTCGGCAGCAGCATTGTCAGCATCTGCAGCGATTTCATCACCAGCAGCGTCGAGTTCTGCGCCGACTTCTTCAGCACCGGCTTCGATTTCGGCGCCAGCAGCGTCGAGGTTGGCTTCGGTGTCTGCAGCAGCGTTTTCAACGGTTGCGCCAGCAGCGTCTTCGGTCTGTTCCGAGCAAGCAGCGAGCGAGAGAGCAGCGGCCGAAGCGGCAGCAACAAGAGCGATCTTACGCATAGGTCAAATTCCTTTAGCAGCGGTTTTGAGTGCTAGGGGATCCGAGAGGATCCCTTCGCGCAAGTCCGGTCAAATCCGGCCTTACG
Organism: Citromicrobium sp.; assembly: GCA_003248395.1. GTDB lineage: Bacteria > Pseudomonadota > Alphaproteobacteria > Sphingomonadales > Sphingomonadaceae > Qipengyuania. The sequence goes on from QFNA01000030.1 coordinate 30,030, forward strand.
ATGTCTAAATAGTGGCGGGAATGTGGCAGCGCAAGCGATATTGTACCTTGTTGCCATAATTTCGCCCAATTTTGCCCGATTTCTGCCGTTTTGGCGCCACATTTTTTCGCGGCTTCATGCTCCCCATTGCCTCGACTCGCTGCTAACGCTCGCAAGATGGGCGAAAAGCAACATCTCTATCTCGTCGACGGATCGGCCTATATCTTCCGCGCCTATCATCGGCTCCCCCCTTTGACTGACCCGGAAGGTACTCCGGTTGGCGCGGTCTATGGCTACACAACGATGTTGTGGAAACTTGCCGACGATCTCGACAAGGCAGAAGGCCCGACGCATCTGGCGGTTATCCTCGACAAGTCGAGCCATTCTTTCCGAAACGACATTTACGACCTGTACAAGGCCAACAGGCCCGATCCACCCGAAGACCTCGTTCCGCAATTTCCGCTGATCCGGGATGCCACGCGCGCCTTCAGCCTGCCCTGTATCGAGGAGCCCGATGTCGAGGCGGACGACATGATCGCCTCCTACGCACGCGCGGCCCAGGCACAGGGCTGGGACGTGACGATCGTCTCGAGCGACAAGGACCTCATGCAACTCGTCGGCGAAAAAGACGGTGCACGCATCGACATGCTCGACACCATGAAGAACGCGCGCATTTACATCGAAGAGGTCGAGGAGAAATTCGGCGTCCCCCCGGAAAAGGTGGGCGACGTGCTCGCGCTCATGGGCGATTCGGTAGACAATATTCCCGGCATCTTCGGCGTCGGTCCAAAGACCGCAAGCAAGCTCATTGCAGAACATGGCGACCTGACGGCCGCTCTCGATGCGGCCGAGGGCATGAAAAAATCGAAGCTCAAGGAACGTCTGCTCGAACATCGGGCGGATGCGAAGCTCAGCCGCGTATTGGTGACATTGCGCGAAGACTGCGATCTGCCGATCGAGCTGGACGAGATGAAACTCGGCGGGCTGCCCGCAGAACCGCTCGCTGCCTTCCTTGAAAAGCACGGCTTCACCAGCTTGCTGAGGAGGCTCGAGGCCGGCACTGGTAGTCCGGGCCGGAAAACCGACCTCAATCCTGCCAAACACCAGACTGTAGGCGCAGATGCAAATTTGCCTGGCCGAGGGGAAGTCGCCCCGGACATGCCGCCCGTAGATCGCTCTGCGTACGAATGCGTGCAGGACATGGCACGGCTCGAACATTGGCTGACGCGCGCGAGGGATGCCCGGCTGATCGCGGTCGACACCGAAACGGACAGTCTCGACGCAATTCGTGCCGAACTCGTCGGCGATCGAGCGAGACGCCGCGCTTCGCGAGCTCAAGCCGGTCCTCGAGGCCGATGACATCCTGAAGGTTTTCCAGAACGGCAAATACGACCTCAACGTCTTTGCCCGTTGCGGCATCGCCGTATCGCCGATCGACGACACGATGATCGAAAGTTTTGCGCTCGACGCAGGACGAAGCGAACAGGGCATTGGCGGCGGCCACGGGATGGACGAACTCGCCGAGCGCCACCTCGGCCATACGCCTCTATCTTACAAGGAGGTCTGCGGCACAGGAAAGAAGGCAATCCCGTTCGGCGAAGTTCCCCTGGACAAGGCGACTGAGTACGCGGCCGAGGATGCCGATGTCACATGGCGGCTGCACGCGCATCTCAAGCGCCGCCTGCCGATCGAGGAGGCAACCCGCATTTATGAGCGGGTCGACCGTCCCCTCGTGCCGGTAGTCGCGGCAATGGAGCGGGAGGGCATAAAGGTCGATCGGGCCCAGCTCGCACGCCTGTCCGACGAATTCGCCGTCGAGACCGGTCGCCTGGAGGAGGAAATCCACCAGTTGGCCGGTCAGGAATTCACGGTCGGCAGCCCCAAGCAGCTGGGCGACATCCTGTTCGACAAGCTCGGGCACAAAGGCGGCAAGAAAGGCAAGAGCGGTCAGTACTCGACCGATCAGAGCGTGCTGGAACGTCTGTCGGCCGATGGTGCCGAAATCGCCGACAAGGTCCTCGAATGGCGTCAGCTGACCAAGCTGAAGTCCACCTACACCGATGCGCTACAGGCGGCGATCAATCCCGATACCGGCCGCGTGCATACGAGCTACAGTCTGGTCGGAGCACAGACGGGCCGCTTGTCGTCGACCGATCCCAATCTGCAGAACATACCCATTAGAACCGAAATCGGGCGACAGATTCGCGATGCTTTCGTAGCGGACGCGGGAAATGTCCTCTTGGCCGCAGACTACTCGCAGATCGAACTCCGCCTCGCCGCCCATATGGCCGACGTTGGCCCCCTGAAGGATGCTTTCGCGCAGGGTGAAGATATCCACTCGCGCACCGCGACCGAAATGTTCGGCGAAGTCACGCGCGACACGCGCGCTCGTGCCAAGACGATCAATTTTGCGATCCTTTATGGCATCTCACGCTGGGGGCTGGCCGGTCGACTCAAAGTCGAACCCGACGAAGCGCAGGCCATGATCGACACCTATTTCAAACGCTTTCCCGGAATCCAGAGATACATTCTCCACACACTCGAAAGCGTGCGCGAGAAGGGCTATTCCGAAACGCTCTTTGGCCGCAAGACGTGGTTCCCGCGGATCAATTCTAAAAATCCCAACGAGCGTGCCGGGTCTGAACGAGCGGCTATCAACGCGCCCATCCAGGGCACCAGCGCGGACATCATCAAGCGGGCGATGGTCCGCATGACACCTGCGCTGCGAGAAGCCGGCTTGGACAAGGTTCGCATGCTCCTGCAGGTGCACGACGAGCTCGTGTTCGAACTGCCTGAAGGGGATGTCGTGGAAGCTTCGAAGGTGATCGAAAGCGTAATGGCGGATGCGGCAAGCCCTGCCATCGAACTAACGGTGCCGCTGGCGGTCGAAATAGGCACCGGCAAAAGCTGGGGAGCAGCGCATTGACCGGCGTATTCGATAGCCTGCGAAAGGGATCGCGCTGGCCGAACGTCGTCCTACTTCTGATCATCGGCCTGGCGTTCTTCGCGCTGATCTATCTGGTCTGGACAACGGTGGAAGCGGAAAGGGAAGAGCGGCTGCAGACGCGGCAGACCGCGCTGGTCATCGACGAACTCGCCGAACTCGAAAGTGCTGCACTGAACGCCGAAACAGGCCAGCGCGGCTATCTCATCACGCTCGATCGCCGCTATCTCGCTTCCTATGAGGATGGTCGCGCACAATATGCGCCGACGCTGAGACGGCTTCGCAATCTGCTTGGAACCAACGCTACAGTGAGGCAGAGCGAGCTGCTCGACCAGATGGCGCAATTCGCCGGCGAGAAATTCACGGAGATGGAGCGTTCGGTGCTGCTGGTCCAGGATGGCAGATTGCTCGACGCGCGGCGGGCCATCCTGTCCGACGAAGGCCAGATCGCGATGGAGCGCCTGCGCCGCTCGATGCGCGAGATGGAAGAAATCGAGCGCGCGCTGCTGGCTGAGCAGGCCGAGGACACAGCGCGGCTCGAAGCGCGCATTCTCCCGCTGCTCGGCGGCCTGGTTCTGCTGCTGATCGTCGCCATGGTCCTGGGATCGCGTCTCGTCCGCCGCGCCGCGAAAGCGGAGGCCAAGGCCGCTCAGGCCGCGGAAGTCGGTGAGGCACGCGATCGCGCCGATTTGCTCGCCCGCGAACTAAACCATCGGGTCAAGAACCTGTTCGCCGTGGTCCTTGCCATTGTCCAGATGAGTTCGCGCGACAAGCCGGAGGCCAAGCCGGTGACGGACAGCATTGCGCAACGCATTCGGGCACTGCTCACGGCGCATGAGGTTAGCCAGGGCGAACTCGATCGCGAACTGGCCTCGCTCGAAGCGCTCGTGGAAACGTCGCTCGCCCCATACCGGTCTGCCAAGCATGTCGCCAACATTGAGGGACCAGAAGTTCTCTTGCCGGCAAAGCGGATCACGCCACTCGGCCTCGTCTTCCACGAACTCACCACGAATGCGGTGAAATACGGTGCCTGGGCCCATGGTGGTACCATCGATGTCAGCTGGAAGAAGTCCGCCGACAAGGTCACACTCGTGTGGCGCGAAAGCGGCGTCACGATCGGCGGCGAGCCCGAACGCAAGGGTTTCGGCAGCTTGCT
>QFNA01000031.1 GCA_003248395.1 Citromicrobium sp.
AGTGTATCCTCCATTGTGCAAGTGAACGCGCGGGATGGAAAAGCGTTGCGTGCACCTTTATGGCGCGCCGATGACCTTCGCCGCCACCATCCTGACCCTGTATCCCGAGATGTTCCCCGGTCCACTCGGCGTCTCGCTGGCGGGCAAAGCGCTTGAGCGCGGTGACTGGACATGTGCAACGATTCAAATTCGCAATTTCGCGACGGATAGGCACCGGACGGTAGATGATACTCCTGCCGGGGGCGGGGCGGGTATGGTCCTCAAGCCTGATGTGATAGGCTCTGCCATCGAAAGCATCGGCGAGGGCAGGCCCATTTTGGCTATGACGCCGCGCGGGCGCCCCATTACACAGCGCCGCATCCGCGAGATTGCTTCTGGTTCCGGCGTTGCGATCTTGTGCGGCCGGTTCGAAGGTTTCGACGAGCGGATTTTCGACCATTACCCACAGATCGAAGAGGTGAGCCTAGCAGACATTGTGCTGTCGGGCGGCGAGACCGCCGCATTGGCAATTCTCGATGCTTGCATTCGCTTGCTTCCCGGAGTAATGGGCGCGCCCGACAGCGGAGTCGACGAGTCTTACGAAAACGGCCTCATCGAGTATCCGCAATATACCCGGCCTCAGGAATGGGAAGGGCGCACGATCCCTGAAGTGCTGCGATCGGGGGATCATGCGAAAATCGCTGCTTGGCGCAAGGCAAGGAGCGAGGAAGACACACGGTTACGCAGGCCGGACCTTTGGGATCGCTATTGTGGCGATCGGGACCAGCCTGCCTCTGGCGAGCAGCATAAGAAGTAGGACAACCAGGCCATGAACCTGATCCAGCAGCTCGAAGCCGAAGCGATCGAAAACCTCGGCAAGGACGTTCCCGATTTCCGCGCAGGCGACACCGTCCGCGTGGGCGTGAAGGTCGTCGAAGGCACTCGCGAGCGTGTCCAGAATTTCGAAGGCGTTGTCATTGCCCGCTCGAACCGCGGCATGGGCAGCAACTTCACTGTCCGCAAGCTTTCGTTCGGCGAAGGTGTGGAACGCGTGTTTCCGCTCTACAGCCCGATCGTCGACAGCATCACCGTGGTCCGCCGCGGCGTGGTGCGTCGTGCGAAGCTTTACTATCTGCGCGGCCGCACCGGTAAGCGCGCGCGTATCGCGGAACGCAAGGTCAACGCGCCTAAGGCGTAAGCCCGAGTTCGCTCGAAAATCGAAAAGGGCGTGGCGGGAGACCGCCGCGCCCTTTTTTCTTGAATTGGGGTAAGCGCGACTCCGACCTTGCGGCGTGGGCACAGCAAACTAGGTTCCGGCATACCAGAACTACCGGGGACAAACATTTGCCATGCGCTACTTGCTACTTGCCGCCACGATACTCACTGCTTCACCAGTCCTCGCCCAGGCGGACGGCGTGAGCGAGCCGGGCGACCTAACTTTCGAACGCGTTTTTGCATCGCCATCGCTCGACGGTCCTGCGCCGAGGCAGGCCAAGCTTTCGCTGGACGGGCGCTATCTGACCTTGCTGCGCAATCGCGAGGATGACCGCGAACGTTACGATCTGTGGGGCTACGACCGTGAGAATGGCGAATGGTCGATGCTGGTGGATAGCGAGGCGTTTGGCACCGGTCGCGAGCTTTCCGAGGACGAGAAGATGCAGCGCGAACGGGCGCGCGTCGGCAATCTCAAGGGAATCATTTCCTATCAGTGGACGGCTGACGGGAAGGGCGTACTCGTTCCGCTTGATGGCGATCTTTATCTTGCAAGGATTGGTGGCGAGATCGTTCGGCTGACAGATACGGAAGAGAGCGAGCTCAATCCCTCGCTGAGCGAGACGGGCAAATATGTGAGCTTCGTGCGCGACCGTCAGCTGTGGGTCGGCGCAGTCGGAAGCGACGCTGCTCCCATAACTCCCAAGGAAGACAGTGATGCCATTCGCTGGGGTGAAGCGGAATTCGTGGCGCAGGAAGAGATGGCGCGCCTGACGGGCTATTGGTGGGGGCCGAATGACGGGCGCATTGCTGTCGAACGCTTCGACGAAAGCATGGTCGGAATCGTCACGCGCGCTGCAATTGGTGCGACGGGGACGAAAGTTTTCGACCAACGCTACCCGGTGGCGGGCAGCGAGAACGCCAAGGTCCAGCTGTTCGTCATGGATTCCGATGGCGCAAACCGTGTCGAGGTCGATCTTCGCAGCAACCAATCGCCGGAACATTACGATTCACGCAATCCGGACGATTTCTATCTCGCACGTGTCGATTGGTCGCCAGATGGACGTGCGCTCTATGTCCAGAGGCAGAATCGCGAACAGACCTGGATGGATGTTCTCAAGGTCGACCCTTCCACGGGTGCGAGCGAGATCTATCTGCAGGAAAAGGCCAGCGAAGCACATGATGGCAACGGGTTTTGGATAAACTTGTCCGACAATTACAAATTTCTCGATGACGGAAGCCTGATCTGGTGGTCGGAGCGGGATGGCTTCGGCCACCTGTACCGGTACGGTGCATCGGATGCTGGCCATCGACAGCTTACCTCCGGTAATTTTGTCGTCACGCAGCTCGTTGGCGTGAACGAGGCTGCGGGCGTCCTTTACTATCTCGCCACGAGCGCGGACGATCCGTTGGAACAACACGTATATTCGCTGGCCTTTAGAGAGGCCGATGACGCGCAGCCTCGGAGCCTTACGGAAGCAGGATATACGCATTCGGCCAATATGGACGGCAAGGGACAGACCTTGCTCATCACCCGTTCGAATGACGATACGCCACCGCAGATATATCTTGCGAATGGCCAAGGTGAGCGCCTCGCTTGGGTCGAAGAGAATGCTCTCGACGGCGATCACCCGTATTCGCCCTATATGGCCAGCCATCGACCGACGACATACGGACAGATCAAGGCCGACGACGGGACGCCGCTCTATTGGGAAATGGTCACGCCAGAGATCGAGGCCGGCAAGCGCTATCCGGTCTATTTCTACCATTACGGTGGGCCAGGCCCGCAAACGGTCAATCGAGGCTGGAATGGAGCTCTCCGCCAGGCGATCGTCGACAAGGGCTATATCTGGTTCGCGCTGGACAATCGCGGAAGCGCCAATCGCGGCGTCGCTTTCGAACAGCCGATTTACAAAGCGATGGGCGGGGTCGAGGTGCGCGATCAGAGGGCCGGGGCTCAATATCTCAAGACACTTCCCTTCGTCGATCCCGACAAGCTGCGGGGATCAGCGGCGCGCCGGTCACCAAGTGGGAGTTGTACGACACCCATTACACGGAAAGATTTATGGGAACGCCGCAGGCCGATGCCGCTGCATACGAGGCTGCCAGTGCGATCCCCGATGCGACCAAGATCAGCGACCCGCTTCTGATCATCCATGGCATGGCGGACGACAATGTTGTTTTCGAAAATGCAACCGAGGTGATCTCGGTGATGCAGGAAGCCAACGTGCCGTTCGAGATGATGCTCTATCCCGGATATACGCACAGGGTATCTGGAGAGCAGATATCGCCGCACCGCTACAACACCGTGTTCCGGTTTCTTGAAAAGCACGGTGTGACGCCGCCTGAGTAATCGTTCGCTGGCGCAAGCTGGGTTCGCTTTCAGCAAAGCAGTTGTTTCGCGCCCGAGCCCAGCTTTTGCTGGGATGGCGCGGGTTGAATGGCTATGTCGTCCACATACAGGCATTGGAGAAGTGAATTGGGTTATCGTGTTGCCGTGGTCGGCGCGACCGGGAATGTCGGTCGTGAAGTCATGCAGGTGCTCGCAGAGCGAGAGTTTCCGATCGACGAAATTGCTGCCGTGGCAAGCAGCCGATCGGTCGGCAGCGAAGTCGAGTTCGGCGACACGGGCAAGATGCTGAAATGCAAGAACATCGAGCACTTCGATTTTACGGGCTGGGATATCGCGCTGTTTGCAGCGGGAAGTGCACCGGCGAAGGACTACGCTCCCAAAGCAGCAGATCAGGGTTGCGTCGTCATCGACAACAGCTCCCTGTATCGCATGGATCCCGACGTTCCGCTGATCGTGCCGGAGGTGAATCCCGATGCGATCCACGGGTATACGAAGCGCAACATCATCGCCAATCCCAACTGCTCGACTGCACAGTTGGTCGTGGCGCTGAAACCGCTCCACGATGCCGCAACGATCAAACGCGTGGTGGTTTCGACCTACCAGTCGGTTTCTGGGGCAGGAAAGGCCGGCATGGACGAGTTGTTCGAGCAGAGCCGGAACATTTTTGTCGGCGACCCGAGCGAGCCGGTTAAATTTACCAAGCAGATCGCTTTCAACGTCATCCCGCACATCGATGTGTTCCTCGACGATGGATCGACGAAAGAAGAGTGGAAGATGGTGGTCGAGACCAAGAAAATCCTCGACCCGAAGATCAAGCTTTCCGCCACTTGCGTGCGCGTGCCGGTTTTTGTCGGACACTGTGAGGCCGTGAATATCGAATTCGAGAACGAATTGAGCGCGGAACAGGCGCAGGACATTCTGCGCGAGGCGCCGGGATGCATGCTCGTCGACAAGCGCGAAGACGGTGGATACATCACGCCTATAGAGGCCGCAGGCGACAGCGCGACCTACATCAGTCGTGTAAGGGATGACCCGACGGTCGAAAACGGTCTAGTGCTCTGGTGCGTGAGCGATAATTTGCGCAAGGGCGCCGCACTCAATGCGGTCCAGATTGCGGAACTCCTGGGGCGCGAGGGCCTTAAGAAGGGATGATCCGAAAAAGTCTCGCGCTCGCTTGTGTCCCTTTCATCTTCGCATGCGGACCCGACGCGTCCGACGATTATCCTGAGGTCGAGCGCGGTGGAACTGGATCGGTCGATGACCGCATAGCGGCGGCGAAGATCGTCGTGGATGCGAACGGTCTGGCAGTCGGTAGTGGCGCGGAGCGTGAAGCGCCCCGCTTCGGTTCGGCGCGCGGCGAGGTCGATGCGCTGCTCGCCACGGCTTTCGATCAGAAGCCCGAAATGACCAGTAACGACGAGTGCGGTGCGGGACCGACCGATTTCTCGCAAGTCGGTCCGCTTCAGGTGGCCTATCAGGATGATCGTTTCACGGGCTGGTATCTACAGAAGGGTAACGGCGTCGTGACCGCGGACGGTGTCGCGACCGGAACCGCCTTCTCCGCACTTCGCGACGAGCGACCGGTGCAGATCATTACCGGCTCTACGCTTGACGGCGAGTTCCAGTATCAGACAGGTGACGCGGGCATGATCACCGGATTTTTTCAGGGTGAGCCGGATGATGGGCGTATTGTCGGCCTCTCAGCCGGGATGACTTGCTTCTTTCGTTGAAGGGACGGCACTGAAACATGGCTGAGCTCGAAAAGAAGACCGGCGGATGCCAATGCGGTGCCGTTCGATATCGCGCCGAGATCGATCCCGATCAGGCCTATTTGTGCCATTGTCGCATGTGCCAGCGCGCAACCGGGGGCGTGTCCATTGCTTTTATCGGTCTGCCGAAATCGCGCATGACCTGGGAAAGCGGGCCGGATTGGTATCAGAGCTCCCCTATCGCAAAACGCCCTTTTTGCCGAAAATGCGGAACGCCGCTCGGTTTCGCATTCATCGATGGCGAGAACATGGATATCACCCTCGGCAGCCTTGACGAGCCCTATGGTATCGATCCGCAGTGGCATTTCGCGGCGGAAAAAATTCACGAAACTTGGCTCGACACGAGCGATCTGCCTCGAAAGACATTGTCCGAGAATACCGCATTGAGTGATCGTTGGCGGACAGCGACAGGGCGCGTCCCCGAATGAAGACCGACCAGTTCGACAGTTTCGATGGCGTGCGTCTCGCGATCCACCGCTTCGGTGTCGGGCGACCTGTCATTCTCCTGCACGGCCTGTTTTCCAGCGCGCAGATGAACTGGATCCGCTTCGGCCATGCTGAAAAACTGGCCGCTGCTGGCTTTGAAGTCCTCATGCCCGACCTGCGGACGCATGGCGATAGCGACAAGCCACATGATCCGGCGGCCTATCCGGATGACGTGCTGGTGCGGGACGTGGAAGCGATCGTCGCCGGGCTGAAGCTTTCGGAGTTCGATCTCGTCGGATTTTCGCTGGGCGCCCGAACGGCTTTCGCATGTGTGGCTGCGGGAATGAAACCGAACAAGCTCGTCCTCGCCGGGATGGGCCTCGAAAGCCTCAGCAATTGGGGCGAGCGGATCGAGTTCTTCATCGACACGATCGACCGGATCGATGAGATCAAGCGCGATGATCCTGCATTCATGCACGCAAGCTTCATCAAGTCGCAAAAGACAGATCTGGTGGCGTCGCGCTTGTTACTCTCGTCACTCCACTGGTCGCATGGATCAGCGATGGACGCCGTAACCATGCCGACGATGGTGCTGTGCGGGAGTGAGGATCGGGACAATGGATCCCCAGAGGAATTGGCTGAGGCGCTACCCGATGCGCGGTATGTCGAAATACCGGGCACACACATGGGCTCGGTGACGCAGGGCGAATTGGGCGATGCTCTCGTCGAATTCCTTTCGGAAAAGCCTTAGCTTCGCTTGATAAAATTTCGACACGGGCGCAACGCTGCCACCACGAACTCAAGCAAATACACCGTACATTGGGAGGAAAATCATGAAATTCGCTTCCGTCGCGCTTTCCGCACTCGCGATCGCTCTTGCCATGCCCGCCATGGGTCAGGAAAATGGCGAAACAACGCAATCTTCCGCAGACTATCCGATGACCCCGCAAGGGGCTGCCGATTGGGTGGCCATGGTCGAGAAGGATATGTTCGACTTTTCGGTCGAGTATGGGCGGGTGTTATGGCTGAACTCGACCTACATCGTTCACGACAGCGATGTGCTGGCTGCAAAATACGGGGCGGAATCGACGCAGAAATCAGTCGCCTACGCAAACCAGGCAGCCCAATATGCCCGCATCGAAGGTCTCGATGCGGAAGTCGCCCGCAAGCTCGACATGCTGCGAAATGGCATCGTAATGCCGGCACCCGTGCGCGATGGTGCCGCGACGGAATTGAACGAAATCGCGACGGCGCTCGGTTCGGCCTATGGGAAGGGCAAGGGCACGCTGAACGGAGAAGAGATCAACGGCTCCGACATCGAAGCCGAGATGGGCAATCTGGAACGTTCGCCGGCCGAACTTCAGGAGATGTGGACGAGCTGGCACGACAACGTCGGCGCACCGATGCGTGAGGATTACCAGCGCATGACCGGCATCGCCAACGAAGGTGCCAAGGAGCTTGGATTTGCCGACCTTGGGGCGATGTGGCGCTCGAATTACGACATGGAACCCGACCAGTTCGCCGCCGAAACCGAAAGGATGTGGCAGGAGGTCAAGCCGCTCTACATGGCGCTGCACACATATGTGCGAACGAAACTGAACGAGAAACACGGCGATGCCGTGCAGCCGGCCAGCGGCCCGATCCGTGCTGATCTGCTTGGCAATATGTGGGCGCAGGAATGGGGTAATATCTATCCGCTCGTCGCACCCGAAGGCGCCGGCGACATCGGTTACGATTTGACCGATCTCATCACGCAAAAGGGTTATGACGAGAAGCAAATGGTCGAAGTGGGCGAGAGCTTTTTCTCGTCCCTCGGCTTTCAGGAACTGCCGGATAGCTTCTGGGAGCGCAGCCAATTTGTAAAACCGCAAGATCGCGAAGTCGTGTGCCACGCCAGCGCCTGGGACGTGGACAACGTCGACGATCTGCGGATCAAGATGTGCATCAAAAAGAATGCGGATGATTTCATCACGATCCATCACGAGCTCGGTCACAATTACTACCAGCGCGCTTACAACGAGCAGGATTATCTTCATCTCAACGGTGCGAACGACGGCTTTCACGAAGCCATCGGCGACATGATCGCGCTTTCGATAACGCCGGAATATCTGACCCAGATCGACATGCTCGACGAGAGCCAAGTCCCCAGCGCCGATAAGGACATCGGCCTGCTCTTGCGGCAGGCCATGGACAAGGTTGCGTTTCTCCCCTTCGGTCTGCTGGTGGATCGTTACCGATGGGGCCTGTTCGACGGGTCGATCCCGTCTGATCAGCTCAACAAGGGTTGGAACGATCTGCGGCTCGAGTACCAGGGCATCACGCCGCCGGTGGCTCGCGATGAAAGAGGCTTTGACGCAGGGGCGAAGTACCACGTGCCTGGCAATGTCCCGTACACACGATATTTCCTCGCGCGGATCCTGCAGTTCCAGTTTTTCAAGGCAGCCTGCGACCAGGCCGGCCCGATGCGCTCGAGGCGTTCACTGGCGAGCGCCAGATGAGCGGCAAGGCGATGGTCGAGTATTTCGTACCATTAAAGGCGTGGCTGGACGAGCAGAACGCTGGCAAGACACAAGGGTGGTAAGCGCAAGGTTCATTGCCCTGAGCATTGCGTCGTTGGCGGTCGGACTTTCGACCGCCGCGGCATCCTCTGGTCCGAGCGGAACCCTGTTCGTCGCCAACAAGGCAGAGGGCAGCGTTTCCAAGATTCGGCTGAGTGACGGACGAGAAGTGAAACGGGATGAGGCCTGCGAGACGCCGCATGAACTCGCTGCATCGCCCGATGGCGCATACCTCGCAGTCGGCTGCGTGGCCGAGCCACGGCTGAGCAAGATTGCAGAGGTCGATCTTGCCACAGGTACAGTCATGGGCCGGTTGGCCGGCGGCGTGGGCGGAGACGGGCTGGCCATCGTCGAATGAGCAAGAAGCGCAAAGAGCTGCCCGTCGTAGGCTGGCGCGAGCTGGTCAATTTGCCCGATCTGGGCTTGCAGGACATACCCGCCAAGATCGATACCGGCGCGCGCACTTCGTCGCTGCATGGAACCGTGATCGAGGAATTCGAGAGGAACGGCGAGAAATACGTGCGTTTCGCGATCGACTTTCCGCAACAGAATGTGCGGCAGGTGTGCGAGGCGGTGCACGTGGATGTGCGCGGTATCACAAGCTCCAATGGCGAAACCCAGTATCGCTATGTCATCAAGACGCCTATGCGGATAGGCGACGTCGAGTTTCGCGCGGAGGTCAGCCTCGCCGACCGATCGGACATGCAATTTCCCATGCTGATCGGGCGCTCGTCACTCCGTCGTCGCTTTGTCGTAGATTCCGGTTATTCGTGGCTGCAGACGGCTGACCGCAAACCCGTGAAAGGCCACAAGCCATGAAAATCGCCATGCTGGCGCGCAATCCCAACCTCTACTCGCACAGACGCCTGGTGGAGGCGGCCGAGGAACGGGGGCATTCGCTCGATATCCTCAACACGACACGCTGCACGGTGCACATCGCCAGCCATCGGCCCGAGGTGTTCTATAACGGCGAACCGTGCATGGGTTACGATGCGGTCATCCCCCGCATCGGCGCGTCGATCACGAATTACGGCCTTGCGATCCTGCGGCAGTTCGAGATGCGCGGTTGCTGGCCGCTCAACGAAAGCGTCGCGATCGGGCGTAGCCGCGACAAGCTGCGCAGCATGCAGATCCTGGCGAAATACGGGCTCGGGCTGCCGTTGACTGCTTATGCCAACGATCCGAAGCAGGCCGAAGAGATCATCAAGGCGGTGAAGGGTCCGCCCGTGGTCATCAAACTGCTCGAGGGCACGCAGGGGATCGGCGTCGTCCTTGCGGAAACGATGTCCTCGGCGAAATCGGTCATCGAGGCGTTCCGCGGTGCGAATGTGAACATCCTCGTCCAGGAATTCATCAAGGAAGCCGGCGGTACCGATATTCGTGCGCTGGTGGTCGGGGGCAAGGTGGTCGCCGCCATGAAGCGGACCGGCGCGCCCGACGATTTCCGTTCGAACCTCCACCGCGGCGGCAGCGCACAATTGATCAAGATCACGCCCGAGGAGCGATCGACCGCCGTTCGCGCGGCAAAGCGCATGGGCTTGAACGTATGCGGCGTCGACATGTTGCGCAGCAATCACGGCCCGGTGATCATGGAAGTGAATTCCTCCCCCGGTCTCGAGGGCATCGAGAATGCGACGGGCAAGGACATCGCCGGGATGATCATCGATTACGTGGCGGCGAATGCCAAAGCTGGCAGGACCAAGACGAAGGGAAAGGGATGACGTTTTCGAACAAGGCTTTCGCAGCGCTTGCCGCTACCCTGGCGATAAATGTTTTCTCGCCAGCACTTCACGCGCAGACGTCGCCAGCGCAACCGGTCGTGCTGCCGAACGAGACGATATTGCGTGTTAGCGGGGAAGGCACGATCGAAGCTGCGCCTGAAATCATGGAGGTCGAGATCGGCGTTGTGACGTCGGGGCAGACGTCGAACGAGGCCCTCGCAGAGAACAGCCGCCAGGTGCAGGATCTGGTCGCTGCCATTCGCGCCATGGGCGTCCCTCCGGAGGATGTGGAGACGGCTCGGCTCAATGTCTAACCCCGCTATGCCGAGCGCGGTGAAACGAACGCGATCATCGGCTGGCAGGCGGAAAACATCCTGGGCGTCCGAACCGATGAACTGGAACGCGCTGGCGAGATTGTCACCGCCCTGTTCGATGCTGGCGGCAATAACATTTCCACGCCACAGTTCATTCTCACCGACGAGAGCAATGCGGCGGTCACCAGGCGAGCCGAGGCCGAAGCGCTGTCAGAGGCCCGCGAACAGGCGGATGCTGTGGCGCAGACGATGGGCATGCGCGTGTCGCGTGTGCTGTTGATATCCGACGCTGCCGTCCGGTTCAGCCGTCAGGGAAGTGCAATCGTCATGACGGGCAGCAGGATCAATCGGCCGGCTGTGCCAGTCGAGCCGGCTGACGTCGAAGTCACTGCGACCTACAATGTGGAATTTGCGCTCGTTCCGAACTGATCGTCGATCATGTGGCGGCGCTTGCCAAAGTCGGGACAACGAGGATCTTGGTGAAGGTTCACGCCTGTCGGCGAAAACCGAACTCCTACAAAATTGGGGCCGCCGGATGCATTTCCGGCGGCTTTTTCGTGGGCATCGGTGCGATTCGGCAGAGTTAGTTGATAAAGCCCATGCGGCTCCGCAGTATTACATAGCCGAATTAGATCATTTGGCTGGAATGACGATGAGAAAGAACCGATGCGAAGCTAGCGCCGTGGCAGCGTGTAGGAAATGGGGCTGGGAAAAAAGTTCGCAGTGGCGGGAAATTTCTTGGTCAGGGGCAAAAGCGCACAGCCTGCTGACGACGTTAAACCAGAGATGGAGCCACCTCACACGAGTGGTTGAAATCGGTCGTTAACTCGCTTGACGAAATCCTCATGATTCCATATTTCGATATTTATCGAATCATTGGAGTGTGCAATGCAGGCCGAACGCGTGATCCGTGCCCTGTCCGCTCTTGCGCAGGAGCATCGCCTTGCCGCGTTCCGCCTGCTGGTGCAGGCAGGCGAGCAAGGCGTTGCCGCCGGGGTGCTGGCTGAAACGCTCGATGTGCCTGCGTCTTCAATGAGCTTTCACCTTGCCCAGCTGGCCAATGCGGGGCTGGTAACCCAGCGGCGCGAAAGCCGCTCGATCATCTATTCGGCTGACTATGCCGCGATGAACGGCCTGATGGGCTATCTCACTGAGAATTGCTGCGGCGGCGTGCCCTGCGCTGATGATGCCGCCTGCCATCCCGCAACCCAGCGCAAGAGCGCATGATGCTGACCGGCCGACGCTTGAACGCCCTGTTCCTCTGCACCGGCAATTCCGCGCGCTCGATCCTGGGCGAGGCGATACTCAACACCGATGGCGCGGGCCGCTTCAAGGCGTTCAGCGCCGGGAGCAATCCCACCGGCACGGTCAATCCCCGGGCGCTCCACACGCTGGAGACGCTGGGGTATCCGGCCACGGGCTACCGTTCGAAAAGCTGGCATGAATTTGCCGATGGGCCGCAGTTCGACCTGATCTTCACCGTCTGCGACAGCGCAGCGGCGGAAACCTGCCCGGTATGGCCCGGCCGTCCAACGTCGGCGCATTGGGGTATTCCCGATCCGGCGGCGGTCGAGGGTAGCGATGCGGAGAAAGCAGCGGCCTTCCTCGATGCCTTCCGCATGCTCAAGCGGCGGATCGACCTGATGCTGGCGTTGCCGATTGCCAGCCTTGAACAGATGGCCTTGCGCGAAAAGCTGCAGGCCATTGGTCATCAGGCAGACGGTCAATGACCGCCGCCAGAGCTGACATGGACGCCCGCGCGGCGGGCCTCGGCCCGTTCGAGAAATGGCTTTCAGTCTGGGTGGGCGCAGCGATCCTCGCCGGGATCGCGCTCGGCAATATCGCGCCGGAATGGTTCGCCTCGCTCGCATCACTCGAATATGCGTCGGTCAATCTCGTCGTTGCAGTGCTGATCTGGGCAATGATCTTCCCGATGATGGTGTCGGTCGATTTCGGCGCGGTCCGCCGCGTGGGTGACAAGCCCAGGGGCCTTATCATAACGCTGGTGGTCAACTGGCTCATCAAGCCCTTCACGATGGCAGCGCTGGGTGTGCTGTTCTTCGAGGTCGTCTTTGCGGACCTGATCGCGCCTGCCGACGCACAGCAATATATCGCCGGGCTGATCCTGCTTGGCGCGGCCCCTTGCACAGCGATGGTATTCGTCTGGTCGCAGCTCACGCGCGGCGATCCGGCCTATACGCTGGTGCAGGTCGCCGCGAACGATCTCATCATGATCGTCGCCTTCGCGCCCATAGTCGCGCTGCTGCTCGGCGTCACCGACATCGCCGTGCCGTGGGAGACGCTGCTGCTCTCGGTCGCGCTTTATGTGATCGTGCCGCTCGCAGCCGGAGCCGTTGTGCGCCACCGGCTGCTCGCGACACATGGCGGCGATGAAGCGGCGGTGTCCGAATTCACGGGCCGGATGAAACCGCTCTCGATCATCGGCCTTCTGCTGACAGTTCTGCTGCTGTTCGGCTTCCAGGCGGAAACCATCGTCGCGCGCCCGCTGCTGATCGCGCTGATCGCCGCGCCGATCATCGTCCAGAGTTATGGCATTTTCTCGATCGCCTATGGCTGGGCGCGGGCGTGGAAAGTGCCCCACGCCGTCGCCGCCCCCTGCGCGCTGATCGGCACGTCGAACTTCTTCGAACTGGCGGTGGCGGTGGCCATCGGACTGTTCGGATTGGGCAGTGGCGCTGCATTGGCAACCGTGGTCGGCGTGCTCGTCGAAGTGCCGGTCATGCTCTCGCTGGTCGCGATAGCCAACCGGACGCGTGGCAGCTTCGCAGTCAATTAAGCTACAAACAGACAGTCAGCTTCCCGCCTGAGCCCACCATCACCTGAACGGCGGCTCGTTGAACGCGCGTAGTTTGCGGCTGTGCAATCTTGGGCCTTCTTCGCGGAGCAGGCGGCAGGTGGTGATGCCGATTTGCAAATGGGCTGCGATGGCTTGTTCGTAGAACTTGTTGGCCTGGCCGGGCAGCTTGATTTCGCCATGCAAGGGCTTGTCCGAAACGCAGAGCAGCGTGCCGTAGGGAACGCGGAAGCGGTAGCCCTGGGCGGCGATCGTGGCGCTTTCCATGTCGATCCCGACCGCACGGCTGAGCGACAGGCGGCGGGCCGAGCTGGTATAGCGAAGCTCCCAATTGCGGTCGTCGGTGGTGACGACGGTGCCGGTGCGCATGCGTTTCTTGAGATCGCTGCCGTGTTCGCCCGACACTTCTTCCGCCGCGGTCGCGAGAGCCTGCTGGACCTCGGCGATGGCGGGGAGGGGAATTTCGGGCGGCAGCACCGGATCGAGCACGTGGTCATCGCGCAGATAGGCATGCGCGAGGACGTAATCGCCGATCTTCTGGCTGGGGCGCAATCCGCCGCAGTGGCCGATCATCAGCCACGCCTCGGGCCGCAGCACCGCAAGGTGATCGCAGATCGTCTTGGCGTTGGAGGGGCCGACTCCGATGTTGACCAGCGTGATGCCGCCGCGGTTGGTGCCGATCAGGTGATAGGCGGGCATCTGGTGCCTGCGCCACGCGGTATCCGACAATTGCGACCGGGCGTTCTCGGTCGGTTCGGTGAGCATCATGCCGCCGGCGCCGGCAAGCGCCTCGAAGCCGCCCTTGCCAAGCTGCGATCCGGCCCAGTCGACGAATTCGTCGACATAGCGATGATAGTTGGTGAACAGGATGAAGCGCTGGAAATGCTTGGGATCGGTGCCGGTATAATGGGCCAGCCGCGCGAGGCTGAAATCGGTCCGCAAGCCGTCGAACAGCGAAAGCGGGATCGGTTCGTCGGGATCGTCGAGCTCGATCCCGTCGGCAAGCTCGTCCCCGATGTCGGCCAGTTCGGTCGAGGGAAAGTGGCGCGCGATCTCGTTCGGGTCGACCCCGGCAAGTTCGGCCCCGGCCTCGCCATCGAGCACGTAGGGGAAGGGGATTTCCTGCCGTGACGAGCCGACCTCGATCTCGACCTCGTAATTGCTTTCGATCAATTCGATCTGTTCGCGCAAATAGTCGCGAAACAGGGCGGGGCGGGTAACCGTGGTCGTGTAGAGCCCGGGCTCGTTCAACCGGCCGAAAGCGCGGCTCGCACCTTCGGGAACGGCTTCGCCGCGGAACAGCAGGCGCAGCTCCGGATAGGCATAGCTGCCATCGTTGCGCCGTTCAGGGGCGGGCAGGCTGCGGTCGCGCCCGAACGCAATCACATCCTCGCGCAGGCGCTGCACCGCCGCATCGTAAACGGTTTCGAGTCGGTCGAGGATGCGGTCGTTCGTTTCCATGTCTGGCCTATATCCCTGGCTCTTGTTCGTAGTGGTGACAGATCGTCTGCCACATCGCGGTTGCAGTTACAAAAAGGGCGCGGGGACCGAAGCCGCCGCGCCCTCAATGGTTGGTATGCGGGAGAAATCAGCCTTCGGCTTTTTCTTCGCTGTCCCCGGCAGGCGCTTCGTCTGCGGCCTGCGCGCTGTCTTCGAGCATGTCGGCGGGAATCTCACCCGGCTCCAGCGTCGGATCGACGGCATTGGCCGCGGCCTGCTCTTCGATTTCGCGCTGCTCTTCCTCGAACATTTGCGCAAGCACGTCGACGCCCTGGCTCTGCAATTCGGCTTCGTCGTCCGAACGGGCGACGTTCGCCTTGACCGTCACCGAGACCTCGGGGTGGAGGTCGATGCGCACGTCATGCATGCCGATCGTCTTGATCGGGTTGCCCATGATGACCTGCTTCTTGTCGATCTCGTGGCCCTTGTCGGACAGACCGTTGACGACGTCGCGCACGTTGACCGAACCGTAAAGCTGGCCGGTGTTCGACGCGGCGCGGATCAGGACGATCTCGACGCCATCGACCTTGGTGCCGGCCTTTTCGGCTTCACTGCGACGTTCGGCGTTCTCTTTCTCGAGACGATCGCGATTGGCTTCGAAAACCTTCTTGTTGGCGTCGTTGGCGCGCAGGGCCTTCTTCTGCGGGAGCAGGAAGTTGCGGGCGTAGCCATCCTTGACGGAGACGACGTCGCCGATCGTGCCGAGCTTTTCGATGCGCTGAAGGAGAATGATATCCATGGTCGTTCCCCTTACTTCACGATGTAGGGCAGCAAGCCGATGTGGCGCGCGCGCTTGATGGCCTTGGCCAGTTCACGCTGCTTCTTCGCGCTGACGGCGGTGATGCGGGACGGCACGATCTTGCCGCGTTCGGACATGAAGCCCTGCAGCAGGCGCGTGTCCTTGTAATCGATCTTCGGCGCGTTCTTGCCCGCGAAGGGGCAGGACTTGCGGCGGCGGAAAAACGGACGGGCCATCAGTTACGCTCCTCGCGCTCGCGGCGCTTCTTGCTGTCGCGCTCGTTCTTGCGCATCATCACCGAAGGGCCGCTTTCGTGCTCTTCGACCTTGATGGTCATGTAACGGATGACGTCTTCGTTGATGCGCGTCTGACGCTCGAGCTCGGCAACGACGGCACCGGGGCCTTCGATGTTGAGCATGACGAAATGCGCCTTGCGGTTACGGTCGATCTTGTAGGCGAGGTTCTTGAGGCCCCAGGTCTCCGTCTTGGTGACCTTGCCTTCGTTCGCTTCGACGATTTCGGTCGCCGTGGCTGCGAGCTGGTCGACCTGAGCCTGGCTCAGGTCCTGTCGCGCCAAGAAAACATGCTCGTAGAGAGCCATGCTCTTGTCCTTTCAACTGCTGGCCGATCGCTGGCTGATCCGCGGGATTGCGGGGCCCCTCCGGCTTTCTTCCTTATCCCCGCCCGGAAGCAAGGGATGCGCGCACATAGCGGGATTTGTCCGGAATGCAAGGCCAGAAGGGGGTTGCGAGGCGGGAACGGGCGGGGCAGGGGATCGTACGGCCTGCAACCATTGGAGATTATCGGTGCCCGGCGGATTAGTTGCCCTTCTTGACGATATTTCGGTGATCGCGAAAGGCGCAGCCGCGTCGGTGGACGATATCGGGATCGCCGTGGGCCGGGCCGGGAGCAAGGCGGCCGGCGTGGTGATCGACGATGCGGCGGTCACGCCAAGCTACGTCACCGGCCTCAACCCCGCGCGCGAACTGCCGATCATCTGGAAGATCACCAAGGGCAGTCTCAAGAACAAGCTGATATTCCTTTTGCCGGGCGCACTCCTGCTCAGCTGGTTCCTGCCGCAGGCGATCACCTATGTCCTCATGCTGGGCGGGGCATACCTTTCCTACGAGGGTGCCGAAAAGGTGATGGAGAAGCTGGGGGGGCAGAAGCACGGCAAGACGCTGGAGGATGACATCCAGGACCCTGCCGAGTTCGAGCAGCAGCGCGTGTCCGGCGCGATCCGTACCGATCTGATCCTCTCGGCGGAAATCATGGCGATTTCGCTCAATGAAATCGCCGCGATTACCGACAGTTTCTGGACCAGGGCAGCGGCGCTTGCGGCGGTCGGCATTGCGATCACCGTTATCGTTTATGGTGCGGTCGCGCTGATCGTGAAGATGGATGACGTCGGGCTGCACCTGGCCGAACGTCGCTCGGCAGCGTCGCAGGCGGTCGGCAAGTTCCTGTTGCGTGCGATGCCGTGGCTGCTCAAGGCGCTTTCGCTGATCGGCACGATTGCGATGCTCTGGGTCGGGGGCGGCATCATCATCCACGGGCTGCACGAACTCGGCTTCCACGGGCTGTCCGACTGGTCGCACGGCATCCAGCATTCGGTCGAAGCGGTGACGGGTGCGCTGTCAGGCGTGCTGGGCTGGTTTACCTATGCCGCCATTTCCGCATTGGTCGGGCTTGTGCTGGGCGCGATCATCGCCTTTGTCCTGCACAAGATTTTCAAGGTCGGACATCACGACGACAGCGAGGAAGCTGTCGCTCACTGATGCCAGTCACGACAATCGGGTAAAGATCCTGCGGGCGAATTCCGACAGGGTGTCGTCTCGCGCGCCCATCACCACGATCCGGTCACCGGGCCGGGCAAGGTTGACGAGCCTGTCTTCGACCGATTTGCGCGCCGGGATATATTCGGCCTTGCCGCCTGCGTCTTCGATCAAGCGCACGATCCGTTCGCTGCCCTCGCTGCGATCGACCGTGCCGCCGAAGTAAACGGGATCGCACATCAGCACGCGGTCTTCGTCCGCCATCTCATCGGCAAAGGTCTGCGCCAGTTCGGCGCCCATCTGTCGCAGCGGGCCGTAACCGTGCGGCTGGAAGAAGGCGAGCACCCGGCCAGGGTGGGCCCGCAATGTGCGCAGGGTGGCGGCGCATTTTTCCGGATTGTGCCCGAAATCGTCGATCACGCTGATGGCGGCATGGGTCGTGCCGACGATATCGAAGCGGCGGGCCAGCCCTTCGAAGCCGGAGAGCGCCTCGACTGCCGAGGCCACTGGCACGCCTGCCGCTGCCGCGCCCGCAATAGCGGCGAGCGCATTCGACAAATTATGCCGACCGGGCATGTTGAGACGCAGGGCGTGTTCGGACCCGTCATGGCGGTCCACCACCATGGCCGCTTGCCGGACCGGCGCTTCGGCAATGCTGCCCGGAACGACGCCGATCTGTGCCTTCTCCTGCTTGATGCCGAAAGTGATGACATCTTTCGCATGGGGCAGCAGGGCAAGCGCTTCCTCATCGTCGGCGTTGATCACCGAGATGCGGCTGCGCGACAGGTAATCGCCGAAGAGCTGGCGCAATTCCTCCATGCTCTTGTGGTCGAGGCTGACGTTGAGCAGAATACCGACAGCCGGGCGGTATAGCGCGATCGAGCCGTCGCTTTCGTCGACTTCGCTGACATAGATGCTCTGCCCGCCGACCACGGCGCTGGCGAATGGCCGCTCGGGCGAGACGAAGTTTTTCATCACCGCGCCGTTCATGATGGTCGGTTCGCGGCCGGTTGCCTGAAGGATCCAACCGAGCATGCCGGTGACAGTCGATTTGCCGCTCGTGCCCGCCACCGCCAGCCCGGCGCCGCTGGTGTTGAACAGGATCGAGTTGAGCTCGGCGCGGGTGAGGCGCAGGCATTCGAGTGCGTTGGCCTTGCCGATTTCGGGCACGCTGTCTTCGATTGCGGCAGAGGCGACGACGATCTGATCGCCCGAAACTACGCCGCTGCCGTCCTGCGGATGCAATTCGAATCCCTGCCGCTCCAGCGCGGCAAATTTCTCCGGCGTCCGGCCCTGATCGAAGCTACGGTCCGACCCGGCCACCTCGACACCGCGACCTTTCAGGATCTGTGCGAGCGGCAGCATGCCCGACCCGCCGATGCCCACAAAGAAGAAGGGGCGGGTGAAGAGTTCGTCGGGGCTGGGGAAGTCGGTCATGCCGGAGCAGCTATTGAGTTGTGCGACGCGACACAAGCGCGCTAGCAGGACTCATGATCAAAATCGCGATTTGCGCCCCTGGAAAGCCGCTGACACGCGAACGCGCAGAGGCGGTCGAAAAACTCGTGGCGGCCCGTGGAGACATCGCGCTCCACTTTCACGAGCAATGTTTCGCGGTCGCCGGACATTTTGCGGGCGACGACGCCACCCGGCTTGCCGGCTTGCTGGATTGTGCCAACGATCCGTCATTCGATGCAGTCTGGTTCGCCATGGGGGGGTATGGTTCGAACCGGATTGCGGCGCAGGCGATTGCGGCGATGAACGCGGCGGCGCGGAGCAAGTCCTACCTCGGCTACTCGGACACCGGTTTCCTGCTCGCTGCACTCTATCGGCACGGCATTGGCCGCGTCGCGCACGGTCCGCTGGCCGGTGACATCCGGCGCGCGGGCGGGGATGCGGCAATCCTGCGCGCTGTCGACTGGCTTGCAGGCGATGATGCTGGCTTGGAGCCAAATCTCGATGGTCGGCGATCGGTCGCCTTCAATCTGACCACGCTCGCCATGCTGGCCGGGACAGACCTTGCGCCCGACCTCGCCGGTCACGTCGTGATGGTCGAGGAAGTGGCAGAACATCTTTATGCGATCGATCGCCTGTTCTACCACGTGACGCAGCATTTTTCAGGCATCGCCGGACTGCGACTGGGTCGCGTCAGTGAAGTGCCTGTCAACGACCGAGCGTTTGGAACCGACGAGGTTGCGATCGCGGAGTATTGGTGCGCCCGAGGCGGGATTCCTTATCTCGGACGTGCCGATATCGGCCACGACGCCGCCAACAAGATTGTCCCCTTCGGGCTTGAGGCGCGGGCTGCACGGGCCTAGGCGCGCGGGCAAGGAGATATTTATGAACGCTTTCATCTTTCCCGGCCAGGGCAGCCAGCAAGTCGGCATGGGGGTCGAGCTGGCTGAAGCGAGCCAGTACGCGCGCGAAGTATTCGACGAGGTCGACGACGCGCTCAATCAGAAATTGTTCGCCCTGATGAAGGATGGTCCCGAAAGCGAGCTGACGCTTACCTCGAACGCCCAGCCGGCAATCATGGCCAATTCGCTGGCAACCTTGCGCGTGCTCGAGAAGGATTTCGGGGTTTCTCTTGCCGACAAGGCCGAATGCGTCGCCGGCCATTCGCTTGGAGAATACAGTGCGTTGTGCGCGGCGGGTGCATTTGAACTGTCCCAGACCGCCCGCCTGCTGCGCCTCAGAGGTATCGCCATGCAAGATGCAGTGCCTATCGGCGTCGGAGCAATGGCTGCGCTGCTGGGTGCAGATATCGACAAGGCGACGGCGCTGGCGGAGGCCGCGGCGCAGGGGCAGGTGTGCGAAGTGGCAAACGACAACGACCCGACGCAGGTTGTGATTTCGGGCCATGCAGAGGCCATCGATCGCGCCATCGAGATGGCCAAGGACCATGGCATCAAGCGCGGGATCAAATTGCCGGTATCCGCACCTTTTCACTGCTCCCTGATGCAGCCCGCGGCGCAGCGCATGAAGGTGGCGCTGGCCGACAAGTCACCGACCGCGTTCACTGTGCCACTCTATGCGAATGTCACTGCATCGCGGGTGAGCGATCCGTCCGAGGAACAGGGGCTGCTGGTCGATCAGGTCACTGGCCGCGTGCGCTGGCGCGAAAGCGTCATCGCCATGCGTGAAGCCGGTGTCGAAAAGTTTGTCGAGCTGGGCGGCAAGGTGCTCGGCCCGATGGTCGGCCGGATCGACAAGGAGGCTGAAGCGATCAGCCTGGTCAGCATGGAAGATCTTGAGAATTTTGCGAAGGAGGTCGGATGATGTTCAGTCTCGAAGGCAAGACCGCCCTGGTCACCGGTGCCAGCGGCGGCATCGGGTCCTCGATTGCCTACGCGCTTGCGCGGCAGGGCGCACGCCTGGCGCTGTCGGGATCGAATGCGGCGAAACTCCGCGCGTTTCGCGATCAGCTGAACGAGGAGGTCGGCGGCGATCATGTCGAAATCACCTGCGACCTGTCGAACAGCGAGCAGGTGGAGGAACTGATTCCGGCCACTGTCGATACGCTCGGCAGCATGGACATTCTCGTCAACAATGCCGGCATCACGCGCGATAATCTCGCGATGCGGATGAAGGACGAGGAGTGGGCCGAAGTCCTGCGGATCAATCTGGAATCGAGTTTCCGGCTGATGCGGGCAAGCGCGCGTCCCATGATGAAGGCGAAGGGCGGGCGGATCATATCCATCACGAGCGTCGTCGGTCACACCGGGAACCCGGGGCAGATGAATTACACCGCGGCAAAGGCCGGGCTCACGGGCATGAGCAAGAGCCTCGCCGCCGAATTGGCGAGCCGCAACATCACCGTGAATTGCGTGGCGCCGGGCTTCATCCGCACGGCCATGACCGATGCGCTGACCGACGATCAGAAATCCGCCATCAATGGCCGCATTCCGATGGGCCGCATGGGCGAGGGCGGCGAGATTGGCGCCGCAGTGACATTTCTGGCCAGCGACGAGGCAGCCTACATCACGGGACAGACTATCCATGTGAATGGCGGTATGGCGATGGTTTCCTGAAGGGTTTATCCCCAAGGAAATAAATCGCCGCGTCGAGCAGCCTTGCCCCCAAGTCAGCCCTCGCTAAGGTCGCAATCCATATTCCGGCGCGCGGACGGCGATTCCGGCCCTTCCAGCGCCAAGCAGGGACGAAAGAAGGACCCATGAAGGCCACTATCGAACGCGCCACACTGCTGCGCTGTCTTTCCCACGTGCAGTCGGTGGTGGAACGCCGCAACACCATCCCGATCCTTTCCAACGTGCTGATAGAAGCGGAAGGTGACGGACTGCGCGTCATGGCGACCGATCTCGACCTTCAGGTCGTCGAGCACATGGCCGCGGCGAGCGTCGACAGCCCGGGCGCCATCACCGTTTCGGCCCACCTGCTGTTCGATATCGCACGCAAGTTGCCGGAAGGAAGCCAGGTCAGCCTCGAAACCGCTGAAAACCGGATGGCGGTCAAGGCCGGGCGCAGCCGCTTTTCGCTGCCGACGCTTCCGCGCGACGATTTTCCGGTTATCGTCGAAGGTGACCTGCCGACCAGCTTCGAACTTCCCGCGAAGACGCTTGCGGAAATGATCGATCGGACGCGTTTCGCAATCTCGACCGAGGAAACCCGGTATTATTTGAACGGGATCTTCCTCCACGTTTCCGACGAAGACCAGCCCGTTTTGAAGGCCGCCGCCACCGATGGCCACCGTCTCGCGCGGTTCACCCTCCCGCGTCCCGAAGGGGCGGAGGGAATGCCCGACGTCATCGTGCCGCGCAAAGCCGTTGCCGAACTGCGCAAGCTGCTGGACGAGAAGATGGACGGCAATGTCCAGATAGACCTATCGGCAAGCAAGATCCGCTTCACGCTTGGCGGCGAGGGTGGTGTCGTTCTCACCAGCAAACTGATCGACGGGACCTTCCCCGATTACTCGCGCGTGATTCCCACGGGGAATGACAAGCTCCTGAAGCTCGACCCGAAGAGCTTTTTCGAAGGGGTCGATCGCGTTGCGACCATCGCGACGGAGAAGACCCGCGCGGTGAAGATGGGGCTCGACAAGGACAAGGTGACGCTAACCGTCACGTCGCCCGACAACGGAACCGCCGCCGAAGAATTGCCCGCCGAGTATGGTGCCGACGGGTTCGAGATCGGCTTCAATGCGGGCTATCTCAAGGACATATTGAGCCAGATCGACAGCGACACCGTCGAGATCCA
The DNA here is from genome assembly GCA_003248395.1 of Citromicrobium sp. Classification (GTDB taxonomy): domain Bacteria; phylum Pseudomonadota; class Alphaproteobacteria; order Sphingomonadales; family Sphingomonadaceae; genus Qipengyuania. Next base: position 22,373 of record QFNA01000031.1, read on the forward strand.
TCTGGCGGATGCGGGTGCCTAGGCAGCCCGGTCGAGTTCAGCTTCGGTCACTGGCGCGTCGAGAAAGCTGCGGATTGCCGCGACGCTTTCGTCGGCATGCGTCAGCAGGAAAAGATGCCCGCCACCTTCGAATATTTCGAGGCGGGCATTACGGATCGCTTTCTCCAGGATCTTGCCGTTGACCGGTGGGACGATCTGGTCCTGATCGCCCATCATGATGAGGACTTCCTTGTCCATGAACGGCAAAGCCGGCAAGCTTGTCCATCCGATCATCGCCAGGAGCTGATAGAAATATCCGCGCGGCGAGGGCGGCCTCAGCCGGCCGATATGATCTGCCTTGCTGCCCGGCCGTTTCGTCAAACCGCCGTATAGCGTCATGAAATGTTCGTTCATGAACTTGGGATCGACGTAGCGGCGCGGATTGGCCATTTTCGACAATGCCGAGGGATTGCCGGGCACCATCAACATGCCTGCGGTTGTGGCGGCGAGCACCAGCCGCCGCGTGCGCTTTGGGTGCTGCAAGGCGAAATGCTGCGCCAGAGCACCGCCCCATGATACCCCCATCACATCGACCTCGTGAAGGCCAAGCGCATCGAGCACCTGCGTCGCAGTCCATGCCATTGTGAACGGATTATAGGGAACTGCCGGATCGGGACTGTCGCCCGTTCCCGGCATGTCGAACATCACGAATCCGCGTTCGGTCAATCGTTCGGCGAGGGGCGCGACGGCCTCGATATTCGCCCCGATGCCGTTGAAGAAAAGAATTGGCGGATGTTCCGACGGTTCGTTCAGGCGCCAATGCGCCACCCGCAAAGTCCGACCGCCTGCCTGCATCATTTCAAAACTGGCAGTCATGGGTTCGTCTTTCGATGCGGTCATTTGGCGGATTCCTTCGCAATACGGGCAATCAGTTCAGCAGGGTTCCATAACGTACAGCCCCGGAGCCGGGTCCAGCGGCTTGTATTTTCCTCTGCCGAGCCTGGTCGGGGCCTTTTTCATTTTGCCGGATCGCGCCTGCAGCCAGTCCATCCAGTACGGCCACCAGGAACCGGAAACCTCTTCGGCGTCTTTCAGCCAGGCGTCGGCCGTTTCCGGCAATCTGGAACGGACATCCTTCCGGACGTAGTACCGCGCCTTCGGATTGCCGGGTGGATTCAGGATCGCCTGCATATGGCCCGAGTGAGACAAAACGTAGGTGACGCTTCGCGACCCGAAGAGTTGTGTCGAGCGATAGGTCGCTTTCCACGGCGTAATGTGATCGGTCACGCCGCCAAGGATAAACAGGTCACTCTTTACCCTTGTCAGATCGATGGGGTGATCGACCATGTTCACCTCACCCCGCTTCGTGAACGCCAGCGTCTCGAACAAAGTGAGGAAATCGCCCATCAGGCTGGCAGAGAGATTGGTGGCATCGGCATTCCAGAACAGGACATCGAATGCCGGTGGGTCCTGGCCAAGCAGGTAATTGTTGACCACGTAATTCCACACGAGATCGTTCGGCCTTAGCCAGGCAAATCCGCGCGCGAGGTCGTCGCCCTTGATGACACCGGCCTTGTCGGCGCGCTTTCGAGCGAGGGCGAGGCCATTGTCGCTGATAAGCGACCCGGCCTCGATATCGTTCTGTTTGGGATGAAGCACGCAGACCATGAGTGTGAGCGCGCCGAGCAATGCGTCATTGTCCGACGCCATCTTGCTGGCCAGCAAGGCGGCTGTCTGCCCGCCCGAGCATCCTGCCGATATGTTGACCTTTCTGGCACCGGTGATGGCCGCGACGGCTTCGATTGCTTCGCGGCAGGACCGGACATAGTCGGCCATGTCCCAATGGCCTTGTTCCCTGGTCGGGTTTTTCCAGCTGATGACGAATGTCTGGATCCCGTTGTCGACCTGATATTTCACTACCGATTTGTCGGGTGACAAGTCGTTGATATACATCTTGTTTATCTGTGGCGGGATGGTGAGTTGCGGCGTTTCGTACACCTCGCTCGTCGTCGGGGCGTAATGGACGAGTTCCATCATTTCGGTACGCAGCACGACAGCGCCTTTCGATGTCGCGATATTCTCGCCGAGTTTGAAGGGACGCTTGTCCACCTGGCTGACCATGCCTCTGTTCTCGACGAGATCGACATAGGCGTTCTTCAGACCACGCATCAGGGACAGGCCACCGCTGGTGATGGCCATTTTCTGCGCCGAAGGGTTTCCTGCGAGCGAGTTGGTAGGCGCAAGCGCGTCGATGATCATGTTCGATACGAAGCGCGCCCGGTCCCGCTCCAGCTCGTCGAGCTCTAGGCTTTCAACCCACTCGGCTGCGCCCTTCTGCACGGCGAGGTAATATTGCAGCCCGGCTCGCATGAAAGGGTTGTATTGCCAGGCGGGATCCTGAAACCGCTTGTCTTTGGGATGGGGAGCAAGGTCGCTTTGTCCGGTCATTATCTTGACCATGTCTTCCCCGACTGACTGGCCTTGCTTCAAAAGGCGGACGGGGTTGGACGATGTCTCGCGCAGCAGAACGGCGACCGCACCGACGATGTCCTCCCGCGTCAGCCCGACGAGAGGACCCAGGGCGCTGGTATGCTGGGCGGCTTCGTCTTCCAGTTTCGCCATGTGACATTCTCCCCCTGACGTGATTGTTCTAGCGTTGCCCGGGCTGCGATTCAGCAGCCGGCAATTTCAAGCTGATTCAGTCCCGCTTGCAGCGATCATGCTTGCGATATCGACGAACTTCTCGCGTGGTGCACCCTCGCGCGCGCTGGCATTCTCGGCCTCCTCGATTTTCTGCCAGTCGCGGAATGTCACGATCTCCAATGCGCGCTCATCCGCCAGGCGATCGAAGCCTTCACGCCCTTCTTTCCTCGCGCCCAGGCCGATGTCCTGATCGACGAGTTCGATGACCGAATAGCCGTCCGGGCGGTTGGTCCCGATCGTGCCCGTCGGTCCGCGCTTGGCCCAGCCCACGCAATAGAGGCCGGGGAGAATGCGACCGTCATCATTCGCAAACCTGCCCTGACGGACATCGAAGGGCACGCCTTCGATCGGCGATGACTGATAGCCGATGCAGGTCACGACCATATCCGCCGGGATGGTATACGTATCGCCGGTGCCCACGGCGCGGCCTTTCTCGATGGCGGTGCGCTCGACCTCGACGCCGGTGAGCCTGCCACCATCGCCGATCAAGCGTAGCGGACTGGCGAAGAAGTCGAACTCGATCGAGACCGGCTTTTCGCCATGAATGCTTTCGGGGATGGCGGAGAATTCGCGCAGCAACGTGACTGACTTTCGCGTCCCGGGCTCCAGTATCGCGTCGGCCTCGGGCTCGGGCAGATCCGCAGGCTCGACGCGGGGGCTGGCCCGCTCGAGAGCCAGCAACTCGCCAAGTTCCTTTGGCGTCATCATGATCTGGTGCGGGCCGCGCCGGCCGAGGATTGTGATGGTTTCGAGGCGCGACTGGCCGAGCGCGTCGAGTGCATGCGCAACGATATCCGAACCGGCGAACTCCGCCTCGGTCTTCGACAATATGCGGGCAACGTCGAGCGCGACATTGCCCATGCCGATGACAACGGCATTCTTGCCCGACAGATCGGGCGACAATTGCGCGAACTGCGGATGCCCGTTGTACCAGCCGACGAAGGCGGCGCTGCCGAAGACGTTGCCGAGGTCTTCGCCAACGATCCCCAGCTTGCGGTCGTTCGGAGCGCCAGTGGCCAGGATCACCGCGTCGTAAAGCTCCTGCAGTTCCGCGATCGCGATATCGCGACCGACCATGACATTGCCGACGAAGCGGACATTGTCGGACAGCGCAGTCTTCTCGTAGCGGCGCGAGACGCCCTTGATCGACTGGTGGTCGGGCGCGACGCCGGTGCGGATCAGGCCGTAGGGGACGGGCAATGAATCGAACACATCGACGTGAACCTCCTCGCCCCAGCGCTTGGTCGCGGCCTCTGCCGTGTAATAGCCAGCGGGCCCCGAACCCACGATCGCGATGTGGCGCATTGGCCGTCTCCTCCCGGATTTATGGGTGGAGGATGGACCAGTCGAAGGTGGTTCGCAATACGGCAGTTGGCGCTTTCCCTCCGGTGGGCGAATCCGGCTGACAGGGTGACATTGCGCGGCTAATGGCGGGGCGATGACCGACCTTTCCAAGATCCGCAATTTTTCCATTATCGCGCATATCGACCATGGCAAGTCCACGCTGGCGGATCGGCTGATCCAGCATTGCGGGGGGCTGACGGAGCGGGAGATGTCCGAGCAAGTCCTTGATAACATGGACATCGAGAAGGAGCGCGGCATCACCATCAAGGCGCAGACCGTGCGCCTGAACTACACCGCCAAGGATGGCGAGACCTATGAGCTGAACCTCATGGACACGCCGGGCCATGTGGATTTTGCCTATGAGGTCAGCCGCTCCCTCGCCGCATGCGAAGGCGCGCTGCTGGTGGTCGACGCGGCGCAGGGCGTCGAGGCGCAGACGCTCGCCAATGTCTACCAGTCGATCGAGCACGACCACGAAATCGTCCCCGTCATCAACAAGATCGATCTGCCCGCCGCCGAGCCCGACAAAGTCCGCGCGGAAATCGAGGACATCATCGGCCTCGACGCATCGGACGCCGTCCTCACGAGTGCCAAATCCGGCATCGGGATCGAGGATACGCTGGAGGCGCTCGTCGCCCGCATTCCCGCCCCCACGGGTGACCGCGCCGCGCCGCTCAAGGCCATGCTCGTCGACAGCTGGTACGACCCCTACCTCGGCGTGGTCATCCTCGTGCGCGTAATGGACGGGGTCATCCAGAAGGGCCTCAACGTCAAGTTCATGCAGGGCGGCACGCAGCACCTGATCGACCGCGTCGGCTGCTTCACCCCCAAGCGCACCGATCTGCCCGAGCTCGGCCCGGGCGAAATCGGCTTCATCACCGCGCAGATCAAGGAGGTGGAGCAGGCCCGCGTCGGCGACACCATCACCACGGTCAAGAACGGCGCGCCCGCCCCGCTGAAAGGCTACAAGGAAGTCCAGCCCGTGGTCTTCTGTGGCCTCTTCCCGGTCGACGCCGCCGATTTCGAGAAGCTGCGCGAAAGCATCGGCAAGCTGCGCCTCAACGATGCGAGCTTCAGTTACGAGATGGAAAGCAGTGCCGCGCTCGGCTTCGGCTTTCGCGCCGGCTTCCTCGGCCTGCTGCACCTGGAGATCATCCAGGAACGCCTCAGCCGCGAGTACGACCTCGACCTGATCACCACGGCCCCCTCCGTGGTTTACCGCGTCCACCTCGCCCATACCAAGAACGAGGACGCCAAGGTCATCGACATCCACAACCCCGCCGACTGGCCGGATGTGAACCGCATCGACATGATCGAGGAACCGTGGATCAAGGCGGTGATCTACACGCCCGACGAATATCTCGGCTCCATCCTCAAGCTATGCCAGGACCGCCGCGGCATCCAGACCGACCTGACATACGTCGGCGGCCGCGCGCAGGTGAGCTACGAGCTGCCGCTGAACGAGGTGGTGTTCGATTTCTACGACCGGCTGAAGAGCATCAGCCGCGGCTATGCCAGCTTCGATTACGAGCAGATCGGCCTGCGCGAAGGCGATCTCGTGAAGATGAACATCATGGTCAATGCGGAGCCCGTCGACGCGCTATCGCTGATCGTCCACCGCAGCGTGGCGGAAGAACGCGGCCGCGGCATGTGCGAGCGGCTGAAAGACCTCATCCCGCGCCACCTGTTCAAGATCCCGATCCAGGCCGCGATCGGCGGCAAGATCATCGCCCGCGAAACCATCGCCGCCCTGCGCAAGGACGTGACCGCCAAATGCTACGGCGGCGACATCACGCGCAAGAAAAAGCTGTTGGAAAAACAGAAGAAGGGCAAGGCAAGGATGCGCGAGTATGGCAATGTGAGCATTCCGCAGGAGGCGTTTATCGCTGCGTTGCGGATGGGGGAGGAGTAGATCTCTCATTCTGAGAGCCCGCAGGGCGGACTGTCCCGGCGTAGGCCCGGGGGATGTGACCAGCCCGCAGGAGGCATTTATTTCTACGCTGCGGATGGGAGAGTAGGTGGCCACTACTAATCAGCCGACAAACCCAGCTCATCATGGATCTTTTCTAGGAGTAGCACTTCTTCACGATTCAACCCTTTCTCCTTAGATCCCTCGTGAGCCCACAAATTTCGCAGAGTGCTAAAAAGTGAAATCCACTTTAATTTCTCATCTTTGCTGTTGCTCCCGTACCCGACATCAATTGAAAAATGCTTCTCAAAAGTTTGAAAATTGTCAGGAGACTCTTCTGGAGATTTGGTCCAGTATTTTTCTATGATTCTTTTATAGTCCGAAATAAAGAATTGCTCTGTCCAGTCTATTGAGACGCGTCCTAAGCCCTCCTTATATCGTTTTTCTTCGAGTTCCTTCGCGCGCATTTCGCAATCGCGTTGGATTGAACCAATCTCAATATCCCAGTTGTCGTCGAAAAGGGTTTTGAGCTGGTGAATAATATATTTCTTTAAATGTCTCTCAATTTCAGTTCCGAGTGAACGACCTCGATCTTGCAGCTCCTGATCTTGCCGTTCTTGCCAATCGATGAGCTCTGGTGGTTGGTAGGCAGGATGTTTGGCGTTTATGAGCGCCTGAAAGCTTCTGAGCCAAATTATATCCGCACCACCACCCAACTTTTCCAAAAGCCTGTCGCTTTCTTCTTTTGATTGCTCCTTTAGCTGCTTGAATAAAGACCGCAAGAACGGCTTTATCGCATCAAATCGATCTTCAGAATTCGACTTTTTTGTAATATTCGAAGAATCAATAGCGAAACTATTGAGGCTACCCATCAAACCAATAAAAGCGTATGTCCCTCGATTAGAGAAAATGAAATCTTGCAAAGCATTCCGGTTTGAGCCAAATTGTTCTTCCGCGTACTCGTAACAGAGATTTATGTAATCAACTATGCGAGTACGTGTTTTCTCCATTTCCTTGAGATGGTCGTGATTGGTCGGATCATACAAAGAGGTCTCCACTGTTCCCTCTTTGAAACTGTTCCCTCTCGCCTCCGGCAACAGTCCGCACCGAAGGAGTGACTCTGCGAAAGGTCGGGCTTGCAATTCTGCGCGGTCTTCGCCCAAGGAAATTCTGCCAAACAATGGTCCTGACTGATCTCCGCCGAGGGTGCGGATGATTGACGACCTTAAAGCTTTCATTCGCGAATCTAAGCGCGGAGCGTCCCAGTAGAGGTCTTCTTCCAAAGTAATACGGAGCGTGGGGCTTACGGCTTTCTGATTTTCGTTGATGTCCATAAACAGCCCAAGTTGTTCGGACGCTTCAAGATCAACGAAGGCGACTACCGGTATCGTATTTGAATCGCGATAACGGGTCCCAGCGTAGCCATAGATCCGATGCTGGCCATCAATGATGTAGGCGATGGCGTATGTATTGGGTATTTTCACGATCCCCGTGCGGGAACGCGTCGCATCGCCACGAGAATGGCCTTGGAATTCAATACCCTTCCCGCGAGTATTGAAGTTAAGTATTACAGAGTTCGGAAAATACCCACCGTCCTCAATAAATTTTGAGATACCCTTCAGGCGACTTGGAACCAGCAGCCTCTGGTATGTAGGCATTTCTGCTTCATTCGCTCTTGTTCTGTGGAGAACGAATCCGAGCTTGAGCAGCAGGCTCGGCTCGATAGAAAACATATAGTAAGTTTTGTCGCCCATCCGACCCTCAATTGCCGGAAGTTCAATTTTTTCTTTGGTGATTGATTGACCCTTGAAAAGAAGTCCAGCGAATTGAAAATTCGCCGCGTCCTTATAAGATTTCAATAGTCCGTTCACGTAGTCAAAAGTGTTGTCGTTGAAATATAGGGAGCCAGTAGACTCAAGCCTCTCTACGTCAGCGCTTGTCTTGCTTAGGCGAATATTTCTTGTAGCGAAAATATACTTAAGTCTCTTACCTTGGCCAAAAAGTTGGTCACATGCTTTTTTGTAGCCATCCAGTCGGCGCGCTAGGGCTTCAAATTCCGTCTTATAGGATTGCGCCTTGGTCGAATGTTCTGCTGATTTACACTCGACGAGAAGAACGCTGTCGTCGTTTACTGCAACCAAATCAATTTGCTTGCGATCATTTGAGTCTTTCGAAAACGGTATTCGGAAATCTTCTGCGACATTAAGAAGGCGATAACCTAAATCATAGAATTGGCACCACAAGTCGTCTTCAAATTGAACGTTGTGTTGCTTCGCAATTCGTATTTTTGTTTTGGTTTTTAGTGGCTTTCCGAATTCTTCCCAACCTTCTTTTTTGTAATCGTCAACTAGACTATGGTCCACGCTCTTTGTGTGAAATTTCAAAGATTTTGCTCGATAGAGACGCAGAAGTTCGGTCGGATCACTCGACATTTTTGCGTGCAAGTCTGCTGCGGTGGCCGGATCCATGAAACTCATTCGAACCTACTCCTTTTGCGCACTCCAAGCCGGTACAGAACCTCAGTAGACTGTCCTCTCCCGGTCAACTTCCCCGAGATTTTTGAGTTTCGTGGCATCACCAACGGGGTGCCAAGGTCTGCGTAGAGCTCAATTATGCTTTCGTGATTAGCATTTGTTAGGAAAACAGTCGCTCCCCGCTCTAAAGCATTTGCGACGCATCCTTTGAGCCTTACTTGATCGCCCCAATCAAAGATTTTCTGGTTATATTCGATGAAGCCATTGGCGTTGTGGGCAACGGTGTATGGTGGATCGACAAATATGAAGTCACCTGATGTTGCTGAGGCTAAAGTTTCTTCAAAGTCTTGGCATCGAAGATCGATGTTATGAAGGGCGTGGGCAATGGCTCGAAAATCGTCATCAGGCCGTAAAACTTGCGTTTTGATACCAATCGGCACGTTAAACTGGCCTTTGAGATTTTCACGATAGAGACCGTTAAAGCACGTCCTGTTTAGATATATGAATTGTGCAGCGCGCGAATATTTGGAGCGTCGACTTTTCGATCTTTCTTCGTAATAGAATTCAGCCGAATGCAATTTCACGTATTTTTTCAAATGTGAGTAAACTGCCGACCAATTATCTTTCAAAGCGGCATAGGCGGCGATAAGTCGAGGGTTGGCGTCTGCAAGAGTGCCAGTTCTGGGCGCGACATGGAAAAAGACCGCACCGCCTCCGACAAAAGGCTCAATATAACGGCCCTCAAAGTTGGGGATTTCGAATTCAGATCGGCTCAGAAGCCATCGTTTTCCACCTGCCCACTTCACGAAGGGCTTCGCGACTATGCTACTCAATTGAAGACCCCACGACGATTAGGTCTGGACATCTGAAATTTAATTCTTCCGTCAGGTCAAGGTTGCAGTTGACGTGACCCCCTGATTTTCCTCCAAGTTGGATTAGAGTCTGGCCTTGAAGGAAGGACAGACGATGAAGCGTACGAGGTTTTCAGAAGAGCAGAT
>QFNA01000032.1 GCA_003248395.1 Citromicrobium sp.
ACAATGCTCAGCGCGACCTTGGCGATGACCTGACCGATCAGCAGATTGGTGATGTCGAATTCGCCATAGAACGCCAGCGTGATGAAGATCACCGAGTCGATGGCCTGGCTCAGCGCACTGGCAATCGCGCCTCGCACCATCAGAGAGACGGTGCCCCCGGCCTCATCATTTCCCCGCAGACGCGAGAATATCCAGACGTTGAGCAGCAATGAGACGAGATAGGCGACCGGTCCCGCTGCCATGATACGCGGCGTTTGCGACAGGACTCGCTCGAAGGCCGCAAGGTCCTCACCGCGGAATTCGGCCATCTCGGGCGAGGCGGGGAGAGAGAGGACGACGAATATCAGCGCCGCCGATATCGCCAGCGGCAAAAACCCCCACCAGACGAGCCGCCTCGCCAGCCGCTCGCCATAGAGCTGCGCGATCGTGCTGGAGATCACCACGAGCAGGAGAAAGGCGAAAATACCCGACTCCACTGCCAGAGACGTCGGCCATAGTTGCACCTGCTTGAACGCTAGCACGCCGGCAAGCACCGTCATCCCGCCATAAAGCAGAATATAGACGAAGAGCCCCAATGGCATCACGTCGGTTAAGCGGGTGCGGGCGACCGAATGGTCCGTTGGTGCATCGTTCATGGACAGACTGTGGCGCTTTCGAACTGGTGATAGCCGGGCTGGCTGGACACGCGAAAATTGACTAACGCGGTCGCTGGCGCAAGACAGCACGGCAATTCATCCGCAATTTGCCGCAATGCGAAGGGATCCGCATGCCGCCTTACCTGATTAATCTCCTCGGCATTCTGGCGATCTTGTTCATCGCGTTCCTGCTTTCGACGGGGAAAAGGCGCATTCGACCCCGCGTGGTCGGCGCGGCCTTTGCGTTGCAGGCACTCATGGCCTTTCTCGTGCTTGCGACGAGCTGGGGTCGGGCAGTCATACAGGCATTGTCGAACGGCGTCGCAGCGCTGCTTTCCTATGCCGACCAAGGCACGCAATTCCTTTTCGGGCCGAACGACAGCAACCCCTTGGCCAATACGTTCGCTCTCGGCGCCCTGCCGGTCATCATTTTCTTCGCAGCGCTCGTTTCTATCCTCTACCACCTCGGGATCATGCAGCGCATCGTTCGCTGGGTCGGGGGCGCGATCGGCTGGGTGACGGGCATTTCGAAAGTCGAATCGCTTGGCGCCGCGGCCAATATCTTTGTCGGGCAGTCGGAGAGTCCGCTTGTCGTTCGACCCTATCTGGCCGCGCTCGCTCCCAGTCGACTCTTTACCTTGATGGCAGTCGGCATGGCGGGCGTGGCCGGTACGATCCTGGCCGCTTACGCAGGATTGCTGGGGAACGAATACCTGCCCTACCTGCTCGCCGCAGCATTCATGTCGGCGCCCGGCGGGATCCTGATGGCCAAGATCATCATGCCCGACGATGGAGCGCCCTCTCCGGAGGCCGAGGGTGAACTTGCCCTGCCGCGGGGCCGGATCAGCGGCGATGGGCCTGCCGCCATCACCGAGGGAGGCAAGCCCCACGAGGTCGAGGTCGCCGAGACCTTCGAAGATGGAGAGAAGCCCGCCAATGTGATCGAGGCTGCTGCACAAGGCGCGCAGACCGGCGTGAAGCTGGCAGTGGCAGTGGGCGCGATGGTGCTCGCCTTCGTCGCGCTGGTCGCGCTGGCGAATGGTCTGCTCGGCTGGGTGGGCGGCCTGTTCGGCTATGGCGAACTGAGTTTCCAGATGCTGCTCGGCTGGGTGTTCGCACCGGTCATGTACCTGCTCGGCATACCGTGGGATCAGGCTGGGACTGCAGGAGGGCTGTTCGGGACCAAGATCGTGCTGAACGAATTCGTGGCGTTCATCGATCTTGGCGCACTCGATGGGGCGGCGCTTGACGAACGCAGTCGGGCGATCGTCACGTTCGCTTTGTGCGGCTTCGCCAATTTCAGCTCGATCGCCATCCAGATGGCGGTCACTGGCGGCTTGGCTCCGAACCAGCGACCGGTTATCGCCAGGCTCGGCCTGAGAGCACTCGCCGCAGGTTCGCTCGCCAACTTGATGAGTGCGGCTCTTGCCGGCCTTTTCCTACCCTACTGAGTTAAAGCGTATGTCCGATATCGCCAGCGTTTCCATTGCCCGCCCGCTTTCCGAAGTTGCCGAAGAGCTTGGCAAAAGCTTCGAAGAGTTTGGATTTGCGGTCATCCGCGACCACGGCATCCCGCAAGATCTGATCGATCGGGCAGAGGCGATGTCGAAACAGTTCTTCGCACTGCCGGACGAGGTCAAGCGCGCCTACCATATCCCTGGCGCCGGCGGCGCGCGCGGTTACACGCCATTCGGGACCGAGAAAGCCAAGGACGCCCGTGTCCATGACCTCAAGGAGTTTTGGCATGTCGGGCGCGAGCTGCCATCCGGTCATCCGCTGTCAGAATATATGGCCGACAACATATGGCCGGACGAGATCGATGGATTTCGTGCGACATTTCTTCAATTGTATTCCGCTTTCGAAGAAGCCGGCTTGCGCGTGTTGGAGGCGATCGCGCTGCATCTTGGACTGAATCGCGATTTCTTTGCCTCCACGGTCGAGGATGGCAATTCGGTCATGCGCCTGCTGCGGTACCCGCCAATCGAAGGGGCAGAGGCAGAGGGTGCGATTCGCGCGGCTGCGCACGGGGACATCAACACGATCACGCTCTTGCTCGGCGCAGAAGAAGCCGGGCTCGAGTTGCTGACCCGCCAAGGCGATTGGAAAGCGATCAAGGTGCCGGAAGGTGCGCTGGTCATCAACGTCGGCGATATGCTCGAACGGCTGACCAACGGAAAGTTGCCTTCGACCAAACACCGCGTGGTCAATCCGCGCGGCGAAGCCGCGTATCGCGCGCGCTATTCGATGCCGTTTTTCCTCCACTTCCGACCGGATTATCGCATCGAAACTCTGCCCTCTTGCATCGATCCCTCGCGACCGGACGATCATCCCCGGACCATTTCGAGCCACGATTTCCTTTTGCAGCGACTCCGCGAAATCAATCTCGCCTGATTGCTGCGCTGCAGCAAAGCTCCGATGAAGAGAGTGCCCTGTCGCGAAAAAGTTCGGCGGTAGCGGCATTTTTGCCACATCGTTAAATCGCTGAATATGCGATCAATTTCGTCTGCTGTGGCCGATCGCCTACAGGCGCGTTGGTCGTTGTCTTGACTCTGTCATAAAAGCATCGCTTTGGCGAAATGTATCCGGCCTAGCGGGGCCTCACTTTTGCTTGTCCATCCTCTCCTCTGAGACTTGAAGGGGTCTTCTCCATGAAGTTCAAATATCTCCTGGCAACCTCGGCAGTCGGCCTCTCCGCCGCCGTCGCAGCGCCTGCATCCGCCCAGTCCACCGGTTCGGTGGATTTCGAAGAAGAAAACGTCATCGTTGTTAGCGGTGCACGCGCCACTGATGTTGGCGGCGTCGACATTCCCGACACGCCAAAGGCCAAACAGGTTCTGACTGAAGAAATTATCCGTCGTCAGCGGCCGGGTCAGACGGTAAACGATATCGTCAACCTTGTCCCGGGTGTCAGCTTCCAGAACAACGATCCGTGGGGTTCGGGCGGTGGCGGTTTCACGATCCGCGGCTTCGGTGCAGACCGGATTTCCCAGACGCTCGACGGTATTCCGCTGAACGACACCGGAAACTACGCGCTCTATACTAACCAGCAGGTCGATTCAGAGATCATCGATAATGTCAACGTCAACCTCGGCGTGACCGATATCGATAGCCCAACTGCTTCTGCCTCGGGCGGCACAATCAACATTCGAACCCGCGAACCCGACGATGAACTCGGCGTGACGGCCACGGCCAGCTACGGCAACATATTCGCTGATGGTGCAGGGGATCGCCCGTATGTCCGCCTGTTCGGCATGTTGGACACCGGCGACATCACTGGTTCGGGAACCAAAGCTTTCTTCTCAGGCTCTTGGACCAGCTACGACAATCCTTTCAACAATTACGGTAAGGTCAAGAAGCAGCAGTACAATGCGCGCATTTGGCAAGACCTAGGCAGCAACGGCGATTTCATCGCTATTGCTGGCCACTATAACGAAAACCGTAACAACTTCTTTGGGTCGTCTGACATATTGTCGATCCGCGATGACATAGAGGCGGGCGACAAAAAGGGCCGGTTCTACGATATCAATTATCCCTGCAGCGTCGATCTCCCGACGGCTGGGGTTCGCGATCTCGATAATAACTGCGGTGCGGAATTTGATCGGCGTTACAATCCATCGAACACCGGCAACATCCGCGGTGCGTCGCGCTTCACTTTGTCGGACAATCTGACACTGACAGTCGACCCCAGCTATCAATATGTGAAGGCAAATGGCGGTGGCGACGAAGAGTTGCTCGAGCAGCGTTGCTATTTCGCAGAAGTCCGCGGGCGAATTCGCTGCACGACCGAAGATAACGGTACGCAAGGATACACCGGCTTCATCGGCGGCGGCTATTATTTCGGCCAGGACATCAACGGGGACGGCGACACGCTCGATGAAGTGACCGGCAACGATCCGAGCCAGACGCAGACACATCGCTATGCTGTCATCTCAAACCTCATCTATGACATCAACGACGATCATCGTGTTCGCTTGGCCTATACCTACGAACGCGCACGCCATCGCCAGACCGGACAGACTTCGGTTGCGTTGGCCAATGGCGAGATCGCCGACGTTTTCCCGATCAACGATCCGCTGCTGACTGCAGATGGTTTCGAGCTGAACAAGCGCAATCGTAAATCCTATACGATCCTTCATCAGGTCTCTGGTGAATATCGCGGAGAGTTCGGCCCGCTTACCGCAGTCCTCGGCTTGCGTGCACCGTTCTTCACACGCGAGTTGAATCAGTATTGCTACACGACGACGGTCTCTGGCTTTGTCGATTGTTTCGCCAATCAAGACGCAGCCGAGTATGAGGCGGCCAACCCGAATGCGGCGCCGCCCGAATCGCGGACTTATAAATATGACAAGCTGCTTCCGAGTGTCGGCCTGACGTATGATTTCGCAGACGCGTCGGTTTTTGCGAATTATTCGAAAGGTCTTTCGGTCCCCGGAACCGACCCGCTCTACGATTCGCTCTATGTCGCGGATGCGCGGTCTGCCCAGCCGGTACCTGAAACGACGGACAGTTTTGACTTGGGCCTTCGGTATCGCACCGGCGATATCACCGCACAGGTCGCCGGTTGGTACACCCGTTACAACAATCGCTTGGCAAGCGCCTACGATCCGATCCTCGACGAAACAATTTATCGTAATCTCGGTCGCGTAGACAAATACGGCATCGACGTATCCGTAGGCTGGTTCCCGGAACCGCAAAATGGGATCTATCTGTTCGGGTCGTATAACGATTCCGAAATCAAGGAAGATGTCGAAGGTGCAGACGGTTTCCTCGCCACCGCTGGAAGCCGTGAGAGTGGATCGGCAAAATGGCTTTTCGGTGCCCGCGGCCAGATCGCTCTCGGCCCGGTGGAGTTGGGAGCGCAGGTGAAATATACTGGCGAACGCTTCGTCAACGATCTCAATCTCGAGACGGTGCCGTCGTATACGCTGGTCGACTTCGATATGCGCTATAATCTCGGAGAAATCGTTTCTGGCAAGGATGCTGCAATCCAGCTGAACCTCACCAACGTCTTCGATGAATACTATGTCGGCTACTACGGTGGTTCACTCGACAGCACGCCTTTCGCACAGCAAGGTGCCCCGCGTGCTGCTCAGGTCTCGCTCGTGATCGGATACTAAGTCGATCACCCTTCGATTATTTGGGGCGGCTCCTCCGGAGTCGCCCTTTTCTTTTTACCGACCGATCTATGTCGATGCGATCGCATCCTTGCTCTGGCGCGGTGGTCCGATTTCTGCTGTCATCGCGCACATGACGGTTGACGCCCCCGCTTACGCTGCAACGAAGAAGCGACCCAACATCTGGGCGATCTTGCTAATCGTCCTCCTCCACATCGCGGCAATTTATGGACTGGCGCGGGCCTTTGCGCCCGATATCGTTACCTCGGTAGAGCGGAGCGTGGTCTCGACCTTTTCCGTCACCGTCACCGCGCCCGAAGAAGAGCCGGAACCGCCACCGCCGCCCGTTGCCGAACCACAGCCGGATGAGGGTGCACAGGGCGATCCGGGCCGGGAAGACACCCCGCAACCGGAAACGGCGCCATCACCGCGGGTGCATCTTCGCGAAGATCCGCCTTCTCCGCGCGCCACCTCGACTGGCACGGCGGTCAATTCGGGCGCAGCGGATTCAGGGACGGGGACCGGCCTGGCGGGCACTGGAACCGGCACCGGTGCAGGTCGCGCGGGTAGTGGTGGCGGTGGAGTAGCGGTCACCAAGCCTGTTTTGGTGCGCGATATTCGCGACGTTAGCGCTTTCCCGATTCCGCCCGGCGGTAGAGAGGCGCGGATCGGTCAGTCGGTGATCGTCCGACTGCAGGTTTCACCCCAAGGCCGCGCAACCGCGTGCAGCATCCACACGCCAAGCCCTTTTCCCGAAACCGACGCGACCGTCTGCCGCCTGGCGCTTGATCAGGTGCAATTCGAGCCCGCCCGCGATGCGCAGGGCAATCCGGTCGTCGCGACGTTTTATTACCGCCAGCGGTTCTTCAACTGACATTCCGTAAGCGCCTGCGTTATGGTGCAAGGACGAATGATGAGAGTGCAATGAAGCCGATACAGCCTGTCATCCTGAGCGGCGGGAGCGGCACCCGTCTCTGGCCGCGCAGTCTGCCCGAGCGCCCCAAACCATTCTTGCCTTTGCTAGGCGAGAGGACATTGTTCCAGCGCGCTCTCGACCGGGTGTCGGACCGTCAGGTCTTTTCCGAACCGCTGATCGTGGCCGGGCAAAGCCACGTCGCGGCTATCGAGGAGCAGGCCAGCGCCCACCGTCTGATCGTTGAACCTGCCGCACGCAGCACGGCCCCGGCGATCGCACTCGCGGCGAAAAGCGTCGATCCGGACACGGTCCTTCTCGTCTGCCCGAGCGACCATTTCATCGGCGATGTCGCCGCATTCCACCAGGGTGTTATCGCCGGGTCACGCCTGGCGCAGGACGGCTGGCTGGTCGCGTTCGGTGTCAGGCCCGATCGTCCGGAAACGGGTTTCGGCTATATCGAGCGAGGCGAAGAACTCGAAGTCGGACATCGGATCGCCCGCTTCGTCGAGAAACCCGATATCGAGACTGCGCGGGCATTCCTCGAGCAGGGCGGCCTGGTGTGGAATGCCGGAATATTCGTGTTTCGTGCTGGCAGTCTGTTGGACGAGTTGGCCATCCATCGCCCGGAAATCGCCAGACTTATCGACGAATCGGTATCGGGTGGGTCTGGGGATGACACTCGTTTCCACCCGGCGGCGGGACCGTTCGAAGACATCGCGGGCGAAAGCATCGATTATGCCGTTATGGAAAGCACCACGCGCGCGGCCGTTGTTTCCGCTGACATGAACTGGTCGGATATTGGTGACTGGTCGTCATTGATGGAGGCCAGGGCCAAGGACGAGAGTGGCAATGTGCTCATCGGCCCTGCGCGCTGCACCGATGCTTCGCGTGTCATGGTCGATACGGATGGGCCACGCGTGTCCGTTGTCGGTATCGACGATGTGATCGTGGTCGTCGATGGAAACGAAGTCTTGGTCGTGTCTAAAGACGCCGCGCAAGCCGTCGGTCGATTGCCGCAGAAGTAAATCAGCCGATGCTATCGAATTCCTGCAGCAATTTCGACAATTCGGCCTTGCCGTAGGGTTTGGTCAGAAGTCCGGTCGCACCGATCTCTTCCAGTCGCTCTGCCATCTCGCCGTAGCCGGTCGCGAGCCAGAATGGCACGCCGAGCGCGGCCAGTTTCTCGGCAACGCGTTCGCTGCTTTCGTCGCCGAGATTGTAGTCAAGTATCGCAAGCGAGGGAGGCTCACGCTCGAGCGCGGCCAGAGCGCTTGCGACAGTTCCCTCGACCTCAATTCGCGCCACGCCGAGATCGCGCAAGGTATCTTCCGTATCGAGGGCAATGATCATGCTGTCTTCGACGAGCAGGACCGATTCCGGAGGGTCAAATTCTGCTGCGCCTTTTGCCTGCACGGATTGTTCGTTACCATCGAGTTGGGCCGTCCTGGGCCATTTGACATAGCGGGCAGGCACGGAAAAACGTGCTTCAACGCCCGAGAGTTTGTATTCGACCTTGGCCTCGCCGCCGAGCTCGAAGGGGATCGATCTGTCGATGATCGTGGAGCCGAAGCCCCGCCGCGTTGGAGCCTTGACTGGAGGTCCGCCGCTTTCCCGCCAATGGATAGCAAGTTGATCGTCGCCACCGCGTTCGATCCTGACTGCCAGCTTGCCGGTGCGGTCGCTCAGCGCACCATATTTTGCCGAATTGGTCACCATCTCGTGCAGGACGAGAGCGAGGACCGTGTAGGCTTCAGGATTTACAAGCACATCCGGACCATCGACCGCCAGTCGATCTTCCATGCCTCCGAGATACGCTTGTGCTTCGGTGTCGATGAGAGCGTGGAGCGGGGCGGAGGACCAATTGCCTTTCGTTATGTTGTCATGCGCGGCCGCGAGCGACGTTATGCGGCCACCTATAATCTGGGCAAAATCCTCTATCGTATCCGCTTCGCTGCGCGATTGGTTGATAAGGCCGCGGATCAAATTGAGAATATTCCGCACGCGGTGGTTGAGCTCGGCAATTAAAAGTTCTTGTTGCGCCTGCGATTTTGCACGCTCCTGAACCGCTTCATCGGTCAGGCGCAAGATGATCTCCAGCAGCGTGATGCGTAGACTTTCGGCAATTTCGAGATCGGCTTCGGTCCAGGGAGCGCTGCGTCCCCGAACCGATTCCTGCCACGCATCGAAACTCTTTCTTGGCGTCAGGCGCGCGCCATTCGGTCCGAGTTCGACCGGCTTTTCAGGGTTTCCTGCCCAACTGACCGTCTGCACCAACTCCTTGCGCCACAGCACGAGAAAATCGCGAGGAGCACGGGAGACCGGGATAATGAGCGCCCCTGTTGCGCGGTCGGCGAATGCTTCCGCCCTAGGCGCGCGCTCGGCAAGGTTGTCAGTAGCGAGCGCGCGGCTTGTCGCGGCGCTGTTGAGCGACGGAAGGATTGCCCTGAACTCTTCCTCATTTGGAGCCGAACCACGTGATTCGTAAACTCCGTCGATGAGTACGCTCGCGCCATCATGGCGGATCACCGGGTTGATCGCCGGACTGAGCGTCGGAAGGCTCTCTGTCAGTGAAGTGCCGGCAGCAAGATCGCGCATAAGGCGATCATGCACCTGCCGTGCGCGGTCCTTGTGTTCGCTCCGCTCCTTGGCGAGGGCGCGTTCAAGCACCAGAGAAAACAGTTCCGAAAACAGTTCCGCCGAAGTCCGCTGCGAGTAGGGAAGGATCTTCGGTGAGTAGTGATGGCAGGCGAACAGGCCCCACAGCTTGCCGCCGATAACAATCGATATCGACAAGGAAGCCTGTACACCCATGTTGCGTAGGTATTCGACATGGATGCGAGAGACGGCACGCAACGTGCTCATCGAAAGATCGAGTGGTGCACCTTCAGGCGTAGCACCCGGCTCGATGCGCACTGGCGCGTCATGAACGTTGCTGATGATGCGGAACCGGTTGCGCAGGTAAAGTTCGCGAGCCTGCGCAGGAATATCGGATTTCGGATACCGTAATCCGAAAAAGGCTTCGAGATCGTCGCGGCGGCTTTCAGCCACCACTTCGCCCGACTGATCGCCGTGAAAGCGATAGACCATGACGCGGTCCATCGAGAGTGCGGCACGCAATTGCCGCGCGGCCTCGCGAATCAGGCCACCGACATCGCGGTGTTTCTCCAAACGCGCCATGACCGGCCGGAGCAGGGCAATCTGCCGATTGACGTCGCCCGCGGCATGCGGTTCGATTTCAATGACGTGATACGGGCCTGAAGCATGGATCGCACAGTCGAATTGTCGGCCATCTTCCAGCAGATCGACGCCGAACAGGCGTTCTACCTGATCATCGTCGATAAGCGCGCCGACTGCACTGCGCAGGCGTCGCAATGCCTTGGGCGAAACGATACGTGAAAATGGCGTGCCGATTTCTACCGGATCTGTGTTGCCCAGGATTTCGCGGAGATTGGCGGAGCGTTGGGACACGACCCAGTCGCTATTCAAGGCGACAAGCGCGCCAAACCGCTGAATTTCGCCCAGTTGATGGATCGGCTCGCGATCGCAATTCGAGAGATCGACCTCTGAGAATCGCATAGTCAGGCTGCCACATCCAAAGTGAAACCGATCGCATCTTCGAAAGCGGCAAATACCATTGTTGCGCCGCTGATCGCGTCCGCGGTGGTCTGCATGTTACGGGGCTGGTCGAGATAGTTCAGCATGTCGCGAAAATAGGTCGGGAGCGCTGCGTCGGCAAGAAATCGATCTGCTCCGGAGATGCCCGCCTTGCACCGGCGGACCAGAATAGCCTTGTTCCCCAGCGACGCTCCCGCCAGGACCCAGGCAGCCCCTATCGATTGGCTGCTATTGCTGAATTCGAAAGCTGGAATTTTAGCAGGAACAGCCGTGGAAAGCTCTGCCAAGTCGTGCGCGATCAAGGCGCTCTGGGGTGGAGGTGTGGCAAGAGGCGAGGGTGGTGACGTTTCGAGCGCGGCCTCGACACCGGAACGGACACGAAATTGTAGCGTCAGGAAATGTGCATAGGACTTTGCACTGTCGATCTGTGCTGGCATTCGAACTCCAAAATCAAGGTACCAACCGCAAGGCACTTTATCGAGACGGGTGGCGAAGGATCGTAACGCTACGCGCCAGCTCCATAGCTAGCGCGCCAGACAGACAATTGTTCCTCGACGCCGTCCAGCGAGTGCAATGTTAGGTTGATGGCGGCTTGGCTTCGAGCAATTTCTGACCCTTGTCGCGAATGGCGCCTGCCACAATCGGCTCGACGAAGGATAGCGCAGGGGGCAGATCGATTTCGAAGACGACCTGGCTCTCCTCGATCAGCACCCTGCCATCGACGGATTGACCCATCGCCTTGACGCTGAGCGTCATGCAGTCTTCGTTCGGCCAGCCAGTACTCACGTCCGCCATGCCACCGGGGATGAAGTTGCCGATTTCATGACTGCGATTGCGCAGGCGCTGACGGACTTCTTCTTTTGGAAGATTATGAGAGATCGGCACCCGCATCAGTTCTTGCCTTCGAAATGGGGACTGGTTTCGACGCCTTCGCCGAATTTGTAGTCGAGATAGCGGTGCTTGATCGCCAGATCGTCGAGCGATCCTTCTGCGAGCTGCCGGGTGATGCTGTCGATTTCGCCGCTGATCTTCGACAGACTGTCGGTCAGCTGTTCGTCGGGCGTGGCACCCGCGCGTTTCTCGGTGCGCAGGTGCGCAGGAATCTTGCGATAGCTATCCACCATTTCGGGAAGCTGCTCGCCGACAAGGCTGCGAATTTCGCGCGCTTTGGGGTGGTTCTGATCGAGGCCGTCGAGTTGGAAGCCCAACCCGTCAAGCTGCACGCCGATCTGATCGACGAGATTCGCTGCAGGCGGCGGCAAGGCTGCGCGCTGCGATTCGAGCCACAGTTCGGTTCTGCCGACCATTTGCTGGACATCGCCCTTGTTGATGTCCGCACGGCGCGGCGCCTTGAGTTTGGGATAGTTGCCGAGCACGGCTATGGCGACGACACTGGCGACCAGCACGGCCATGACGCCGGCAAAACCAAGCCCATCGATCACCAAGCCTGCAATTCCGGCGGCCACCCAAATGCCAAAGAGTGCAATCAATATATTGCGCAAACGGCGGAGCCAGTGTGCCTGCTTGATCTTTGCCGAACCTTTGCCGATCGATCCGCTGCGGCGATGGCGTCCGCCTGCGCGGTTGTCGTCGCGCAGGATTCGCCCAGTTTCGATCAGGCGGTCACTGTCATGCGTCAGGTCGGACATCGTGCGTCGCTCAGCCTTCGATGCTCAACAGGCTCGATTCCGAAACCTGCTTTTGCGCCTGCGCCTGACCTTCGGCGCGCGCGATATAGCCTTTCGACTTCTCGACCTCTTCGCCCAACAGTGTGACTGTCTGCTTCATGCTGTCGAGCGCCCGCAACTTGAACTGATCGACCTCATCCATCGTGTCATAGATGTTCTGAAATGCCCGCTGCAGCGTTTCGAGCGGGATGGTGCTGGCAGCGGCCTGTTCGTGAATCTTGCCAGTCTGGTCGCGCAGCATAGTGCTGGTACTGTCGATGATGCCCGCTGTCGTATCGTTGAGCGCGGTGATTTGGCCCAATACCAAACGCTGGTTGGTCATCGCCTCTGCGACCGTCACCGCCGTGCGCAGCGCGCCGACCGTAGTGGTGCTGGCGCGATCGACGCCTTTTACCAGTTCGACATTGTTCTTCTTTACCAGATCGAGCGCGAGATAGCCCTGTACGCTGACTGCCATCTGGGTGAGCAAATCCTGCGTGCGCTGGCGGACATAGAACAGCGCGGTCTCGCGGATCGCCTTGGCCTTCGTCGGATCGATTGCGTCGAGCTCGGCCGCTTTCTCTTCCAGTTTGCCGTCGAGCGTATTGGAGATGTGGATCATCTGTTCCAGATTGCCCATCGCCTCCCACAGCTTCTGTCGTTCCACATCGATTGCGGCATTGTCCATGATCAGCTCGTCCTTGCCGCTGGCGAGATTCGACAGGATCGATTGGATATGGGTCTGCGCGCTCTGATAGCTGCGGAAGTAGTTGGTCAGCTTGTTGCCGAAGGGGATGATGCCGAGAATCTTGCGTGTGCCCGACAGGTTGCCGCGCTTGCCGGGATCGAGATCTTCGACGACGCGGCGCAGTTCGGCAAGATTGGCACCAACGCCTTCGTCCTTGTCCATTGCGCGAACCGGTCGGTCCAAGAAGCGGTTCGACATGCCGGCCGCCGCCATGATCTCCTTGCGGCCCATGTTGGTCAATTGATCGACCTTCTTTCCGAACTCGGGAGAGTTGGCGTCGGACGCGACCAGATCAGCGACAAAACCATCGACCTTGGTTTCCAGCTTGCTCTTCGTTTCTTTCGATACCGGAACGAGACCGGCAGCTTTTTCGGGCGCGACCTGCGGCACCGGGTCGGGCGGTGTCAGGTCGAATTCCTTAGCGGTGGCCGTCGCAGTCTTGTTTTGTGTCTCGGTCATCGTCTCGCCGTCGCTCTCAATCTACAGTCCTGTCCCTGTATTAAGGGGCTAAGACACGGGTTTCAAGCCAATCGTGGGCATCAGGCATCTTCCCCCAAAACGTTGGCTGGCACGGCCCATACACATGCGCCCGACCTCATGAGGATGGGTGCAGGAAATCGTGCTGCCTAGATGGCCTGAAAAAGCCTCAGGCCGCCAGGTCCAGCGGCTGGATTTCGCCCGCTAGATAGAGCCGTTTCGCCTTGGCGCGGCTGAGCTTGCCCGAACTGGTCCGCGGCAGTGTGCGCGGTGGGACAAGTTCGACCACGCAGCTCATGCCCGTGACGCCGCGCACCTTGTCCGCGATCTGGTCGCGCAGCTTGATGCGTTCTTCGAGATCGGAAACGCGGCAATGGACAAGCACGGCTGGCGCCTCCTCGCCATTGTCCATCTCGATCGAAAATGCCGCAATATCGCCGTGGTTGAATCCCGGCAGTTGTTCCACCGCCCATTCTATGTCCTGCGGCCAGTGGTTCTTGCCGTTTATGATGATCATGTCTTTCGCCCGGCCGACGATAAAGAGATAGCCATCTGCCAGATAACCCATATCGCCGGTGTCGAGCCAGCCATCGACGAGGCAGTCCTGCGTCGCCTCCTCGTTCCGGAAGTAGGAGTGCATGACGCTCTTGCCTCGGCACCATACCTTGCCGATCTTGTGATCACCCTTGATTTTGCCGGCCTCGTCGCGGATTTCGACCTCCATGCCGGGTAGGGCCTTGCCGCAATTGACGATCGCACGGTAGCGAGCCGGCTTGCTGAGGTCGCGCGGGCGGCCGGAAAGGCGCTCTTCCTCGACGAGTTCCACGCGGATGCCTTCGCCCGGTGGCATGACGGTAACGGCCAGCGTAGCTTCGGCGAGGCCATAACTCGGGGTGAATGCGCTCGCCTTGAAGCCTGCATCCGCGAAAGCGTTGACAAAGCTTTGCATCACGTCAGGTCGGATCATGTCGGCCCCGTTGCCAGCCGTGCGCCAGCGCGACAGGTCGAAGCGATTTTCAACGTGGCTCTGGCTGGAAATGCGACGAGCACAGATGTCGTAGCCGAAAGTTGGCGAATAGCTGAGAGTACAGCCCCTGTTGCGACTGATCAGGTCGAGCCAGGCAAGCGGACGACGCGCAAAATGCTCGGTTCGAATATAGTCGACCGATGCTTGGTTGGCGATGGGCGACAGCAGACAGCCGACGAGGCCCATGTCATGATACCATGGTAACCAGCTCACCACGCGATCATTCTGCCCGAGATCGACACCCGTCGCGTGCCCGTGGAGGTTGTGCAGCAGGGCCTCGTGCGTGACCGCAACACCTGTCGGGAAACGCGTCGAGCCGCTCGAATACTGGAGATAACTTATGTCTTCGGGGCGTGCCCGCGGCAGATCGCATTCAGGGCCATCGCGTCCGGCGAATGCATCCCAGCTTTCGCCGTGACACCCCTGCCTGTCTGCGGCCGCCTTAGCCATTTCGGCGATTTCCGGTGGATACAGCAAAATCTTCGGATCGCTGCTGTCGAGCTGAACGGCCAGCTGATCGATATAGCTGTCCTTGCCACCGAAAGTTGTCGGCAGCGGCAATGGAACTGGCCATGCTCCGGCGTAGATGCAGGCGCAGAAAAGCGCAGCGAATTCCGGGCTCGTTTCTGCGACCAGCGCGACCCGGTCGTCCTTCCCGATGCCGGCTGCGACGAGGCGATAAGCGAAGGCGAGGGCGTCCTCGCGCATTTCGGAGAACGGATAAACCCGTTCCAGATCGCCTCGCATATCATGAAAATTGAGTCCCTTTTCGCTACGCGCAGCGTAATCGATGGCTTCACTGAAGGTCGAGAAATCGGACCTGCGACGCGGAAGGTTGCAATCGTTCGGCGTCGGCGTCAAAACGGCGTCGGTCATAATTTTTTGATATTCCTGTGAACTAACAGCGCCTTGTGGCCATAAATGCATCAATCCCGCGGTTCTCCCTTGCCCGCGGCGATCAAACCACCTTTCCCATTCGGTAAGGACTGTGGCAGGAATATGGCCAATGGGCGATAGCAATGCAAGCAAGGCGGGCAGGCGCCGCATGCCAAAGCCACTCGACCGCAGGCGGCTGCGCGATCTGGCGCTGTCCTATGTCGCGCGGTTTTCCACAAGCGCGGGCAAGCTTGATGCCTATCTTTTGCGCAAGGTGCGCGAGAAAGGATGGAGTGACGACGGCCAGCCTGAAATTCCCTCTCTGGTCGAGGATTTCATTGCCAAGGGCTATGTTGATGACCGAGTCTATGCCAGCGCGCGTGCCAATGCACTTTTGGCACGCGGTTACGGTGCGCGGCGCGTGGAACAGGATCTGCGCGGCGCAGGTATCGAAGAATCCTTGCGGGGAGAACTGGCGCCGAGCGATTTCGATGCGCGGCAGGCGGCGGCGGCCTTCGCACGCAGGCGCCGTTTCGGGCCCTTCGACACCGCGCAACGCGACGACGATCCGGCCGCGCGTTTCAAGCTGCGGGAAAAGCAGCTTGCCGCAATGGTCCGTGCAGGCCATGATTTCGACAAGGCCCGCCGCGTAATCGAGGCAGCAAGTGTCGGAGAACTAGAAAAATGGTGCGCCGAAGCGGAGATCGAGTGGTAAGACTGGCGGGCACGATGCTGCTCGCTGCGACCCTTGCGGCTTGCACCCAACAGGCCGCGACACAGGCGACCCGCGTGACGACCGAAACGCAGGCAGTGGAGGGCGTACATCCCGTTTCCGGTCTGGACGTCGTTCCGCTGACGGTGATCAGCGGGACGCAGTCGCACCGCTTTGCCGTCGAAGTGGCGGCCAGTCCGGAAGAACAGCGAAACGGACTGATGTTTCGCCGCGAACTGGGCGCGAACGAGGGCATGATTTTTCCATACGACGGCAAGAGTGCGCAAGGGTTCTGGATGAAGAACACGCCTTTGTCGCTCGACATCATTTTTATCGGACCGGACAGCCGCATCAGCAACATCGCCGCAAATGCCGAACCCTATTCGCTCGAATCGGTCCGGTCGGTCGGCCCGGTTCTGGGCGTACTCGAGCTACGCGGAGGACGGGCGACCGAGCTGGGTATTGTGCCAGGCGATCGCGTCGAATGGTGAGTTTCAGCCGACAATTATCGGATGCTTGGCGGGCGTTGAGGAATCGGCTAGGCGCGCGTCCATGAACTTCCTGGCCAAGATCTTTACGTGGTGGAACGGTGCGACCATCGGCACGATGCTGTGGAGCTGGAAAAACGGAGACCACGTCGGGACCGATGCGCAGGGTAATAAATATTATCGGTCGGCGAACAGACGTGGCGATGGGCGCGAGCGCCGCTGGGTGATTTACGACGGTGCCAATGATGCCAGCCGCGTGCCGTCCGAATGGCACGGGTGGCTTCATGGAGCATTCGACGACATTCCTGAAAGCCAGTTGCCGCCCGCCCATATCTGGGAGGCCGACTATACCCCAAATACCACCGGCACCGGCCAGGCTTATCGACCGCAGGGTGCACTCGAGCGCGGCGGCAAGCGGGCACATGCCGTAGGCGATTACGAAGCCTGGTCGCCGGACGCCTGATCATGGTCCGGGGTGCCGCGCTCTTTGCCGGTTTTTTGCTGCTGACGGCATGCTCTTCCGAAGAGCAACCGGCACCTGAAGCGTCAGCTACGGCGACCAAGGCTCAGCCGCGAGCGGTCGAGCCGCCGGTTATTCCCGCCGAGGAGGCGGATATTGGAACGCCGATGGACGAAAGGGTTGCTACAATCGGCGTGCTCAACAAACGAAACAATGTGAGCCAGGATCTCGAGATGACCCCAGGCGAAGAAAGGGTCGTTGGCGACGTCATTGTCCGCTTGGCGGCTTGCGAGCGCACCGCGCCTTGGGAAATGCCGAAGGAAACGGGTGCATTCGTCCAATTGCTCGTACGGGAGCGCGGCCAACAGAGCAGTTTCCGGAAAGTCTTCTCCGGCTGGCTGTTCAAGAATTCGCCGAGCCTCAACGTGGTCGAACACCCCATCTATGATGTTTGGGTCAAAGACTGCACGATGAACTTTCCCGGCGAGGAGTGAGCGTTCGCAGCGTCGAATGTTGACGGCAAATTGCACGCCGGACTTCCGCGCGCAGATTGAAGGCGTTTAGCATAGACGGCCTGCGGCATTTCAATTGCGCCCATTGATGCGAGGTGACGGGTCATGAACTGGCAATCCAGCAGCGCATAACCGGAGACACGCATCGTCGCCACCAGCCAGGCGAGTGCAACCTTGCTGGAATTGTCGGCCCGGCTGAACATGCTTTCTCCGCAGAACACGCGGTCGAATGCGACGCCATAGAGGCCACCGACCAGTTTTTCGTCGTCCCAGACTTCGACAGAATGCGCGTACCCCGCGCGATGAAGCGCCACATAGCTCGCCTCGATCTGATGGCTGATCCAGCTTTCGGCATGCTCTTCGCGTGGTTGCGCACAAGCAGCAATGACGGCCGTAAAATCGCAGTTGCAGGTGATGCGGAAACGCTCTTGCCGGATTAGCTTGCACAGAGACCGAGATAGATGAAACTCGTCGAGCGGAATCACTGCGCGCTCGCGCGGCTCCACCCAGTATACTTCGCGATCGCTGCGATGGTCCGCCATGGGGAAAATACCGCTGCGATAGGCCCGCAGAAGCAGGTCGACCGGTATCGTTTCGGGCACGGGCGCATGCATGAGATGCCTTCTAACAGTTTCGCTCTGCGAACGATACGCGTCTTGCCTTGCGCGCTGCCAGCGACTAATGCGCGGCCTCTGCGCTGCAGGGGTGTAGCTCAGCTGGTAGAGCATCGGTCTCCAAAACCGAGGGCCACGGGTTCGAATCCTGTCACCCCTGCCATTTTTAAGAGGCCGAGTTCGAAAAAAAGCAACCCAAGCAAACTCCGCAGACAGCACATCCGGCCTATCGGCTGGCGTTTCAGGATACCGATTTCCTGCTCCGCGAAGAGTTGCGTCCTGTCCGCTTCCAGCTCGAGTTGCTCAAACCTGAAATGCTGCTCGACGAAGCTGGCGTCGGTTCGACCTTGGTGATTTATGGTTCTGCCCGCATACCGCCGCCGGAAGGCGCGGAGACAGCATTGGAAGGGGCAAAGGATCTGCCCCATGACGAGCGCAAGGTCGTCGAGAGCCTGGCTGCGAAGAGCAAGTATTACACCGAAGCGTATCGGCTGGCGAAGATCGCCAGCGAGAAATCGATCATCGAGAACGGCCAACGTCAATTCGTGGTGACCTCCGGCGGCGGCCCATCGATCATGGAAGCCGCCAATCGCGGCGCCAGCGATGCCGGGGCCGAATCAATCGGTCTGAACATTATCCTGCCTCACGAGCAGGCACCCAACCCCTACGTGACACCCTATCTATCGCTAAATTTTCATTACTTCGCCTTGCGCAAAATGCATTTTCTCCTTCGTGCGAAGGCCGTGGCCGTGTTTCCGGGAGGGTTTGGTACCTTCGACGAGTTCTTCGAACTGCTGACTTTGATCCAGACCGGAAAGATGAAGGCCATGCCGATTCTACTGTTCGGCAAGGATTTCTGGACGCGCGTGGTTAATTTCGAAGCCATTGCCGAGGAAGGAACGATCTCGAAAAAAGATCTCGATCTGTTCCGATGGTGCGAAACGGCAGAGGAAGCTTGGGATCATATCGCTGCCTTCTACAAATTGCAGGACTGACTGGACGAAGCTATTTCTTGCGACCGACGGCATTGTGGCCCAGCGGACCGTGGCCTTCGCCAAATCCAGGCGCGCACCCGATCGCGCTGCGTGTAAAGCGCCGCGCCAGCCGGACCGCATGCTCCAATGGCTGGCCATGGCCAAGCACAGTTGCGATCGCCGCGGAAAGGGTGCAGCCCGTGCCGTGTGTGTGGCGCGTTTCAATCCGCGCATCGGTAAAGGCAGCGGTGCGATGGGCGGGATCGAAAAGATAGTCGGTCAAATGCGGGCCTTCGGCATGTCCACCCTTGACCAGCACGGCACAATTGTACTGATCGATGATCGAGTTTGCGGCATCAGCGATTTCGCCGTCGGTTACGCAGGGCTTTCCTGTCAGAACTTCGAGTTCGGGCAAGTTGGGCGTGACAAGCCGAGAAATGGCCATCAGTCGATTAAATCCATCAATCGTCGCCTCATCGGCCAACACAGAACCGCTAGTCGCGACCATGACCGGATCGAAAACGATATCGATGTTCCGGCTTGCCAGCGAACCCTCAATGGCGAAGGCTATGTCGCGACTGCCAAGCATGCCAATCTTTATGGCATCGGCACCGATATCCGACAGGCAGCATTCGATCTGTTGCGCGATGAAATCTGGAGGGAGAATTTGGACTCCGCGAACGCCGAGCGTGTTTTGCGCGGTAATGGCGGTTATCGCCGTCATCGCATACCCGCCAAGCATCTCAATGGTCTTAAGATCAGCCTGAATGCCCGCGCCGCCGGATGAATCACTACCGGCAATCGACAGGATGCGGGGAGGGGGATTCATGATGACTTGCGACGCCTTTCAGCCGGCGGATGCTTGACGTGATGCGCCACGGCGCGTGTCGGCCGGTCGACCAATTCACCTCCGCAATTGGGGCAGAGATCATCGAGCGCGTCGGCGCAACCGACGCAAAAGGTGCATTCAAAACTGCAGATGAACGCGCCGGGAGATTCAGCAGGAAGGTCGCCCCCGCACCGTTCGCAATCTGGCCGCATTTCGAGCATCAGGCGACGGCTTCCACTGCATCGCAAATCCGATCGACGACGCGTTCAACCTGCGTTTCGTCGTCTCCTTCAGCCATGACGCGGATGACCGGTTCGGTGCCCGACGGGCGGATCACGAGGCGGCCCGAACCTTCGAGTTCACGCTCTGCATCGGCGATCGCGGTCTTCACGCGATCGGCGTCGAGCGGCTGGCCGCCGGAATAGCGCACGTTCTTGAGCAATTGCGGGACAGGGTCGAATACATGCAGCAATTCGCTGGCAGGTTTGCCCGATCGCACGAGGCTCGCGAGCACGCGGAGCGCGGCCACAGTGCCATCGCCTGTCGTTGCATGGTCGAGAAGGATCATGTGGCCAGATTGCTCGCCGCCCACATTGAATCCTCCTTCCTTCATGCGCTCCAGCACATAGCGATCGCCAACCTTTGTCCGTTCAAGACTGAGGCCAATCGACTGGAGGTGCCGCTCGAGCCCGAGATTGCTCATGACAGTCGCGACAACACCGCCACCGGTAAGATCGCCGCGATCATGCAAACGTCCTGCAATTAGCGCCATGATCTGGTCACCATCGACGGTCTGGCCCTTCTCATCGACGACGATGAGCCGGTCGGCATCGCCATCCAGTGCGATACCGATATCTGCGCCTTCTTCGACCACGCGAGTCTTGATCGCATCGAGCGAAGTCGATCCGACGCCATTGTTGATGTTGGTGCCATTGGGAGTCACGCCGATGCTGATGACTTTCGCGCCAAGTTCCCAAATTGTTGTCGGAGCGACCTGGTAGGCCGCGCCATTGGCACAATCCAGGACCACCTTGAGATCGTCGAAGCGGACGTCGCTGGTCACCGATTGCTTGAGTGCGTGTATGTAGCGGCCCGGCGCATCGTCGATCCGTCGCGCACGCCCGACCTTGGTGGCATCGACAAGCTGCGGCGGCTGTTCGAGCAGCGCCTCGATATCGGCTTCTGCTTCGTCGGAAAGCTTGAACCCGTCGGGGCCGAAGAGCTTGATTCCGTTGTCTTCGAACGGATTGTGGCTGGCAGAGATCATCACTCCGAGATCGGCGCGCATCTCGCGCGTTAGCATCGCGATCGCCGGGGTTGGCAAAGGGCCGGTCATGACCACATCCATGCCGACGCTCGTGAAGCCGGCGATCAAGGCACTTTCCATCATATAGCCGGACAGTCGCGTGTCCTTGCCGATCACGACACGGTGCCGATGTGCACCGCGCAGAAAGTAGGTTCCGGCGGCCTGGCCAACACGCATCGCCGTTGCGGCGGTCATGACACCCTGATTGGTGCGGCCACGAATACCGTCTGTGCCGAAGAATTTACGAGTCATTTGCAACCTTTTCTAACCGAGAGCGAGCCTTGTGGCGATTTGCGGCCGTCAAGAAAAGTGCACTTCGTGCCCTTCCGCCAACGAATATCTTCTCTATCTGCAACCACGCGCCGTCACAGGCGTTAGGAACGTGAACACCCGATTACCAACACCGACCTGAGAGGGAAAATCCCATGGCTTTCAAGCTAATCGACCTTCCGTACGAAGATACCGCGTTGGATCCGGCGATTTCTGCCGAGACTCTTTCGTATCATCACGGAAAGCACCACAAGGCGTATATCGATAAGACCAACGCTGCGATCGAAGGAACCGACAAGGCCGACAGCAGCCTGGAAGATATCATCGCTTCCTCGCGCGATAGCGATCAGGGCCTATTTAACAATTCGGCGCAGAGCTGGAACCACGGCTTCTACTGGTATTCCCTTGCACCAGACGAAACCTCCGCGTCAGGCGAGCTTTCTAGCATGATCGATGATGCTTTTGGCGGCTTGGATGGACTGAAGGATAAGTTGAAAGAGCGCGGTGCAGGCCACTTTGCCAGCGGCTGGGTGTGGCTTGCGGTGAAGGGCGGCAAGCTCGTGATCGAGGAAACGCACGACGCGGACACGCTCGCCGATCGAAAGGATTTCACACCCTTGTTGGTGATCGATCTGTGGGAGCATGCCTATTATCTCGATCACCAGAATGCTCGTCCAGAATATCTCGAAGCGGTGAAGTCTAAGATCAATTGGAGCTTTGCCAGCGAAAATCTCGCTCGCGGGACGACTTGGGCCTATCCTGGTTGAACCTTTGAACTGAAAGAGACCGTGAAAGGCCCGCCGCACGAGGGTGTCGCGGGCCTTTTCGATGCTAAGCGGGTTCCTCAGCGTCATCGAAAACATTTTCAGTGAACAAGGGCTCACCAAAGACAAATCCGACCAGGTTCGGCTTGCCTATGTGGTCGAACAATGCCGTGATTATCAGTAGGATGGGGACGGATAGCAAGGCACCGAAAACACCCCAGATCCACGAGAAATAAGACAACGCGATTAGGATCATCACGGGGTTCATGGTGAACCGGGCGCCGAGAATCGAGGGAGTGACGACATTCGCTTCTACCGTATGAAGTGCCAGATAAGCTGCGGCGGGGATGAGCCCGACAAAAACCGTCTCCGTCGTGCCGATGCCGAACAATGCGAGCAGCCCGATCATCAACGTGGGCCCGATGTAGGGCAAAAAATTCAGGATCGCGGCGAGGCCGCCCCACATAATGGGCGCATCCACTCCGAGCGCCCAAGCGCCGATTGCGACGATGACACCCACAAGTGCGTTGATCCAGCCCACTGTGAGAATATAAGCGGCGACGCGGTCCTGTACCTCGCGTAGCACGCGAGCGGCCTTGATGCTCGAGCCAAAGCTGGTTCTTCCAAACAACAGCCGTTGACGCAAACGAACACGCGCTTCGATCATGAAAAACGACATCAAAAGCGTCAAAACGATCTCGATCACGACACTCGGCGTCGCGATTGCGACAGACTCGAGGAACGTCGGACCGGCGAGAACGACTTCGCGCTGTTCGCCACGATCCATCAATTCAGCCAGCTGCTCATTGATTTGCGCCATCCATGCGAACTCGTCGCGGAGTTCCGTGAAACGCCGGGCTACCCGCTCCGCCATTTCGGGGAGGCGGTCGAAAAGATCGAATGCCGGCTGCATGATGAGCGCGAGCGCAAGAATCAGGACGGCGAAGAAGACCATGAGAGCGAGCAGCGATGCCAGCGCATTTGGCAGGCCCCAAGCATTGAGCTTGTCGGCCAGGGGCGAGAGGATGACCGTCAGGACCATGGCAGTGACAACTGGCAGGAATACTACCGCGCCGATCGAAAGAACGAATGGAAGGGCGAGAAAAAGCCCGATGCCGATCAATAGCACGAGCGCCGAAATCAGGCGTAATTCCTGTTCGGCGAAGCCCGCGCGAGATTTGCGTTCCACCACTGGCGCGGGTGTCGCTTCGCCGACAGGTTCGGGGTCGTCAGGTCCAATCATCTTTGACCCTTGTGGCGCGGCGCACCAAAACGGGCAAGGCGGAGCAGGAGCTGATCAGCCGCGCGCGGCGACGCCCTGGCCTGCAGCAACTTCGTCGAGTTCTTCGAGGATGGCACGATGAGCTGTGTCATCGTCTAGCGAACGTTTGGGGATCGATCCTTCGGACAGCATCGAGTTCAACGCCGCGCGTGCGCGTCCGACGCGACTCTTGATCGTACCGACAGCACAGCCGCAGATATTTGCTGCCTCTTCGTAAGAAAAGCCACCTGCGCCAACGAGAAGCAGAGCTTCGCGTCGTTCAGGCGGGAGAGTGAGCAGGGCGCGGTGCATATCGGACAGGTGAATCGGCTCTTCCTGTCCAGCAGGTGCGGTCAATATGCGTTCTGCCACCGTTTCATCGTACTCGCCCCGAAAGCGATTGCGTCGCATATCAGTAAGGTAAGCATTACGTAGAATGACGAAGGTCCACGCGCGCATGCTGGTCCCCGGCTGAAACCGCTCTTGCGCTGCCCAAGCCTTTAGCAGCGTCTCCTGAACGAGGTCGTCGGCCATGTCGGCACGACCGCAAAGACCGCGTGCAAAAGCGCGCAGATGCGGAACGACCTCGGTCAATTCTTTCTTGAAATCGGCTTTTTCTGAAGCCGTACGTTTTTCAGATGCCATCAGGCCTTGGTGTCCAGTTGCGAAAGCAGGTCGTTGAAACTGTCGGGAAGCGGTTCTTCCACGACAGAGTCATACAGGCGACGCAGACCATTTGCCCAATCGGGCTGGTCCTTCGCGTCCTTTGCTTCGCGACTGCCACCCACCCGTTGGCTGTCGTCCGAAGAAATATGTGCTGTCATGTTAAACAGGTCGAGTCCTTGTCATAGCTCAAGCCAGCGCCGCCACGCAACGCGGGCCGAACGATTTCAATACCATCGGTGGCGCTTAAACTAGGCACTCTCAATTCGGTTCCCGCACCTCCACAATCCAGTTGGTTCGCGCGGGAATGGCACGCCGGGGAAACGCACTATCTTCTGCGTTCAATGATGGCTGCTTTTTGGAACCAATCCGGGAACGGCGGTTAGTAAAGAAGCGCGTTCATAACGACGGGGAATTTAGCTGGTACAGGACGATCTGATGCGGCGGGGGCAGCGGAGGCGGTGGCTCGTGGATTTCCCACGCGGCGTGCCGATCGCGATATTCCTGCTTGTGGCTGCCGTTACCGCGTTCGGAGTTTTCTCCATCGAGCGCAGCGAGAGGCTGCGCGACATCGTGGATCTTAACCGTCAGGCGCAGGCGATGGTATCGGCGATCGAGCGTCGCTCTTATGCCAGTTCCTCTTACCTTCGGGCAGGATCGGCGCTGTTCAGTTCACAGGAAGCTGTCACTCAAAGCATGTTTCAGCAATTCGTTTCGGAATTGCGATTGGATTCCGATTATCGGGGTGCCGAGGGCATCGGCTGGGCGCCGGCGATAACGGCAGAGCAATTGCCTGAACTTGAGAGGCGATTGAATCAGGGTCGTACGAAAGCGATCAGAGTGCATCCCAGCCTAGGAGAGAGGCAACGCGACCAGCTGGTACCGATACTTTTTCTCGAGCCCGATACGCTTCGCAATCGTCGGGCTCTCGGATACGACATGTATTCCGAAGCACTTCGACGTTCGGCGATGGATGATGCCACCCGCACTATGCGGCCGACCGCGACCGGCAGTGTTGTGCTGGAACAGGAAGGTGGAGGAAGCGAAGCCGGCTTTCTCATCTACATGCCTGTTTTCGATGGCGCCGGCAGTACGCGTAATCTCAAGGGTTTTGTCTACAGCCCCTTCAACGCGAATGATTTTCTGACATCAGCCTCGGAACTTGTCGATGAAGATCGGTACGGCTTCCGGCTCTATGATGCTCAGGATGGACAGCGAAAATTATTGGTCCAGCTGCCCGGCTGGAGCGAGGGCGGCAGGGCGGTGGAACGGGAATTCGAGCTAGCGAACCATCGCATGGTACTGGTCGCTCAGACGCAGAACGATCCGACGCTTTCTCCTCTGTCGATGATTACGCTGCTTTTCGGTTTTGCGGTTGCGAGCTTGCTGTTGGTCGTCGCCAGACTGTTGACCCAGCAAGCGCAGGAAGACAGCCGTTCGCTGGCCTGGTTCGCCGAACAGAACTCGATCCGAAACTCGTTGACCCGCGAACTCAATCACCGGGTCAAGAACACGCTCGCCAATGTGCTTTCTATCGTTTCCCTCACGCGTCGCCGCTCACGATCGCTCGACGAATTTGCCGAAGGAATCGACAGCCGAATTCGGGCATTATCGGCGACGCATGACTTATTGACCCAGTCCGAATGGGCGACGACGCCCATTAGTTCGGTCATTCGCGTCGAACTTGCGCCATATACGAATGATGTCGATCACGAGGTCGTGATCGATGGCCCCGAGGTGGAAGTCGCTCCCAACGACGCGCTTTCATTGGGCCTCGCGATTCACGAATTAGCGACGAACGCGGCGAAATACGGCGCGCTCAGCATGAGCGGGGGCAGGGTCTCTGTGACCTGGACGCTTATCAACGAAAAATTGGCCGAAATCGTCTGGATCGAAAGCGGTGGACCGCCCGTTATCGTGCCGGACAAGCGTGGTTTCGGCACCGATCTAATAGAGAAAATCGTTGCGCACGAGTTGCGCCACCCGGTCGAGCTGGAATTCCACCCTTCTGGTGTGCGCTGCAAACTACGCAGCCCGGTAAGGAAGCGCGGCGATTTCCTTTTGCGCAGCGAAAGCACCTCTGGCGAAAAGTAGGGAACTTTGTCCAGACGGACAAGCGACTGCTGCACCTCCGACCCATACGAAGACAGCCCGGAAGCAATAGCTTCCGGGCTGTCACGCTATCGGGAAAACTCGACCTCAGCTCAGTGGTCTGCTCGATCCGAAGAAGAGCGCTTGGCTAATCGCCGCACGCACGGTCTGCTCTTGAAACGGCTTCGTCACGAGATAGGTCGGCTCCGGCCGGTCACCTGTGAGAAGCCTTTCAGGATAGGCGGTGATGAAAAGCGAGAACCAATCCTGGTGTTTGATCGGCGACCACTTCCTGCGCTTGGGTCCGCGTGGCAGCGGTTCCACAGACCCGGTGACCAAGCGAGGTCACGAGATCTTCTAGTTGCATGGAAATCAGCGGTTCGTCTTCGATGATGAGCACGCTGGTCGTGCTCTCGCGATCGATCTCGGATACCGCTTCTTGCACCAAACCTTCGACCTCGCTGGCATCCAGTTCCATAATTTCGCCTGCCTGGTCGACCGAGAAGTCTTCAAGAGTCGTCAGCAGTAACGCTTGGCGATTGAGCGGCGTTATGGACTTCAACCGGTCTTGTGCAGCCCCCTCATGCCCAGCTTCGCTCTCGGCCTCGGGGACATCCATATAGGCGCTCGACCATACCTTGTTAAAGGCGCGGTAAAGCGGAACGCGGCCGCCTTCGAGCGAAGCTTTCAGCTTTTCGTCTGCGAGGGCGGCTTCCAGCGTCGCCCGTACGAAAGCATCACCGGTGGCCTGCGAACCCGTCAGGGCCCGGGCGTAGCGGCGGAGATAAGGCAGATTTTTAGCAATTTGGTCACCAAGCGACATATAACCCCTTCCGTGGTTTGCGCGTGGGAAACGTCCACGAATGCCAACGGTTCCGTCTCCCAGCACAGATTATCGCCGACTTCCAACCTGTTCGGAACGACCGGTCGGAAATGTTGAACGTTATCGGTCATTTGGTATGCTTCATGAGAAGGGAACACCCATGCATGATTGAAGTCGCTGAACCATACCTATGCAGACTCTGCCCTTTGCAAGAATGCTCAGGTCTGCGTCCGTTAGAAGATCGACAGCGGGTGTTCGTGCAAGAATTCAAGTCTGGCGAGGTGCTTGCCGATCGTGGTGAGGATGTAATCGTTGAGGGCCGGATTGCACCCAACCTGTTCACGATACTCGAAGGGGTGTTCATCCGGTATCGGACCATGGAAGACGGTCGCAGGCAGATCGTCAATTTCATGTTTCCGGGCGATCTCGTGGGACTTCAGGCAGCGTTCGAAGAGCCATCGGCCCATACCGTTGAAACACTGATACCAGGCCGTTTGTGCCGCTTCCGTCGGGAAGATTTCACCAGCCTGATGAGAGAACACCCACGCCTCGGCTTCGATGTGACCTGGCTTGCGGCTCAGGAAGAGAATGCCCTTGAGGGCCACATCGTTTCGCTCGGACAGCGAAATGCGAAAGAACGGCTGGTGTATCTTGCCGTATGGTTGCTCGAC
Source organism: Citromicrobium sp. (assembly GCA_003248395.1). Taxonomy (GTDB): domain Bacteria; phylum Pseudomonadota; class Alphaproteobacteria; order Sphingomonadales; family Sphingomonadaceae; genus Qipengyuania. Next base: position 27,514 of record QFNA01000032.1, read on the forward strand.
CGCGCTTTGTCGACCTGCATGGCAAACGAAGACAACATTCTGGAGATTGCCATCACCCAAGCCCAGATCGCCGATATGCTGGGTCTATCGCTAGTCCATACGAACAGGACAATTCGCGCATTGGACAAGGAAGGTTTGGTCGAATGGGCGCAGCGGGAAATCTGCGTTCCTGATATGGCTAAGGCAGCCGACTTTGCCGGATTCGACCGGCCTCGGAATGCTGAGAGGCCATTTATTTGATCGGCTGACACGTGCGAAAAGCCGGACCCAAATTTTTTTCGCCTTTGTGGGAACCCGATTTCCGCCTGCACATTTACCCTATATCACCGCCGAGACCCCCCTCCCGTCCAAGCGGCTGGTGATACGATCCCGAAAGGCCTTCGCTCGAATGAGCGAGGGCCTTTTTTTGCGCCAACTGACTGCATAGGGGATGATGCGGCTCGACCTGAAAACGTGCGGCGCAACCAGACTAATCGGATTTGAGGACGTTCTTTAGTCTTGATATCAGGCCTCTGCGCTTCGGCTCACGCAGCAGATTTATAAGTAGAGCCGGCTCGTAGGGTTTTTCCAACACGGCCCCCAATTCGGCAATATGTGTCGGAATGTCATTGGGCATGCCGGTCGAGAAGATGATCTGCGGATGGTCCGGCCCGATCGATTCAATCAATTCGGCGATCGCCCACCCGTCATCACGATCTGCAAGGTGCACATCCAGTACGACTGCATTGGGCGTCTGTTTGCGCAACGCGACGAGTGCCAGTTCAGTCGTTGGACACAACTCGATAATCTTCACGCCAGCATCGCTCAATGCCTGCTCGATCATCATGCCTATGACCGCATCGTCTTCCACCACGAGAACGTGATGGGGCATCCGGCCGGCCTTGTTGGTCTCGTTTGCCTGGATCATTCGCGCCTGCAGCCATTGATCGGACACTTGATGCATCCATTCTCACATAAACAATCTGCGGCGGTTCTCCGTTCCCGACAGACTGCTATCGCAGACGAGGGCTCTCAAAGAGGCTTTTCGTAGATAACATATTCGCGGTTCACTTTGCTGTCGATCGCATCGGCGATCGCCTTCATTCCCTGATTGTCGTCGAGTATCCAGCCGATTTCCGATCGGCGCGTTCCGTATTTCGACACGGCAGTACGCTGGATCTTGCTGATCATCATGAAAGCGAGCTGACTGGCGATGCGCGAATTGTGCAATTCGCTCAAGACACCCATCAATGGGACGCGCATGCTCGCGTCAGTCGGCTTGCGCAACCAGCGAAGCAGGTGGAACCAGCCGAAAGGGAAGAGCTTGCCGCCGATCTTGGCCAGAACGGCGTTTACATCAGGAAATGTCAGCATGAATGCGACTGGTCGACCATCCAGCTCCGCGATCATGTTCAGATCTTCCTTGATAATCGGCTTGAGCTTTTTTCCCGCATAGGCAATCTCGGCTTCGGTAAACGGCACGAACCCCCAATTGCTGGACCAGGCATCGTTCAGGATGGAGAGTATGGTTTCGACTTCTTCGTCCCAGCGCGAAGTGTCGACGGGGCGCACGACGACCCGTTCGTTGCGTTCACCGGATCTGACGATACGCTCGATCAGCGGAGGGAATCCCTGGCTCACATCGAGATCGTAGGTAAGCAAGCGCTTCGTTTCTGAGAAACCAGCTTCTTCGATCCAACCGGCATAATGCGCCGGGTGGTGGCCCATCATCATCATTGGCGCGTGATCTTGCCCGCGCACCAGCAGCCCCGGCTCTTCCCAGATCGACAGTGAAATTGGACCGACGACACGCGTCATGCCACGCGCTTTCAGCCAGTTCTCCGCATGCCTGAGCAGGGCGAAAGCAACCTCATTGTCCTCCGCATCGAAATAGCCGAACTGGCCGGTCCCGGGACCCATGCCCTGCTCCCGAGGCAATTCGAGTGCGAGCCGGTCGATGTGAGCGGCAATGCGTCCGACCGCATCGCCGTCTTTGCGGGCGATAAACAGCTGAACTTCGGCATGTTCGAAAAATGGGTTCTTGTCCGGATCGACGAGTTCAAGTTGCTCTGAACGGAGTTGTGGTACGTGATGTGGTACCCGCGCCGAAAAGCTCCTTCCGAGATCCACGAATTCTGCACGACCTTGCTTCCCGGAAACAGGTTCAATCATGATCTTCGATTCAGTCACAAGGTCGTCCTTCGTTCAGCCATTGTTAGCCCTGTGAATGCGCTATCAGACTTGTCAAGGAATGGCGCGACGCACCGAGCAAGAGCGTTCGTGACATTGCGCCGATCAGAGTAATCGTGATGCGTGGCTGTTTTTCACGCCATAGTTCCTATATTGCGCCTTCAGGATATTTAATGATGAACGCAGAACCAACCTTTGCAGCCAGTGCAGCGGCCATTTCGCGCAATACGCGCGGATGGCATTCGCAGATCGCCGACGATAAGGCGATGTTGCGCGCGGCCCGCGACCTCACGAAAGATATCGCGACTGCGCGTCCGGCGATTTACTGGGTGGACATGGTCGGGTCGGCATTGGTCGGCTACGCTGCACTCGTGGCAGCTATTTTGGTCGATAGCGCACCGCTGGCTATACTGTTCGGGCTCTTTTCCGCTCTCGCACTCTACCGTGCGCTGCTGTTCATCCACGAGATCTCGCACATTCGCCGCGATGCATTGCCCGGTTTCCGTAGAGGCTGGAACATTTTGGTGGGCATACCGCTGCTGACGCCGTCGTTCATGTACGAGGGCGTGCACACTTTGCACCACAAGCGCACGCAATACGGAACGTCGGAAGATCCGGAATATCTTCCGCTGGCCTTGATGAAGCCATGGAGCCTGCCGCTGTTCGTATTGATAGCTCTTCTGGCCCCTGTGGCCTTGCTGTTCCGGTTCGCGGTACTGGTGCCACTGGGTGCTGTCATCCCATCCATCCGCCAACTGACATGGCAGCGTTTTTCTGCACTCGCGATCAATCCCGATTTCCGTCGTCGTCCGCCGGAGGATGACCTCAAGCCGCGAGTCATGTGGCAGGAGATCGGTGGCTTCGTCTGGTCATGGGTGCTGATCGGCAGTATTTTCACGCTCGGCTGGCGGCCATTTCTTATCGGTTTGGCCGTCGTCTCGGTCACTGCGACGCTCAATCAGCTGCGGACTTTGGTCGCGCATTTGTGGGAAAACGAAGGCGAAGCGATGACAGTGACTGCCCAATTCCTTGATTCGGTCAATGTCCCGCCACCTGGAGTAATCGCCGAAATCTGGGCGCCTGTTGGCCTCCGCTATCATGCGTTGCATCATCTGATGCCGTCGATGCCTTATCACTCGCTTCCCGAAGCGCATCGCCGCCTGGTGGGAGAATTGGGCGAAGCCTCCACGTATCATGGTGCCAACCACAAGGGGATGGGGATCTTGGTGGCTCGCATTGCGCGCAGCACGATGGGGCGCCGGAAGTAGGTCTCGCAATCCGGCGTGACTGGAATGCCCAAAAACCAATCAACCTATCGACCTTTGCCCGCCCTGGACGGGCGCGGGGGCAGCACGAAGCCGCGCGCGCTTTCGCGTGCATCATGGGGTGCCGGATGGCACCTATTCTTCGGTTCGGATGAGCACCGTCTCGCCGATCAGAAGGAAGAGGAAGAATGGTGCCCATGCGGCGAGAAATGGAGGGTATCCTCCGAAATTCCCCATCGCAAGCGCGGCATTGTCGACCACAAAATAGGCGAAGCCGAGCGCCATGCCGATGATCGCGCGCACGAAAAGCTGACCGGAGCGGGCTAGCCCAAACGCCGCGACCGCGCCAAGCAGGGGCATAAGAAACGACGACAGCGGGCCAGAGAGCTTGTGCCACCATTTGGTACGCATCTCGCCGGTACGACGACCCGCTTCTTCGTACGACTGGATCGTCGAACCGAGCGACCAGAAAGAAACGGTATCGGGGTCCACTTCGGCGAGATCGATTTGGGCGGGCGTGAGCCCGGTGCCGACGACCATTTGCGAAAACTCTTGCGACGAGGCACTGGACACGTCGAAGCGTTTGACGTCTTCAAGCCGCCAGCCGGGGCTGGCATAAGTGGCGCTTTCAGCATCGATCTGTTCGCTGATCACACCTTCAGGGCTTCGACGATAGAATGTCACTTGCCGCATTTGGATGTTCTCGCCGCTGCCAGCCATCTGCGCTGCGGTGAGAACATTCGTGCCATCCGTCAGATAGACATTTGCGCGCACGTTCGACTGTTCCGGAATCGGCCCGAACTCTGCAGCTTCCCATGCCTTGAGCGTTGCTGTTGCGCGCGTGACCACGCGTTCGTTGAAGGCGAAGCTGCCCACGCCGACAATGAGCGCGGTCAGCAGCAAAGGCGCGAGCACCTGGTGTGCAGAAAGGCCCGCAGCTTTCATCGCGATGACTTCGCTGTTCTGATTGAGCGTTACCAAGGTGATAAGTGTCGCCAGAAGGACCGAATAGGGCAGGAAACGTTGGACCAACTGCGGTGCCCGTAACCCAGCGTAAGTAAGCAGTTCGCTTTGCCCGTTACCCGGCACCGCCAGGATATCGCCACTGCTCGACAGCAAATCGAGCATCATGAGCACAAGCACCAGCATGACCAAAACTGCCAGAATGCGGACGAAGAACATCTTCGCGAGATAGATCGTCAGCCTTCGCGAAGGGAAGAAGTCGAGCTGCATGACCAGTTCTCCAGTGCACCGATCGCCTGTCCGCCAGGAATGAAAGCCACGCGCCAATACATCCACAGGATCAGCGCTGCGAAGATGACGAACGGTCCCCATAGCGCGAGGATCGGATCAACGAGGCCCAGTGTGGCGACGTCTTCGCCATATTGGTTGACCTTGTGATAGGCGACGACCATTACGATCGAGAGGAATACGCCCAACGCACTGGTAGATCGCTTTGGCGGGATTCCCAATGCCACGCCCAACAGGGGCATCAGCGCCATCATTACCACTTCGACCAGACGGAAATTGAAGCTGGCCTGGCTGGCATCTCGTGTGGTCTCGTTCAGATTCTTGTCCCAGCCGATGCGCAACAGCTCCGGCAAAATATATTCCCGTTCGTCTTCTCCGCGATCGCGGAATTCTTCGATGGCTGGGAGGTCAATCGGCAGATCGTGGCGCGTAAAGGTAAGGACCCGTGGAGTTTGTTTGCCATTGCCCGTGTCCTGCACGATCGTACCTTCGGCCAGACGCAGGATGATGGTATCGGGATTGTCGGTCGTGGCGAGAAAGGAGCCCTCCCGCGCCGAGATCGACAAAACCTGCCCCTTCTCGTTGGAGACTCGGGCAAAAATTCCCTTAAGTTGCCGACCGTCGTCAGCGCTTTCTTCTATCCTGAGAGCCATTCGATCTGCCAGCGTCGTGAATTCGCCGACCTTGATCGATGCCCCCAATGCTCCAGACCTGAGCTCGTATTCGAGACGTTCATAGGTGAATCGGCTTACAGGCTGGATGAAGAAAACCAGCGCGACATTGAGGGCAATCAGCACCCCTGTAATCATATACGGCACGCGCAGCAGCCGCCCATAACTCAAACCGACGGCACGGAACACATCGAGCTCGCTGCTGGTCGCCAGCTTGCGAAAGGCGAGCAAAACGCCGAGCAGAAGCCCTAGCGGAATAGCGAGACTCGCATATTCGGGCAGCATCGTGGCCAGCATTTTGAAGACTACGCCGACCGGGCCACCTTCGACCGCGACAAAATCGAGCAGCCGGAGCATTTTGTCGAGGACCAACAGAGACGCGGCCAGCGCAAATACACCCAGCATCGGCACGATGACGAGCCGAAAAATATAGCGGTCTATGCTGGGCAGGAAGTTGAACACAAAGGGCCTGGACAATGGAGGTCTGGCTTGGCCCTAGCGACAATTCGCGGTCAGGTCATGCCCCTTATGCTGGCCGAATTTTCGAGACTCTCTTCAAGCCTTTTCGAGAGTGCACTGCAGAGGGTGCTGGTTCTGCCGCGCAAAATCCATCACCTGATTTACCTTGGTTTCTGCAACTTCATACGGAAAGATGCCGCACACGCCGACGCCCTTTTGGTGGACGTGGAGCATGACCCGGGTGGCTTCCTCCATATCCATGCGGAAGAAGCGCTTCAGCACGATGACCACGAACTCCATCGGCGTGTAATCATCGTTCAGCAGCAAAACCTTATACTGGCTCGGCTTCTTCGGCTTGGACCGCGTTTTAGTCGCGGTGACAACCTGCCCTGCGCCATCGCCCTCGCGAGGGTCATCTGAGCTTTCGGAAGCTTCAATAGGGAGAGGGTGGTTCGTATCGATCATCGGAAGCGGCAATATCGTATCAAATTCGGGAATCGCAAGCAGTCTGCGGCAATCGGCAAGCACGTCGCACGGCGCCTAGACGGAAAACGGGCCGGATAGCGTTTGCCATCCGGCCCGTCGTGTCCAACCACCGGGCATGGGAGAGAGGAGGGAGAGCCCGGAGGTTCGAAGCAAATCCGCTTATGCGGCCTTGCGAACCTTATCGGCAGCTAGGCTCATGCGGCTCGAAACCGGGGCGAAAGCTTCGTTAGCAAGCTTCAGCATGGCTTCGGTGTTCTTCGATGCAGCCGACACCATCGTGTCGAAGTTGCGGCGTGCGATCTCGCCCTGCAGCTGGAACAGCTCGGTCGGCGACTTCACGGCAGCCATCTTCTTGACGTCGTCCTGCACCACTTCGACGGCGCCCTTGGCGTCTTCGACGTAGGTGCGGCCCATGTCCTGCATGCCCGAAGCGAGAATCTTGCCCGATTCGACGAACGCTTCAAGGTTGCCCTTCTGGAATTCGACGACTTCCGAGGTCAGTTCTGCGCCCTTTTCGTAGGCAGCCTTGGCACGGGTCTGCACGTCGGCAGCCATTTCCTTCGCTTTGGCGGTGTAATCGTTGTTCTTTGCGGTCTTGGCAGTAGCCATGATCTTATCCTTCATCTTGGATGTGTTGGGTGCCACAGCAGCTTTGCCTGCGGTGGTTTTCTGTGCGGATTTCTTCGCAATGGTCGGTTTGGACACCGGCTTGCGTTTCGTTCTCTTGGCAGCGACCTTCTTGGCCGAAACAGGCGCTTTCGCGATTGCCGGCTTCGGCTTGTCGGTAGTTTCAACCGTCTTCGCGACGGATTCACTCTCAGCTTCGGTGGGCTTGGTTGCCGCGACTGCCTTCTCGACGGTCTTGGCATTCACTGCACCATTAGTCTTCTTTTCCGCGGCCTCGGCAAAAGCCTTTTCTGCAGCGGCATCGATTTTGCTCTGGCTTTCGGCCATGGAAACCTCACTTCATGTTGCAGTGCACAAAATAGGCCTTGTGGGCATGAAGTCAAGAAATTTTTGTGCAGTGCACAATAGCTGGAAAAATCACTGAAGTCTCGCGGACTAGCGTGTCGCGACGTATCGTCCCGGCGCGTCCTCAATGACTTTGTCGCCCTTTCCGCCAGGATTGCGCTTGCCGCTGGCCGCAACGACCTTGCCGTCTTGCTGGTTCAGCCATTCGATCCAGTCGGGCCACCAGCTTCCGGGATGCTCGATGGCTCCATCACGGAATTCATCGAGGCTCCGCGCTTTCGACTCATTCGTCCAGTATTGGTATTTGCCCGCTTCGGGCGGGTTGACCACGCCAGCGATATGTCCCGACCCCGCGAGAACGAAGCGGAGCGGCCCCGTGAAATGATCGGTGATCTTCCAGACGCTTTCGGGCGGAGCGATATGATCTTCCTTGCCTGCCTGAACATAGGTCGGCGTCGCCACCAGTCCGAGGTCGAGCGGCGTATCGTCGACGGACAGTTCATCGGCCTTGATCAGCAAATTGTTGCGATAAAGGTCACGCAGATACTGCTGATGCCACTTGGCCGGAAGATTGGTGACGTCGCCGTTCCAGTGAAGCAGGTCGAATGCCGGATAGTCTTCTCCGAGTAGGTAGTTGTTGACCACGTAATTCCAGATAAGATCCGTGCCGCGCAGCATGTTGAATGTCGCGGCCATATAACGCCCATCAAGATAACCGTCGGGCGATAGCGCCTTGAACGTGCCTAACTGTGCGTCGTCGATGAAATTGAGCAGTTCGCCGGCCTTCTCGAAATCGACCTGCGCGGTGAAAAAGGTCGCGCTCTTGACCTTGGACTCTTCGCCTCGTCGATGAAGCAGCGCGAGCGATGCAGCAAGTGTCGTGCCGGCCACGCAATAGCCTATGGCATGCACGCTCGGCACAACCAGCCGATCGCGAATGTGATCGATGGCGTCGATCTGCGCGCGGACGTAATCGTCCCACACCACATCCTTCATCGTTGCATCTGCCGATTTCCAGCTGACCATGAACACGGTCACGCCCTGCTGGACAGTCCACTTTACGAAGCTCTTCTTTGCGTTGAGGTCGAGAATGTAGAAGCGATTGATCCACGGCGGGAAGATCACCAGCGGCGTTTCCATGACCTTGTCGGTCGTGGGTGAGTACTGGATCAGCTGATAGAGCGGTGTCTCGTGCACCACCTTGCCAGGGGTAACGGCGATATTCTCGCCCAGCGTAAAGGCACTGGCGTCCGTGTGGCTCAACTGGCCCTTGCGAAGGTCATTAAGCAGATGCCGCATGCCCTTGACCAGGTTCTCGCCGCGCGCTTCCATTGTTCGCTCGATCACGACCGGATTGAGCATAGGAAAATTTGCAGGACTAGCGGCCTCGGTAATCGACTGCGTCATGAAGCGCAGCTGCTTGCGCTGCTGCGGCGTCAATCCTTCCATTCGATCGACCATGTCTGCGACACGCTCGGCGAGAAACAGATAGGTCTGGTGAATGAGCGCGAATGCCGGATGCGAACGCCAGCGCGCGTCGGCGAAGCGACGATCTTGCCGCGGTAATTCGATGTCTCCGGACTGTTCGCCCGCCTTGGGGCCGAGACCATACTGACCCAAAACGTCCTGCCACAGTTCGAAACCTTCGTCCCACAGCGCTTTCTGCTGCTCGATTTGCGCTATTGGCATCTGGCGATACCAATCGGTGGCTAGGGCCATCCAGCGCGCGGGATCGAAATAGGGGACCAACGCTTGCGGGTTGGCGATCTGCTCGGCCTGGTATTCCATCCACATGCCCTGCAATTTCGCGCCGATCTGCGCCCAGTGCTGCGCGTCTTGCGGTCCCATCGGGGTTTCGCCCAACGGTCCGAACATCGCCTTCGCGAGACGCGCAGAATTTTCGTACATTTCGGCGGCGGGATTTGGATTGTCGGTCATCGTCGCTCCTCGTGCGCAAGCGTGTCTGTCATACAAGTTAGAACAATTCGCGCGTGCAGGCATCTATGTCATTTGCGCCTGCCGCACGAATAGGTAATCAGTATGACTGAAACAACGTCCGACGGAGCCGGAATGTCCGAAGATTTTTACCGCATCAAGCGTCTGCCGCCTTATGTCATTGCGGAAGTCAACGCGATGCGGCATGCAGCCCGCCGTGCCGGACGCGATGTCATCGACCTTGGCATGGGCAACCCCGACCATCCGCCTCCGCAGCACGTGATCGACAAATTGTGCGAAGTCGCGGGCAAGCCCAGCGCGCATGGCTATTCCCAATCAAAGGGCATCCCCGGGCTGCGCAAGGCGCAGGCGAATTACTACAAGCGTCGTTTCGGTGTCGAACTCGATCCCGAAAGCGAAGTGGTCGTGACCATGGGATCCAAGGAGGGGCTCTCTTCCATGGCGACCGCGATCATCGCGCCCGGCGATGTCGTCCTCGCGCCCAGCCCCAGCTATCCGATCCACACTTTCGGATTCATCATCGCTGGAGCAACCATCCGCAGCGTGCCAACCACACCCGACGAAAAATACTGGCAGGCGCTCGAAAATGCGATGGCTTATACCGTGCCTCGCCCGACGGTACTGGTGGTAAACTATCCCAGCAATCCCACGGCAGAGACTGTCGATCTTGGTTTCTACGAGCGCCTCGTGAAATGGGCGAAAGAAAACGACGTCTGGGTATTGTCGGACCTTGCCTACTCGGAACTCTATTATGACGGCAAACCGACCCGGTCGATCCTGGAAGTTCCAGGAGCGAAGGACGTAGCGGTGGAATTCACCTCGATGTCCAAGACCTACTCGATGGCAGGTTGGCGCATGGGGTTCGCCGTCGGCAATCCCAAGCTTATTTCTGCGCTTACGCGGGTGAAATCCTATCTCGATTACGGCGCTTTCACACCCATCCAGGCAGCTGCCTGTGCGGCCCTCAACGGACCGCAGGAAATCGTCGAGGAAAACCGCCAACGTTATCAGCATCGACGCGACGTGATGGTGGAATCCTTCGGACGAGCCGGTTGGGACATCCCGGTCCCGCCTGCAAGCATGTTTGCCTGGGCACCGCTGCCGCCGGGGTTCCACAACGTCGGAAGTCTCGAGTTTTCCAAGCAATTGCTCGAGCATGCCGGTGTCGCTGTGGCGGCAGGAGTCGGTTATGGCGAGGAAGGTGAAGGCTATGTCCGCATCGCAATTGTCGAAAACGAACAGCGCATTCGTCAAGCCGCAAGAAACGTGAAGAAATTCCTTGCCGAGCGCGCAGGCTGAAAGAAATAACCCATGACCTCTGATCGTGTGACTCTCGATCTGGCCGAGAACGGTGTGGCGCAGGTGCGCTTCAATCGTGCCGACAAGATGAATGCTCTCGATGGCGCGCAATTCGACGCGATCGTCGATGTGGGCGAGCGCTTGCGGGGCCTTAAGGGGCTGCGGGCAGTGGTCTTGTCGGGCGAGGGCAGGGCATTTTGTGCAGGTCTCGACATATCGAGCCTTGGGGAAGGCGGGACGACGCCGGGATCTCTGGTCGAGCGGACGCATGGGAATGCCAACCGCGTGCAGGAAGTCGCAATGACGTGGCGCAAGTGCCCGGTCCCGGTCATCGCGGCGGTCCATGGCGTTTGCTTCGGCGGCGGCCTGCAGATTGCTAGCGGCGCCGATATACGCGTTGTCCATCCGGAAACGCGCATGGCGATCATGGAAATGAAGTGGGGTCTTGTACCGGATATGGGCGGATTTGCGTTGTGGCGTGGTCTCGTGCGCGACGATGTCTTGCGCGAGTTGACGTTCACCAATCGGGAATTTTCCGGACTCGAAGCCGTCGGCATCGGGTTCGCTACCATGATCGAAATGGATCCGTTGCAGCGTGCGACTTCGATCGCCGATGCCATTGCTTCCAAGAACCCCGACGCGATCGTGGCTGCAAAGCGCCTGTTCCGGGCCATGCACGAGGATGGCGAAGATGCGATCCTTCTGGCGGAGAGCGATGCGCAAGCGGCGATTATCCGCACGCCCAACCAAGTGGAAGCCGTGATGGCCGAGATGGAAAAGCGTCCGCCGGTCTTCAAGGACGTCTGATCAAGCCATTCGGTAATTGTGGTGGCCGATGGTTGGTCATGGATGCCCGCTAACCAAATATTATCCAAATGGGCGTTAACCCTCCTGCGCGGCAGAAAAGCTGCAAGGAGACGACGACAGAGATGGGTAAGGCCCGCTCAGTACGGACAACGGAACGGGGACTTCTCCCGATGCTGCGCCGCGCGCTCTCGAAACTCTCGTGGAAACGTTCCCGGGGCCAGCGCGGCATCACGGTGAAAAAATGGCGCCTGATCGCCGGCCTCGCCTTGCTCGGCGCGATCGCCGGCGTGATCGAACTCGGCCTGCCGTTCGACGATTTCCACCGCGCCCTGAGGGCCGAACTGCGCCAGACCGAAGTGGACGGTTCGATCGTAGTCGTCGAGGTGGATGACAAGACCCTTAATGCCCTCGGCACCCGCTCGGTATCGCGCGCGATTGAGGCGGAAGCGGTCGAGAAGCTGTTCGCCATGGGTGCGGACAGGGTTTTCTTCGATCGTGCCCATGCTGACCTGACGAACCCGGCGGATGATGCAGTTTTCACAGAGCTGTTAAAGAAGCACCCTGGACAAATCTATCTCGGCGTTTTTCCCGAGATCGGGTCCGGACATCAATCGAGTGATGGTGTCTTCCCGGCTCCACTTTTTCGTGAACACGCTGAATTGGTGCTGATGGCCGGCAGGGTGCACCCATTCGGCCTCTCCGTGAAGTTTCCATACTCTACTGCCGCTTACGGCACATCGGCGGATAAAGAAATTCATCCATCAATTTCGGCCGCTCTGGCCCGGACGGGTTCGACGGAGAAGGGCTGGTATCGCCCAGATTTTGGTATCGATGTTTCAAGCATCCCCTCGATCAGTCTTATTGAGGTCGTGAGGGGCGCAGGTTCGAGAGACATGTTCGCCGGGCGAGACGTTGTCATCGCATACACCGACATTTTCTCTAACGATGTGTATCAACTCCCTCTTGGTGAAATGGTGCCAGGGTCATTTTTTCATGTGATTGGGGCTCATACCCTCAAGCGCGGATTGGCGACCGATCTCGGTTGGTTGCCACCATATATCTGCAGCGTTTTATTTCTTCTATTTCTGGCTAATCGCACCCACATGCGTCGAGCAGACGTCACGGCCTTCTATCTGCTATTGCTTACGGCTCCTGTGGTGCTCGATTTTCTTTCAGTCAACGTCGATACCTTCCCAGCGCTTCTCGCGCTGACCATTGGCGTTCCAGCCATTTCTTTTCGACTTCGCAAATCCTTCGACATGAATACCGGTCTATTGAGGCTCAATGCACTTCAGACTGTCGCTGATAGCGATGCCTGCGACGTCTTCGCGCTCAAGGTTCGAAATTTTTCCTCTATCGCCGCAACGCTTTCTGGCTCGCAAATGCATGAACTGCTCAGCCACATAATCGACCGTATCTCAGTGACAGAAAAAAACGGTTCGATCGCTTTCGAAAAGGACACGTTCGTCTGGTTTCGTAATGTCGCAGAGAGTCAGGATCTCGAATCCCACGCTCGCGGTATTCAGTCGCTATTTCTCAACGGTGTGGCGATCGAATCATCGCGCATCGACCTGGCAGTATCGATAGGAGTGTCGCCGAACAGCGACGCACCATCGAAGCAACGAATTGAGGATGCGATTCAAGCGGCCGAAGAAGCGGCTCAGAATCGGGCCATCATGGTCCAGGCACAAGAGATTGATGCAAAGCAACGTTGGTTGCACCTGCGCACGCTCTCCGACCTCGACGAGGCGATGGCAATAAACGCTGTCGGCATCGCATATCAGCCAAAGGTCGATCTAGTGAGCGGAGAATGGGTTGGGGCTGAAGCCTTGCTTCGTTGGGATCATCCCGAACGAGGGCCGATGGATCCTACGACAGTGATCGCCATGGCGGAGGAACACAATCGAATCGATCGGCTAACCGTTTATATCTTGGAGCAGGCGGCCAGAGTCTCGACATCTGCTAGAGCGCAGGGGCTCAATCTCAAGATAGCTGTCAACGTCTCAGCTGTATCGCTTCGCAGTCCAAATTTTCTACCGATGACCAGACGGTTTGTCGAAGAAACCGCGATTGATATTTCGTGTTTGATTATCGAAATTACAGAAACGTCCCTGCTCCAAGGCCATGAATGCGAAGATAGCCTTCATCAGTTGCGGGGAATGGGATTTGAATTATCCATCGACGATTTTGGCATCGGAGCCGCAACAATTGATTACTTGAAGCGCATTCCCAGTAGCGAAGTAAAAATCGATCGGTCGTTTATCCGAAATATACATCGGAGCGCAGATGACAGAGTTCTGGTCCATTCTATGATATCGATGATCCACTCTCTCGGACGCGTAGCTGTCGCTGAGGGCATCGAGGACGTAGAATCACTATCTATCCTCGAATCGATGGGTTGCGAAATTGGTCAGGGCTATTACTTCGCTCGTCCCTTGAGCGACCATCAGTTGATCGATAGCGGTCGAAAAAGCTTCCGGATCGCTTAGCACTGTCCATTGATCGCACGTACTGACTGAGCGGGTGTTTTCTCGCCTGATTACCCCGACAGTCGGGCGATTTGCTGTTTAAACTTGCGTTAACCATAATTCCTGTTAACCATAGTTATGCACGAATCGTGCGTAACAGGAGGTACGATTATGTTTTGGCGTTGGTATGATCGCGCATTCGGTGGCCGCTAAGTCGGGACCGAATTCTTGGATTTTTGAAAGCCCTGCCTCTGGCGGGGCTTTCTCGTTTCTGGGGCACCCCTCGCGCTCTAATCCTGCGCAGCCAACTGGCCCGCGGTGCCTCCAGCGCCCCCCCCGATCGCCCGCTCCCCCACAACTTCCCGGCTGTAATCCGCCTACCACGCTGCTATCCTAGGGGCCGACGAATTTCTCTGAGCGGAGCCGTGATGATCACTACCCAGTTCAACCGTCGGCGCTTTATTGGTGCGACATCGAGTGCTTTTGCCGGCCTGTTGGCGAGTGGGTGCATGACCCGCGGAGCCGCGACATTGGCCCACTACGGTCCGCTCGTACCCGATTCGCGCGGAATGCTCGATCTGCCGCGTGGCTTCTCCTACCGTGTGGTCTCCTCGCTCGGCGACGCCATGCACGATGGCGGCACAGTGCCCGACAAGGCTGATGGCATGGGGTGCTTCGACCTTGGCAATGGCGACATTGCACTCGTCCGCAATCATGAACTTGTGCCCGCCGACGATGCCGGAGGGACGATTGCCCACGGATTCGGCACGCGCGAAGGCGTGATTGTTCCGGGAGGCACCACCACTCTGGTGCTCGATGCCGAGACGCTTGCGGTGAAGCGCCAGCATCGCTCTCTTGGCGGTACGATTCGTAACTGTTCGGGCGGTACGACCCCTTGGGGAAGCTGGCTCACTTGCGAAGAGGCACCGACCGGGCCGGGCCAGCGCTATGGCGATGGGCTTGCGCGCAACCATGGCTGGACCTTCGAGGTGCCAGCCTCCGCGCCGGGCCTTGTGGAGGCGGTGCCTCTGAAGGCGATGGGGCGTTTCAACCATGAAGCGGCCTGCGTCGATCCGGCAACGGGGATCGTTTACCAGACCGAAGATATGGACGATTCGCTGTTCTATCGCTTTATCCCCGCTGTTCGCGGTGATCTGGCACAAGGCGGACGTCTTCAGGCGCTCGCGCTGGTCGACGGTGTTCGCGATTCACGCAATTGGGACGCGCCCGGCATGATGGCTGGCGCGAAACATCGTGTCCGCTGGATAGACCTCGACGACGTCGAATCGCCCAAGAATGACCTCCGTCTGCGTGGCGCGGCACAGGGAGGCACATTGATCGCTCGCGGCGAGGGGCTGCATATGGGTCGCGACGAGCTCTATTTCTGCAGCACCAGCGGCGGTGCGGCGCGGCTGGGGCAAATCTTCCGTCTGGTGCCGGGACGCGGGTTGGTCGACGATACGCTCGAGCTCTTCTTCGAAAGCAGCTCGCCGGAGCAATTCAACTATGGGGACAACCTGACCGTTGCACCCAACGGACACCTGATCGTTTGCGAAGACCAGTATACCGACGTCGTGGACAATCATCTGAAAGGCATTACCCCGCAGGGAATTACCTACGATCTCGGTCGCCTGACGATGCAGACCGAACTTGCAGGTGCCTGTTTCTCGCCAGATGGCCGGACGCTGTTCGTGAATGCCTATTCTCCAACCCGGACCTTCGCCATCACCGGGCCGTGGTCCGCCTGAACCTGCGCAAATGAGCGCGTTTTTCCTGTCGCTTCTCGGCGCATTTCTGCCGGGGCTCTGGTCACGCAGTACGCAGGGCACAGTGCAATATCTTTGGGATCTCGGTGACCCGACGGCGCGGCTGGCGACCTCCCTGGCGATCGCGGCGATCACAGCGGCGATCGCTGCCGCAGCCGGGTCAGTCATCGGCGCGACGCTGTCGAACAATGCGCGCGGAATGTTCGTCGCGATTTGCCTGATTATCGCAGCCGTGGAGTTGGGATGGCCGGGGCGAGAAAGCCTTACGGGCGAGCCGACCCATTCATGGGGCGCTTTTTCTCTGGTGACTCTATTCCGGCAGCAGACCGATGCCGCGCGATTGCTGGTGGCGGCTTGCGCGGCATATTTCGCCTATCCGGTGCTGGCGGCTTTGGGCGGAGCAATCGGTGGAGCCGCTTCACTTGTCCTGGCGTGGTCCTGGCGCAAGCAATTCGACGCGTCCGCCCGGTGGCGCCCGCTGCGCTGGGGTTTGGCCGCTGCTTTTGCAATCACGGGAATAGCAATCGGACTTTCCGTCCGACAAATCACTTAAAATCGGATTGTCCGATTACCGCGACAGGTATTGCCGCAGAAACGAAGTCACATGTGCGCCGTTGGCCTCGTGAACCATTGACAAAGTCGATAAGAGGGACAAAACACATGGCCGAACTCGGCAACAATTCAAAATCGGGTCTTGTAGCAGCGCTAAACGGCGCGCTCGCTGACACGATGGCGCTCTACTTCAAAACAAAGAACTTCCACTGGCATGTCGCAGGCCCGCGATTCCGCGATCTCCATCTCCTGTTCGACGAGCAGGCGGCGCAACTGATCGGTACGGTCGACGATATAGGCGAACGCGTCCGCAAGAACGATGAGTTCACGCTCACCTCGATCGGTAGTATCGCCAAGCAGACCAATGTCGCCGATCAGGACGATGTGACATTGACCGCTGATGCGATGGTCGCGGAGCTGCGTGACGACAATCGCAAGCTGCATGATCGTCTCGAAACGGTGAAAGAAGAGGCCGAGAGCGTCGGCGACAACGCTACCAGTGGCATTGTCGACGACTGGATCGACCAGTGCGAAGAACGCATCTGGTTCCTCAACCAGACAAGCAAATAGGCGCTATCTTGCGCATAGCAATTCAACCCGCTTGTGGCTTTGTCATGGGCGGGTTTGTTGTATCGAGGGCTCCATGAAAAACTTGGAAATCATCGACAGCGCCTCTGACGCAGACATCGCCCGGTGGCTGGAAAGAAGGCTATCCGCTGCGCTAACGTCGCGCAAAGGGCCAGTAACTATTACTGTGCCCGGTGGGTCGACGCCCTTCCCGATTATGGAAAAGCTGCTGGAAAGGGACCTCGATTGGTCGCGACTGGTCGTGTGGCCGGGGGACGACCGGATCGTGCCAGAGGATCACGAGGCCTCGAATACCGGCAAACTGCGCGCCTTGTTCGAACCGGCAGGCGCGGAGGTGGTGACGCTGAGCGTAATGGAGGCCGTACCCCACTTCGACCTCGCTTGGCTTGGCATGGGGGCGGACGGCCATATCGCTTCGCTTTTTCCCAACACAAATCCACGCGCGGATGAAGTGCAATCGATCGTCCGGCTGACACCCGATCCGTTGCCGCCGGAGGCGCCATTTGACCGGATCACCCTGACCATGCCGTCGTTGCTCGACAGCGATGCGCTGGTCTTCGTGATCAGGGGCGACGACAAGCGCACGGTGTTCGATGATGCAGTGGCGGGTAACAACGATCTGCCGGTGGCTCGGCTACTGCGCGCGGCACGCCAGCCGGTGACATGCTTCGCCTGATACCTGCGCCGCTTTACCGGATGCTGCTCAAAATCGCGCATCGCCTTCGCCATCATGTTCGAAAATGGCGCGGCGTAACGGGTGAGGGCGTGAGCGTCATTGCGCGTAACGGGCAGGGCGAAATTTTGCTCGTTCGACACAGCTACGGTCCGGCCGGCTGGTATTTGCCCGGTGGCGGGATCGGCTGGAACGAGGCCCCCGACGCGGCGGCGCAGCGCGAACTGCGCGAGGAAACAGGACTTGCATCGCAAGAATTGACCCTCGTCGGTGCGATCGAAGAAGAACTGTCGGGGGCACCGCATCGCGCGCATGTCTTCAATGCGCTGGTTCAGGGCGAACCGCGCGCGGATGGCCGCGAGGTGGTGGAAGCGCGCTTTTTTGCGCCCGATGCGCTGCCGCAGGATTTGACTTCGCGCAGCCGCACGCGTCTGGCGATCTGGCGTGGGCGGACCGACTAAAGCAGTGAAAGCTGCGCATCCGGTCGTGCCGGTTCTGTCTCGCCATCGTGTTCCAGCTTGGACAGTGTGAGCCCCATCAATCGGATCGGCATGGGAAGAGGCAACTCCTCCTCCAGCAAAGTGCGAGCGATAAGGGCAAATTCCCGCTTTTCGGCGATCGACCGGTCGACTGTCTTTGCACGGCTGAAAATCTGGAAATCGGTGTATTTCATCTTGAGTGTGACGGTGCGCCCTCGCGCTTCGGCCCGCTCGATCGAGCCCCAGACAATATCGATGATATCCTCCAGAGTTGCGCGCAACTCGTTCCCCGACGAAAGGTCGCGGCTGAATGTACGTTCACCACCGACCGATTTGCGGATGCGGCTCGATCGCACGGGCCGCAGATCGATGCCGCGCGCGGCGCGATAGAGATAATCGGCAAAACTGCCGAAATGCGCGCGGAGCCAGGCGATGTCTTTCGCCGCCAGATCGCCGCCGGTTTCAATACCGAGCCGCGCCATCTTCTCCGCGCCTTTCGGCCCCACGCCGTGAAAGCGGCGGATCGGCAATCCGGCGACAAATGCCGCACCATCGCCGGGGCGGATGAGACACAGGCCGTCGGGCTTGTTGTGGTCGCTGGCGATCTTGGCGAGAAACTTGTTGTAACTCACGCCTGCGCTCGCCGTCAGCTGCGTTTTGGCACGGATTTCCTGCCGGATCAGTTCGGCGATACGGGTCGCGCTGCCGATGCCGAGCCTGTCCTCGGTGACGTCGAGGTATGCTTCATCGAGACTTAGCGGTTCGACGAGATCGGTATGGTGGCGGAAGATGGCGCGGATTTGCTGGCTCACCTCGCGATAGGCATCGAAGCGGCTTTTGACAAAGATGAGATCGGGGCAAAGCCGCCTGGCGGTGACCGACGGCATGGCGCTTTTGACGCCAAATTCGCGCGCTTCGTAGCTGGCAGCTGCGACAACCCCGCGCCCGCTCGATCCGCCCACCGCGACCGGTTTGCCGCGCAGGTCCGGATTGTCCCTCGCTCATTGCGTGAATGTAGAGAGGCTCGCTGCTTGCCGGAAGGGGAATCACGTAAGCAAAGTCCTACATGAGCTCCGGTTGGTTTACGCGACCGCATATCGGATCCGCTCCGCCTTAGTGTCCCGCAACACCACCAAGATTTCCGAAAAGACGAAAGTGACAGCACACCATCGCCGAGAACGCTCATACACGCTAATTTTCAGGGGTTTGCCGAAACTCGGCAGATTTGGAATATACAGCGAAGGGAGTGAACTTCGGCCCGCGGGTTGCAAATTGGAACCTTGTGCGCCAACTGCCATTTTGTGCAGATGCGAACAGAACACCTTTCTGGCGGTGAAGCGCCCATGACCGAAATGCGGCACAAACCGCGTATCGGCGAACGCGAGCTGATCTGGATGATGGCGCTGCTGATGGCGTGCAACGCTTTCGGCATCGACGCGATTCTTCCTGCATTGGACGCCTTGGCCGGTGATCTAGGCGCACAAGGCAACGACCGGCAATTCGTCGTCGGGGCCTATCTTCTTGCAGCGGGCATCGGCACGCTGATTCCCGGCGCCTTCGCCGACCGGTATGGCCGACGTCCGGTGCTGTTCACTGCGCTGTTCTTCTATATCGTCCTGTCGATCGCCTGCGCGCTTGCGACCACATTTGACATGCTGGTGCTCTTGCGTGCGGCGCAGGGGTTCTTTGCTGCCGGCATTATTGCCCTGCCGCCTGCCATCATTCGCGACCGTGTTGGCGGTGACAAGATGGCGCGCATGATGAGCCTCATTTTCGTGATTTTCCTCCTGGTTCCAGCAGTGGCGCCAAGCATCGGGCAGGGTGTGCTGATCGTCATGGGCGACTGGCGCTGGATCTTCGGCGCGATGGCGCTGGCGGGACTTGTCATGACCGCCTGGGTCTATTTCCGCCTGCCTGAAACCTTGCACGACGATGCACGGCAGGACATTCACCTGCCGACCATCGCACGCAATATGGCGAGCGCGGTGACGCTCCGTGAAACGATCGGCTATACGCTGGGCAGTGCGCTGGTTTTCGGCGGGCTGTTCGGCTTCATAAACTCGAGCCAGCAGTTGATCGGCGAGGCCTTCGGAGCAGGCGACATGTTCCCGATGATCTTCGCGATCTGTGCGGGCTGCATGGCGATTTCCAACTGGTCGAACAGCCGTATCGTCGAACGGTTCGGCGCACGGCGGGGGAGCCATGTGGCGCTGTTCGCCTTTATCGCCGTGGCGGCGGCGCAATACTGGTTTGCCAATCAGCCTGAGGAGAGCCTGTGGACCTTCGTACCGCTCATGGCAGCGAACATGAGTCTACTCGGTTTCATCGGCGCGAATTTCGGCTCCATTGCCTTGCAACCGTTCAAGAAAATCGCCGGTGCGGCAAGTAGTGCTCAGGGTTTCCTGCGGATGACGAGCGGCGCGGCGCTGGGTGCCTATATCGGCTATCTCTACGACGGGACGGCGCGGCCGCTGGCGATTGCCCTGTTGGCGACGGCGGTGCTGAGCCTGGCCTTCGTGCTGTTCAGCGAGCGCGGGACTTTGTTCGGGCCGCCCGAGCCTGAGGAGAATTGACCCCCGGCGTCGGGGTTTGGGATTATTCCTCGACGGGTTCGACCACGCAAAGAATCGCTTCGACCTGAACCTGTCCGCCCTCGCTGGCGGAAAGTTCGGTCACTGTTCCGTCGAAGGGAGCGGTGAGCGCATGTTCCATCTTCATCGCCTCGAGCACCATCAGGCGTTGTCCTGCGGTGACGGTGTCGCCTTCCGCCACGTCGACCGCGATGACCTTGCCCGGCATAGGCGCGAGGATCGCGCCGTCACCCACGGCCGCGGCCCCACTGCCACGAGTCTGCAATGCAAATTCGTGGGCAAGGCCATCCGCGAACACCACCACACGTTCGTCGCTGGCAAAACCGTGCAGAGATTCGAACGGCATGGCGTCGAGAGGGTGGACCACGGACGATTCGCCCCCATGGCTGAGCGCGACTGAAAGCCGTGATGGCGCATTGAGGCGAAATCCGGCGAGAGCATCGGCGGGTGTCTCGGCAGCAATCAGTGCGAGTTCGGCAGCGGCTGCGCGGATGTCGTCCGTCGGCTCTGGATCGCCGATCAGGGCATCGCCTTTCCGTTCGATGAAACCGGTGTCGAGATTGGCCCTGGCGAAATCGTCGTCGGCCAGTGCATTGGCGAGAAAGGCAGCATTGGTCTTCACCGGCCAGATTTCTGCGCCCTCGGTCATGTCAAGCAGAAGTTCGATAGCATCGTCGCGCGTTTCGCCCGAGGCGACCAGCTTGGCGACCATCGGGTCGTAATGCGGCGAGATGGCATCGCCTTCCTCAACACCCGTTTCCACGCGGCCCAGTGCGCCGAGATCGAGATGCTCGAGCCGCCCCGTGCTCGGCAGAAAGCCCTTCGCCGGATCTTCAGCGTAGAGGCGTGCTTCGATGGCCCAACCGTCTATACCCAGCTCCTCCTGCTTTAGTGGGATCGGCTCCCCGCTCGCCACCCGCAGCTGCCACTCCACCAGGTCCACCCCGGTAATCTCTTCGGTCACCGGGTGCTCCACCTGCAGGCGCGTGTTCATTTCCATGAAGAATATGCGGTCGGCACGCAGGCCTTCGCTGGCGTCGGCAATGAATTCGATCGTGCCCGCGCCTTCGTAATCGACCGCCTTGGCGGCGCGCACGGCGGCGGCGCAGATGTCTTCGCGCGTCGCCTCGTCCATGCCGGGAGCAGGGGCTTCCTCGATCACTTTCTGGTGGCGGCGCTGGAGCGAGCAGTCGCGTTCGAACAGATGGACGACATTGCCGTGGCTGTCGCCGAATATTTGCACCTCGATATGGCGGGGCGAGGTGATCCACTTTTCCAGCAGCACCTCGTCGTTGGAGAAGCTGGCCTTGGCTTCGCGCCGGCAGCTTTGGAGCGCAGCTTCGAAGTCCGCAGCGGCATCGACCTTGCGCATACCCTTGCCGCCGCCGCCCGCGACCGCCTTGATCAGCACCGGATAACCGATGGCGTCGGCTTCTTTCTTGAGCCGTTCGACCGACTGGTCCTCACCTTCGTAACCGGGCGTGACAGGCACGCCCGCTTCCCGCATGAGTTTCTTGGCGGCGTCCTTCAAACCCATCGCATCGATGCTGGAGGGCCTCGGGCCGACCCAGACGAGCCCGGCATCGATCACCGCCTGCGCGAAGCCGGCGTTTTCGGACAGGAAGCCATAGCCAGGGTGGATCGCGTCGGCGCCGGTCTGCTTCGCCGCGGCAATGATCTTTTCACCTACCAGATAGCTTTCGGCGGCGGGGGAGGGGCCGATATGGACTGCTTCGTCAGCCGAGCGGACATGCAGCGCCCGCGCGTCGGCGTCGGAATAGACCGCAACGATGGCAATGCCCATCTTGCGCGCGGTGCGCATGATGCGGCAGGCGATTTCGCCGCGATTGGCAATAAGCAGCTTCTGGATCATGCGCGCTGGGTTAATGCCGTAACGGCAAATTGCCAACCGGCTTGTGCGCCAACGGTGGTGGAGGTTTACCAGCCCGCGACGGGGCGGAAATCGTGGCGGCTCCAGAGGATCGGTTCGTCGGGGCTAGGGGGGTTGTTGCGCAGCGCGGCGAACAAGGCAGCGATCACATGCCCGGTCTTTTCGATCCGGTTGATCCGGACGCGCCGGTCCCACGCGCGCTGGCCGCGCGCGAGCACCTTGCGCCCAATCGCGCCATAGATGCGGGCGGCGGCGAGCACGGCCCAGCGCTGGCGGAAACGCAGCCGCTTGGTTCCGAGCTTCGCCGCTTCTTCATGCTTTTCCATCAGCGCGATCATGCGCGGCATGACGCTGGCAAGAATGAAGCGGTTTTCTGGCCTCGCATGTTCGCCCGGCACCAGTCCGACGTCGGCCAGCCATTCGGCCGGGACCCGGTCGAGGGTTTCACCATCGTCTTCGGGCACGCCCATGACGCGCGCCATCATGATGCCGACTGCGCCCGCAACATGATAGCAATAGCGCAGCATGTCGCGCTCGTTCTTGGGCGCAAAGCCGCCGGCATCGAGAGCAAAACCCCCGATCACGTCGTTGGCCAAGTCGGGTGTCAGATTGCATTCGTCCGCCACCAATCCGAATCCGTCGAATGCCGGATCGGCGGTCGGTTGCTCCTCGAATGCGCGACGGGTGAGGACGCGGATCGCCTGGATGCGATCCTCTGCATTCTTGGGGGTGCCCTGATCACCCAGAGGTCCGCCCTTGTCCTGATTGTCGGCAATGTCGTCGCAGCGGCGACACCATGCATAAAGCAACCAGGCCCGTTCGCGCGTGTCGATATCGAACAGCTTGGACGCGGTCGCGAAGCTGTGCGACCCTTCTTCTATCATGTGCTGAGCCGCATCGACCAGCGCATAACGTTCGTGCCCCCCGCCAGCACGGGCGAGGGTCGGTCGCATATTGCTGGTGGTGAGGGGGCGCTGCGTGGTCAGAGGTCTTCTGCCTTCATCTGGAATATCGGCGTATGTGGCCGATAATCGGCCATCTTGTCGAGCAGGCCGGGCAAGCTATCGTCCGAAACCATGATATTCTGGTGCGCCGGGCGCACGAAACCGACTTCGGCCATGTGGCGGTTGAAGGCGATGAGATGATCGTAAAAGCCGAAGGCGTTGAGCAGCCCGACCGGCTTGGTGTGATAGCCGAGCTGTGCCCAGCTCATCGCTTCCCACAATTCGTCCATCGTCCCGACGCCGCCGGGTATGGTGACGAAGCCATCGGACAAATCGGTGAATTTCTGCTTGCGTTCGTGCATCCCGCCGACTGTGTGGAGTTCGGTGCAGTCGTGATTGGCGACTTCGCTGTTTGCCAGAGCATCGGGTATGACGCCGATGACTTCGCCCCCGGCCTCGAGCGCGCCGCGTGCGGTGGCACCCATCAGACCCAGCCGCCCGCCGCCGTAGACGACGCCGATGCCGCGCTCTGCCAGCCCCCTGCCGACGTCGTAGGCAAGCTGGAGATAACGTGGATCCTGCGGCGAGGCGGAGCCGCAATAGACGGCGAGGCGGTTGATGGCGGTAGTCATGCGAAGTTGCATTCGTCTGGGCAGATCAAGGTAAGCTCCTGCTCACGACTCTTTAGATGTGCCGCCGCATCAGCAAAGACCGTGACGAGCCGTTCGTAGTACGAACCTAAACCATCGCGTGCCAGCACATGGTTGTGCCATTCAACCCTGATCGGTTTGGGCCAGATCGCAATGAGAAGATCGAACAGCGCATCGAGATTTCCGCCGAACCATTCCGGGGTTGCCTCATGTTGACGGATTTGTGCGTAGAAATCGTCAGGTTCATGCATCGACGATCCATCAAGGATGATCACGGTCATGACGTAAGATCCTCTATCATCAAACCCGCGGTGGCCTTCGCGCTGCCCACTACGCCGGGGATGCCGGCGCCGGGGTGCGTCCCCGCGCCCACAAGGTAGAAATTTTCGATCACGTCGTCGCGATTGTGGCCGCGGAAATAGGCACTTTGGGTCAGAACAGGCTCGAGACTGAACGCACTGCCCATGTGGGCGTTGAGATCGCTGGCGAAGTCGCTGGGGGCATAGTGGAAGCTGGTGACGATCCGGTCATGCAGACCGGGAATCAGGCGGCGCTCTATTTCGTCGAGGATGCGGCGTTCGAGTTCGGGACCCATGGTGTCCCAGTCGACCGACAGCTTGCCCATATGGGCGACTGGCACGAGCGCGTAAAAGGTGCTCATGCCCGGCGGCGCCATGTCGGGATCGGTGACGCTTGGATGGTGCAGGTAGATCGAGAAATCTTCGGGCAGCACGCCGTTGTCGTAAATGTCTTCGAGCAGACCCTGATACCGCGGGCCGAACAGGATCATGTGATGCGG
>QFNA01000033.1 GCA_003248395.1 Citromicrobium sp.
GCAAAGTCGAAAAACCCATAGCGCACCGCGTGCGGCCCGCGGGTTCGGGCACCGTCGACTTTCCGACGCCTCGCGGCGTCCGAAACTCTGAACGTTAGCGGAATGTCCGGTTTCAGCCCAGAACCCTAGAAAGCAGCCGGTCCGGTTTCGGCGAGATTTTCGGCAGCCATGATAACCGATTTTGGGGTGGAAGCACACATGCGGCCGGTTACGACATTTACGACAATTATCATGCCACTGGGACATCCGTGTGCTGGTTCGGCGGTGAGTCCGGTTCTACCTATGGGCAACAATGCGGTGAAGTTACAGCGACCTACGCGCGTTCCAAGCAGACTTGCGGATCAGGCACTGCCGAGTCGCCATCGGTACCGTGTGAATACAATTCGATCCGTGTGGAGCCGAAGGCCGGACAGAGTTATATTTACGCCGGCCAAGGAGATAGCGGCTCGCCAGTCTTTGCTTGGAATACGGCGTTCGGTATAATCGGGACTTCCGCGCATTATTTCGGTTCGGCGCAGTCGCTCAGCATCACCTATACGAGCATCGACGACGTATATTCGTGGGATTATCTCCTTGTATACTAAGAAAATTCTGAGCCTTGCATTCGCCTTGGGCAGTGCATCCTGTACGTCAGAGGATGCGCCGGTGGACACCGCACAAGAGAAATACCCATACGACCGTCACAGCGCGTTAAGCGCTGCCGACGGAACGCCTGGCCAATCCGCGCTCGAGGGCGCAGAGGGCATTCTGGGATATGAGCATGGCTGCCTTTTTGTCGAACGGGAAGGGGGGCGTTCCGGTCTAGTATTGCCAGCAAATTCTTCCTTCGATGGTCGCATATTGCGCTACAGGAACCTTGAACTCAAACTGGGTCAGAGACTGACCTTCACTGGCGATCTTCTCGCGACAGCCGATCGCGAAGCATACGGCTGCAAGTATGGCGAGTTGCTGCAAGTGGCACCTTAGAGCGTTTCTTACGAAAGGTTATCCAAATCCGATACTTAAAAGTCAGTCTTCTACGATCCGAAACCCAATTGCGGAAGGTCTACAAACGTCCCCTTCTCGCACCATCCGCCTTTCAGCGATCGAGGTGGGATAGCTGAGGTGGGGCTTGGCCGGGGTCATCTGCTAGATATTGTGTGAGGTTTCTCCGACAAGAGAAACGAGGCCCGAGAAGTCTTCCGAAGCCGTGTCAATCGACTTCAGCGATCCAGAGGGAAACACGATAAGGCCACTGACGGAAAGGGATACTTGTTTCCGAGGCGGCCCACAGAACTACTTGATTGATCATGACATGATAGATTGCGGTTCGTTAGCCGACCGACAGCTTCGATCACGCCTCACCACCCCACTTCCGCCGCCCAAAGTCCTCCTTGCTTGCCCGTCCATCTTCGCGCCGCTAACCGCGTGGCGCGATGAAATATGTCTCTACCCGTGGTAGCGCGCCTGCGCTCGATTTTGCCGGCGTCACGCTCGCCGGGCTCGCCAGCGATGGCGGGCTCTATGTGCCCGAGGAATATCCGCAGTTCAGCCGCGAAGAGATCGCTGCGATGCGCGGGCTGCCCTATCCGGAACTGGCCGCGAAGATCATGGAGCCTTTCGTCGGCGATTGCCTGACGCGGGAGCGGCTGCATGAACTGACCGCCAGGGCCTATGGCCGTTTCGCGCATAAGGCGGTCACGCCACTGGTCCAGCTCGATGAACAGTACTGGCTGCTCGAACTGTTCCACGGACCCACGCTCGCCTTCAAGGACGTGGCGCTGCAGATGCTGGGCCTGTTGTTCGAGGAATTCCTTGCGCGCAAGCAGGGCAGCCTGACCATCGTCGGTGCGACCAGCGGGGATACTGGCAGCGCGGCGATCGATGCGGTGGCGGGCCTCGACAATGTCGAGATCTTCATGCTCCACCCTAAGGGCCGGGTGAGCGACGTGCAGCGCCGCCAGATGACCACGGTGCGTGCGCCCAATGTCCACAATATCGCCATCGACGGTAGTTTCGACGATGCGCAGGCCATGGTGAAGCGCATCTTCGCCGATGAAGGCGTGACGGCAAAGCACCACATCGGCGCGGTCAATTCGATCAACTGGGCGCGGCTCATGGCGCAGGTGGTATACTACTTCGCCGCCTCGCTGCAGCTGGGCGGGTCTGAGCGCAAGCTGGCCTTCAGCGTGCCGACGGGCAATTTCGGCGATGTCTTTGCTGGCCATGTCGCGGAGCGCATGGGGTTGCCGATCGAGAAGCTGGTCGTTGCCACCAATGTGAACGACATTCTCCACCGCGCGCTGAGCCAGGGCGATTATTCAACCGGCACGGTCACGCCCACCAGCGCGCCGAGCATGGATATCCAGGTCAGTTCCAATTTCGAGCGGCTGCTGTTCGATGTCGGCGGGCGCGATGGCGCGGCGCTGGCCGAGCAGATGCGCGGTTTCGAGCGCGAGCGGGCGATGCGGCTCACCAATGCGCAGCGCGAAGGCGCCTCCGCCCTGTTCACGAGCCTGCGCGTCGATGGTGACGAGACGGTGGGCGCGATCCGCTGGGCCTATGAGAATGCCGGCGAGGTGATCGATCCGCACACCGCCATCGGCCTCCACGCGGCGCGCCATGCGGATATTGCCGCGGACACGCCGGTCGTCACGCTCGCCACCGCCCATCCGGCGAAATTCCCCGATGCGGTGGAGCGCGCCACCGGCACGCGGCCCGCGCTTCCGGCGCGGGTGGGCGATCTGTTCGCGCGCGAAGAGGCTTTTGTCGAGCTGCCCGGGACGTACGAGGTTGTGCGCGACCATATCGTCGGGAACGCGGCCTGATGGCGCAGTTGCAGCAGGAACCCGTGCTCATGGTGGGCGAGGGGTGGGACGGCTATCGCCTGCTCGACAGCGGGAACGGCCGCAAGTTCGAGGCCTATGGCGACTATCGCTTCATCCGCCCCGAACCGCAGGCCATGTGGTCGCCGCGGCTCGACCAGTGGGACGCGCATGGCGAGTTCGTCCCCGGTAGCGACGAGGATGGCGGCGGTCGCTGGCAGTTTTCCAAGGACGTTCCGGCGGATGGCTGGGAACTGGGCTGGGGCGAGGAGGCGCGCTTTACTGCGCAATGCACGCCTTTCCGCCATCTCGGCTTCTTCCCAGACATGGCCCCGGTGTGGGACTGGATGGGCGAGCAGTTGCGCGGGATGACCGAGGCCGAGACGATGAATCTCTTCGGCTATACCGGTGTGGGCACGCAGGCGCTGTCGCGCTTCGGGCGTGTCACCCATGTCGATGCGAGCAAGAAATCGGTCGCGCAGGCTCGCGAGAATGCGGCGCTGGCGGGGCTGGACGATCGCCCAATCCGCTGGCTGGTCGAAGACGCGATGAAATATACCGCGCGCGAAGTGCGGCGCGGGCGGCGCTACGACGGCATCATCCTCGATCCGCCCAAGTTCGGGCGCGGTCCCGATGGCGAGGTCTGGCGGCTGGAAGAAGGGCTTCCTGGACTGGTTTCCGATTGCCGCCAGTTGCTCGATGCGGACAGCCGGTTTCTCTTCCTGACGGTCTACGCCGTGCGCATGAGCAGCCTCGCGCTGGGCGGGTTGCTGGCGGAAATCATGCAGGACCTGCCCGGGGAAATCCAACACGGCGATCTCGCTGTGCGCGAATTTGGCGAAGATGCCCGCCTCCTCCCCACCGCCATCTTCGCGCGCTGGTCCAATCCGCGCTAAGCACGCTCCCATGACCGATTCGCTGATCCTCGAAGTCGCCGACTTCGAACACGACGTCCTTACCGGCATCTACTCCGAAGAGACCGGCAAGCCGCAGCCGCTCCGCTTCACGATCCAGGCGCGGATGAAGCCTCTGCGGCATTACGATGCCGACACCTCGCTCGACCATTCGAAGAACTACATGGACCTCAAGCACGCCGCCTCGGAGGCGCTGCCCGAAGATGTCCATTTCAAGCTGATCGAGGCGGTGGCCGACCATATTTGCGAGACGCTGTTCCTGCAGGACAGGCGGGTGGAGGCGGTTACGGTCAAGATCGTCAAGCTCGCCATCGCCGAGGCCGGGGAGCAAATCGGGATCACGCTCCACCGAGAGCGGCGCGAATGAAGCGCTTGATTGTGGACGAGTTACCGTCCGATCCGCTCGGCGCATCGAGCCTGTTCCACCAGAACTGGTTCGACCCGATCGAACGCGCGCTGATGGCGGGGACGGATGTCACAGTAGTACTGGAACCGGCGGATCACACGCACGAGGAATGGCGCCGCGCCGTCGTGGCCATGCTGGCGCGCAAACACGCGCCGCGCCGCGTCAACCTCGTGGCCGGAGGGGGCGCGGCGCTGGACGCAGTCGAGGACTATCTCGCCAACGCTCCGGGCATCACCGGCCAATACCTGCGGGCTGCCACATGACCGTTCGTGTTCTATTCCTCGGGCGCCTCGCCGATCTCGCGGGCGCGCCGCAGCGGCAGGTCGCAGCGCCGCTCGACTGGGCCGGACTGATCGACGCAGTCGGTCCTGAAATCGGCGAACAACTGGAGAGTGAGCGCGTGAATGTGGCGTGCAATGGTCGCGTCCTCGCAGACAAGCGCGCGCTTGATGCCAGGGATGGCGACGAGGTCGCGCTCCTGCCCCCGGTGAGCGGTGGCTAGGCTCGCGCTCGCCAGTCCGCTCGATGTCCGATTGCTGGAACAGGGCATGTCGGTCGGGGAAGCGCTGGCAGCCTTCAATGCGGCCTATGTCGAGGCTGGTGCGATCGTCTCTTTCCTCGGCAAGGTCCGCCCGGACGGCGCAGTCCGCGCCCTCGAGCTTTCCCATTACGAACCGCTGACCCTGCCGGGCATGCGAGACTTGGGAGGCGTTGCGCGCAGCCGCTTCGATCTGGACGGGGCGCTGGTCTGGCACCGCGTGGGTGAGATGACGCCCGGTGAGGCCATCGTGCTGGTGGCAACCGCAGCGCGGCATCGCCGCAATGCGTTCGACGCTGCGGATTACCTCATGGACCACCTCAAGTCGGCGGCATGGTTCTGGAAACGCGAGCGGCGCGACGATGGCTGGCACTGGATCGAGCCGCGCGACGAGGATCGGGCGGATCTGGAACGCTGGGGCTAGCGCATGCGGCTCCGCAAATCCGCCAGTACGGCGTCTTCCTCGGCAACCAGCGTGGTCACACGATCGCGTGCTGCCTCTATCGCTGTGACGTCTTCGGCTGCGACCGCGGCTGCAGTATAAATCGCATCGAGATCGCCCAGCGGCACGGCTGCCCTGCTGCGTGCGGAGTCGAGCTCCGCCAGCGCCACTTGCGCGGCGGCCCAACTGTCGCTGCCGACTGCGCTTCCCGATGCGGACGACACCAGCCTGCGGGCCCTCGGCGCAACTTCGCCGAATGTGGCATGGGCATCCTGCGCCGCCGCAACCAGGCTCGACAGGCGCGTGGCCAATCCTCCTGACAGGTCGACGTCCACCGGAGGCACATCGATCCGCTTTGGCTCGCCGACTTGCAGCTGGCCCTGTGCGCGTTCGACATCGCGGATTGCCAGCGATGGATAACCTCCGCTTCCGCCGGCGCAGGCGGAAAGGGTGAGGGCGATGACGCCAAGGCTTGCGATGCGGTGCATGCGCGCCACATAGCATGCGCAACAGCCTGCGCCAGCGTCATCGGCAAAAAAGGGCGGTCCGCGGCGTTGACTTGGCGGGGGCTTTCGCTTAACGGCACGCTTCTTTCCGAGGCTACCTCTGGTGGCCACGCGGGTGCGCCGTGGATTCGCATGAGTTCGTCATGCGCGTCGCGGCACAGCAATTTGAACGAGAGATAACCACCATGTTCGCAGTAGTGCGCACGGGCGGCAAGCAATACCGGGTTGCCGCCGGAGACAAGATCGCGGTCGAAAAACTCGCTGGTGAGGCTGGCGATACCGTTACCCTGGGCGACGTCCTTCTCGCCGGCAATGGCGACAAGATGGAAGATGCCGCGAAGGTAAAGGTTTCGGCAGAAATCATCGCGCAGGCGAAGAGCGAAAAGGTCATCGTCTTCAAGAAGCGTCGCCGCCACAACTATCGCCGCAAGAACGGTCACCGGCAACAGATGACGCTGCTGCGCATTACGCAGGTTGGCGATTCGAAGGCTGAGGCAAAAGCGGCAGCGCCCAAGAAGGAAGCTGCGCCGAAGAAGGCTGAAGAAACCAAGGCCGCTCCGAAGAAGGATACTTCGGCAAAGGCGGCTGCTCCCAAGGCCGAGAAGGCCGCGCCCAAGAAGGCTGCTGCAACCGAAAAGGCTCCTGCCAAGAAGGCTGCCAAGACCGATCTCGACACCACGAACCTGTCGCTGATTTCGGGCATCGGTCCGGCAATCGAGAAGAAGCTGCACGCGGCTGGCGTAAAGAGCTGGGAAGACATCGCAGCCTGGGACAAGGCCACCATGGCCAAGATGGACGAGGAACTGACTCTCGGCAATCGTCCCGAAAACGACGAATGGGTTGCCCAGGCGAAGGAACTCCTCGCTGGCAAGCCGCCCCGCGCCAAGGTCGATCAGGCCGAGGCCAAGGCCAGCAAGAAGAAGTAAGGAAACCGGACCATGGCACATAAAAAAGCAGGCGGTTCATCGCGTAACGGTCGTGATTCGGCCGGTCGTCGTCTTGGTGTGAAGAAGTTCGGCAGCCAGTCCGTGGTCGCCGGTAACATTATCGTGCGCCAGCGCGGCACGAAGTTCTACCCCGCCGTCAACGTCGGCATGGGCAAGGACCACACGCTGTTCGCGCTTACCGACGGCGTCGTCCGATTCCACTCGGGCAAGCTCGGCCGCAAATACGTGTCGGTCGACATGATGGCGGAAGCCGCGGAATAGCAGGACGCTCCGATAACGGGATCGTCCAGACGGGACGGTCCCAGCCGGGCTAACGATCCGGCAGACGAAGAGGGAGATGGGGCCGACCCGTCTCCCTCTTGTCGTTTCTCCCTCTTCACAATTCGCGGCGAAATTTCCTTTCGCTATCACGCAATTGTCACGCGTCCGGCCTAGGAGCCCGGAGCGTGGACCGCAGGGAGATACCACGATGTTCCACCGCACCAAGAACCTGTTTCTCAGGCCCGGCTTCACCGAAGACTGGAAGGCCGTCCACGACGGCATTTCGCGACCGGAAATCGTCCGCAACCTTGCCAGTGCGCCCTGGCCCTATGCAGCGGCCGACGCCCGCGAATTCGTGGAGAAGCCGCAGCATGCCTGGTTGCCCCATTTCCTCGTCCAGATTCCCGACAGAGGTGTGATCGGCGCAGCGGGACTCGGTGTCGAAAGCGGTTCTGGCAAGGTCCAGCTAGGTTACTGGATCGCGCGCGAATACTGGGGTCGCGGCTATGCTACCGAAGCGGCATGCGGTGTGTTGGAGGTTGCTCGCGCAATTGGACACCGGCGGATCGTCGCGTCGCATTTCGTCGACAATCCCGCGTCGGGCAAGGTTTTGAGCAAGGCCGGTTTTCGCAGGATCGGCGACGTGCGCCCCGGCTACAGTCTGGCCCGCAAGGGCCACGATCCCGTGGCTTGCTACGAAATCCTGCTCAGCAACGAGACGGACGAAGGGGGAGACGAGACCGACCTTGCTGTCATGAAACAGGCAGCCTGATCGAAAAATTGGGCCCTGCACAGGTGGCAGGGCCCTTGTTCGTGATGGAGGGAACGTTATTCCGCGGGCATCAGTGCCGCTTCGAAATCGCCGTCGTATTTCCCGATCAGGCTCCGATCATCATGGTCCCACGGGTGGAAGCCAGGCTTGAAATAGGCCAGCCATGCCGGGAAGATGCGCCGCACGACGCCCGGCTTGACCGTCAGATATTTGAACAGGCCCCATCTGGCCTTCCAGCCGGTGATCCCGTCTTGCGCAAGCAATTCCAGAGTGTCCTTCCAGCGATGCGAGAAGAAACGGCCGGTCACGATCAGCATCATCAGACTGCGCAACTTCCAGCGCCTCCAGCCCGACCACTCGCGTGTGGCATGCAGCCAGGTGTCATATGCGACGCCCTTGTGCTCGATTTCCTCGATCGAGTGCCACTCCCACATCGCGCGAACTTCGGGGTCGGCATCGCCGAAATGCTCGGGATTCGCGAGGAATTCGGACGCCATCATCGCGGTGTAGTGTTCCAGCGCCATGGTCGCCGCCAGATTGAGAATGACCGGCCGGCCCTTCGTGAGCTCGAGCATTTCGGCAACGCGCTGATCGATTGCCTTGATGTCGTATCCATGGCTTTCGGCCAGCCGGTTGAATGCGATGTGTTCGCGGGTGTGATTGATTTCCTGCTTCACGAACGCGCGGATTTCCGCATCCAGCTTGGGATCGGCACCTTCGCGATGGGCTTTCACGGCTTCAATGAAGAAGGCTTCCCCGCGCGGGAATGTCGCGGACAGGGCGTTGTGCCACGCGGTGCCGAACGGTTCGCCGTTCCACCAGCGCGCAGGGTTTGTCCCGCGATTGAAGCGTTCGTCGCGCACGGTAATGGTCAGGTCCTCGGGCGTGGGAACCTTGCGACTGTCGTTGGTATCAGGTTCTATTTTAACGGGGGCGTTCATCGGAATGCTCCAGAATTAACTTACATGCGTGTAAATAGTCGCTACTGACAAAGGTGTCAATAAGGGTGACTTCGGATTTTGCATGACCCCGGAAATGGCCTAACGCTGCCGCATGGCCATCAGAAAACGCCTCAGTCCCGAGGAATCCCGTACCGCTGCGATTGCTGCCGCGCGCGCACTGCTCATCGATGCGGGGCCGCAGGCGGTAACGCTCAAGGCTGTCGCGGCGAGGGTTGGGCGCACGCACGCCAATCTGCTGCATCATTTTGGTTCGGCCGCGGGACTTCAGCGCGCGCTCGCGGAAAACCTCGCCTTCACCGTGTGCGAAAGCATCGTCGATGCGGTTCGTGCCAGCCGCGCGGGCCTTGGCAGTCCGCGCGAGATTGTCGACCTGGCGTTCGACGCGTTCGATCGCGAGGGCGGCGGCGCACTTGTCAGCTGGATGCTTTCGACCGGGCACGAGGACGCGATCGAGCCTTTCGTCGACACGATTCACACCATGGTCGACAGTTTGCATGAAGAAGAAGAGGCCGAGATCGACGCCCGCGTCACGCATGAGGCAACGCTTGCCGTCGTTTTGCTGGCGCTCGGCAATTCGCTGATTGGTGCGCAGCTCAGCCGTTCGCTGCGCCTGCCCGAAAATGCCGCACGCGATATGGCCGAATCGATGCTCGTCGCCTCGCTCGTCGCAGCAGGTGTCGATCCGAAGGAACTCGAGCGATCGGCCTAGGCCCCTGGCTCGCCCAGAGACATCCATGCGGGTGCCAGGTCCGCATCGATCGCGTCGACGCGCAAATGATCGACCGCCAGGTCCAGGTCGGGATAGGCGACCTTCTGCCGTTTCTCGTCCGAGCGCGCCAGCGGCACGACCACCAGCCGGCGATTGACCTTGCTGCGCCAGTTCATCCGCGCTGTGTTCTCCTGGCCGATATAGCAACCCTTGCTGAACGAGACGCCATTGAGGTCGACGGCATTGGTCTCAAGCCACAGGATATCTCCAAGTTCCGCCCGCCCCTCGGGGACACCCAGCGCAAGCCGGTGTTGCAACCAGGCGGCACCCGCGCTTTCGTCATTATCCTCAGCGGGAGCGATCCAGCGCTGGCCGAGTGAAGCCAGCCGCGGATCGACGACGCCGCCATCGCCCGGATGCGGCTGCCAGTGCACTGCGAGCGTATCATCGACGCCGATCGCGATTTTGCGCCGCAGACGATAGAGCGACAGGCGCTTGACCAAATCTTCGGCAGCACCGGCTTCGCAATCGAGAAGAACGTCCCGGTCCTTCCCGGGCCAGACGATCATGTCGAACAGCGTCTTGCCCTGTGGCGTCAGCAACCCGGCATAGACCGGCAGCTTCCCCCGCACATCATTGGTCAGCAGGCCCTGCAGGAAATCCGCAGCATCTTCTGCCTCGTCTTGCGGGGACAGCCTGATGACGGCGCGGTCGGACAATCGTGTGGCAGCCATGGGTGACAGATAGTGGGCTGCGGGCCATAGGCAATGCCATGGCCGAATCGCTCACCATCCGCCGCCCCGACGACTGGCATCTCCATTTCCGCGACGGTGCGACCATGCGCGCGGTCGTTCCGCATACGGCCCGCCAGTTCGCGCGGGCGATCGTGATGCCCAACCTTTCGCCACCCGTCACCGACACCGCTCGTGCCCACGCCTACCGCGCCAGGATCCTCGAGGCGGTGCCAGCGGGCGTCGAATTCACGCCGTTGATGACCGCTTATCTGACCGACAACACCGATGCAGCGGACATGGCAGCGGGGTTCGCTGACGGCGTGCTGACCGCGGCCAAGCTCTATCCGGCGGGTGCCACGACCAATTCGGATCACGGCGTAACCGACATTGCCAATATCTTCGGCGTGCTGGAGAAAATGGCCGAGATCGGGATGCCGCTATGCGTCCATGGCGAAGTCACGCATGCAGAGATCGACATATTTGACCGCGAGGCCGTTTTCATCGACCGCGTGCTCGAGCCGCTGGTTGCGCGCCTTCCAGAACTCAAGCTCGTTTTCGAACACATCACGACCAAACAGGCCGCCCAATTCGTCGACGCGGCGGGCGCCACTGTCGCTGCCACGATCACGCCGCAGCACTTGCACATCAACCGTAACGACATCCTCGTCGGCGGAATCCGTCCGCACATGTATTGCTTGCCCGTCGCCAAACGCGAAGAACACCGGCTGGCGCTGCGCAGGGCGGCCACGTCGGGATCGCCCAAATATTTCCTCGGAACCGACAGCGCGCCGCATCATCGCCACGCCAAGGAAAGCGGCTGCGGTTGCGCCGGCATATTCAATGCCCCCTATGCACTCGAAAGCTATGTCACCGTGTTCGACGAAGAGGGCGCGCTCGACCGTTTCGAGGCGTTCGCTTCGCTGAACGGTCCCCGCTTTTATGGGCTGCCCGTGAACGACGGCACCGTCACACTCGAGAAAGTCCCGGTCGACGTTCCCGATACGGTCGATGGAGGGGATGCGGAGATCGTCCCCTTCCACGCGGGCGAACGGCTTAACTGGCGGCTGGCTTCCGCCGGCTGACCATATCCCATACGAACAGCGCCGCCGCTGCCCAGATAAATCCGAAACAGGCGGCCTGGACGGGCTTGAGCTCCTCGCCGAACACGGTCAGCCCGAGCACGAACACGATACTGGGCGCGAGAAACTGGATAAACCCCAGCGTTGAATAGGGCAGCTTGCGCGCTGCGATTGCGAACATCAGCAACGGGATCGCCGTCAAAACTCCGCCCAGCATGATCGCGAGGCTCAGATCCGCGCTGCGTAGAAACGAAGAGCCATCGGCGGTGCCGGCATAATACCACGCCACCGCCACCGCAGGGATCAGCAACAGGATCGACTCGATCGTCAGTCCGGGCAGCGCCCCGACATCCACCTGCTTGCGGATAAGTCCGTAGGTGCCGAAGGTGAGGGCAAGCGTCAGGCTGATCCAGAGCGTTGTCAGGGCGCCGCCCAGCAAGAGCGATACGCCTACAGCCGCCAGCCCCACTGCCACCCATTGCAATCGGGTCAGTCGTTCGCCCAGCAGCAATGTCCCCAACAGGACATTGACCAGCGGGTTGATGTAATATCCCAGGCTCGCCGCATAGACATAGCCGCTCTGGATGGCCCAGACATAGGTGACCCAGTTGACCGCAATCAGCGTGGCGCTGGCCAGCAGCCAGAGCATCGTCTTGCGGTTCGCTAGCGCCGCTTTGACCTGCGGCACCTGTTTGCGGAAAGCGACGATGACCAAGCACGGCGGTAGCGTCCATATGATGCGCCAGCCGACGAATTCGAACGCGGGGACCTCGCGGACGAGAATCAGGTAGAGCGGCAGGAAACCCCAGATCAGATACGCGCCGACAGCGGCGAAGAGCCCCTCGCGGCCCGAGTCGGATGCTTTCATCTCCATGAATAATCCTGCCACTATGAGCGCGATGAAGACGCGACAACCTCAATTCGTCCCTGCCTGAACCTCGCTTCATCGATAAATCGAAATCTGTCCTTCCGGTTGCAGTCCGTTCAGAAATGACGGCCTAAATATTAACGCCATCCCGGATGAGCCGGGTGTCCAGCAGCCTGAAGGAATTCGAAATGTCGAACCTCATGAAAACAGTATCGCTCGCTATCGCAGCAGGTGGCCTTGGTCTGGCCCTCCCCGCAGCCGCCGCGACGCCCTTGGCGCCGCAGTCGAGCCAGATCCATTTCGGTGCCTCACAGGACATCGCTGGTTCCATGATCTTCGAACAGGGCCGCGACCGCTATGACCGTCGCCGTGACCGCCGTTATTACGGAAACCGTTACGAACGCCGGTCGGACTATCGCAGGAATGCCCGTGACCGCCGCGTGTGGCGCGGTCGCGACAACCGCTATTACTGCCAGAAGGATGACGGGACGACCGGTCTCCTCATCGGCGGCGCCGCCGGTGCCCTTATCGGAAACGAAGTGGCCGGGCGCGGCGACAGGACGATCGGAGCGATCGTCGGCGGTGCCGCAGGCGCCCTGTTGGGGCGGAGCATCGATCGTTCGGGCTCGCGCTGCGAATAACTGACACAAGTCTCGAGGCCGTGCCCACCCGCGGTCGAGAGCGCGATCCCACCGGATCGTGTAGGGCGTCGTCCGGACCGTTTATAAGGCGGCCAGGCGGCGCCCGATTTTTATGTCCCGTAATGGCGCAGTTTGCGCCACGTTGTGGCAATTCCCTTTAAATGACGACAATCCGAACGGATTGAATTCCGGAGAGAGTTGTCGATGAAATTGCGTCAGTTTGCCTGTGCCATGGCCCCGCTAGCCATTCTTGCTGCCTGTTCCGGTTCGAACGAGAACGAGAGCGAAGGGCAGGGCACCGATCCGGCGGTCGACGCCGCGCTCAACGAAAATCTCGCTACCGATCCCGATCTGTCGCGCAGCAATGAAAGCGACGCTGCTCTTTCGGGCACTGGCAACCAGGGCGTGCCCACGATCGATACCTCGCAACGTGCGGTGCAGGCGGCGCAGGACCGTGCGGCACAGCTCGTCGGTGGCCGGGAGAATTTGCGCGGCTTGCCCCGTCCCACCCGCCTCGGCGCGGCGGACAACGTGACGCAGCCGATGCAGCAGGCCGCCCAGCGCATCGGTCAGAACGCCACCTGTTTCGAAGGTGTCAGCTATTCGACCGCATGGGCCGCGCGCCTGCCGGGCGAATTTCCCGTCTATCCGCGGGGCAATACGCAGGAAGCAGCCGGCAATGACGAGGGAAGCTGCGCAGTTCGTGCGGTCAGCTTCAAGACACCGGTTCCGGTCGGACAGGTCTTCTCGTTCTATGCCGCGCGCGCCCGCGATGCCGGCTACAGCGTCGATTACACGATCGTCGGCAATGAAAACGTGCTCAGCGGCGTGAGCGGCCAGTCGGCCTACACGATCTACGCCCGCAAGGGATCCGACGGGGTCACCGAAGTCGACCTGACCACCAGCAAGCGCTGATCGCCGGACGCGGCTGCGTCAATTCTCGCGCACGCCCACGCCCAGGCTGGCGCGCGGTTGCTCCAGTTCGGTGCTGGCGACCGGATAGGCGCAATAATCGGCAGCGTAATAGGCAGCCGGGCGATGATTGCCCGACAGTCCGATGCCGCCGAACGGCGCCGCCGACGATGCCCCGTTGGTCGGGCGGTTCCAGTTCACGATTCCTGCACGCGCCTCGTTCCAGAACATTTCGAAATCCTGTGGACTGCCGCCGATCAGCGATGCGGACAGGCCGTAACGCGTGTTATTGGCTTCTGTCATTGCGGCGTCGAAATCGGCGACGCGGATGACCTGCAGCAACGGACCGAACAGCTCTATGTCGGGACGGTCCTTCATGTCCGTCGCGTCGAGGATCGCAGGCGACAGGAAGGGCAGCGTCTCGTCGCGGCGACGCAGATGCATGAGGGGGCGCCCACCGCGCGCCATCAGTTCGACGAAGCTTTCGGACAGGAGATCCGCAGTCTGGTTGTCGATGACCGGGCCCATGTAGGGCTGCGGATCGGCGAAGGGTTCGTCCACGATCAATCGCTCGGCCAGCTGCTTCACAGCGGGCACGATCTTCTCGTACACGCTGTCGAGCACGATCAGGCGCCGTGCAGCGGTGCATCGCTGGCCCGCAGAGGTGAACGCCGATTGCACGATCGTCACGGCGGCATCCTCGATCTTCGGGGTGTCGAGCATGACGATGGGGTTATTGCCGCCCATTTCCAGCGCGACGATCTTGCCCGGATCGCTCGCCAGCTTGCGGTTGATGGCGATGCCGCCACGCGCGGATCCGGTGAACACCACGCGCGGATCCGGTGAACAACACGCCGTCGACCAGCGCGTGCTCGACCAGCGCCTTGCCGGTGTCGGCACCGCCCTGGACGCACTGGATCACATCGTCGGGGATCTTTGCCGCATGAAAGCATTTGACTAGGAATTCGCCCACCGCGGGCGTTTTCTCGCTGGGTTTGAACACCACCGTATTACCGGCGATCAACGCAGGCACGATATGTCCGTTGGGCAGGTGAGCGGGGAAATTATACGGGCCCAGCACGGCCATTACCCCGTGCGGCTTGTGCCGCAGCGCGGCGGTGCCCTGCAACGCACTGTTCAGCTTCTTGCGGCCGGTGCGCTCGGCATAGGCCGTTATCGAGATTTCGACCTTGCCGATCACCGCTTCGACCTCGGTGCGCGCTTCCCACAGCGGCTTGCCGCTTTCGCGCGCGATCAGCTCGGCAAAGGGGTCCGCCTGCTTGCGCACCTCGTTGGCAAAGCGGCGCAACAGCTCCATGCGGCGAGCCACCGGCTGGCGGGCCCAGTCGCGGCGCGCGGCGTGCGCCCGCTCGACCGCCTGATCGACGTCGCCGACCTTCCCTTGCCAGAATTCCTTGCCCGTCGCCGGTTCGGTGGAGATGATTTCCTGGGACACAAAGACCTTCCTGCTTTCCTGCCGGCGCCTATGGTGGTTCGCCTCTGATGCGTCAAATCGCTGGAGCTGCGAGGTGCCCGAGCGGGACAGGCGCGGTTCCGTGTGCCTCACCCATGCGGCGCAGCGCGCCCACCTTGTCGTAAAGCGGCTGCCAATCGTCCTCGCGATCGATGGCGGACCAGATCTCCTCCACCTCCTCGATCAGCATGCTTTGCGGCGCATTGTCGCTCCAGTATTCGTGGTCGCCATCGGTCGCTTGATAACCTTCAAGCGCACTCGCCAGGTCGCCGTCGGCGCTGCGGCCACCCCTGTGGCGATGGAAAAAGACATCGGGCGCTTCGCCGCTTTGCGCCATGATCGCCTCGCAAGTGCCGACCAGCCTGGCATTGTCCGCGTCCCCGCGGCTGGCCACGCCCATGCGCCAGCACCACCGCCTGCCGACGGCCGCCATGTACAGCGGTCCGAACCGTTCCATTGCGGCAATCAGCGGCGGCGCGTCCGCCAGCAGCCGCAACGAGACAGCGAGCTGGCCGCAATTCCAGTGCAACGCTTCGGGCTGGCGACCGAAGGCATAGAGTCCCGCATGATCGAAATAGGCCGCGGTGAAAGAGGGATCCCATTTGGGCAGGAACCGCCAGGGTCCATAATCGAAACTCTCGCCCGAAATGTTCATATTGTCGGTATTCAGCACGCCATGGACGAATCCGGCCACCATCCAGCTTGCCGCGAGATCGGCCAGACGCTCGACCGCGAGGTGCATCAGGCGCACCGCAGGTTCGTCGCGACCCGGTGCATCTTCGGGCGGGGGCGGGCCGGGGAACTGCGTCAGGCAATATTCGACCAGCTGCGCCATGTGGTCGCGTTCCTCCAGTGCCAGCAGGCGCTGGAAGGTGCCGATGCGGATATGGCCGTGGCTCAGCCGGGTCATGACCGCCGAGCGCGTCGGCGAAGGCTCGTCGCCCCGCTCCAGCTGTTCGCCGGTTTCGACCACGCCGAACGTTTTCGAAGTATAGACGCCCAGCGCCTCGAGCATTTCCGTCGCCAGGATTTCGCGGACGGCACCCTTCAGCGTCAGGCGGCCGTCGCCCGCCCGGCTCCACGGTGTCTGACCCGATCCCTTGGTGCCCAGGTCGAGCAACCGGCGCTCGCCATCGCGCATCTGGGCAAACAGGAAACCGCGCCCGTCGCCGATTTCGGGGTTGTACACGCGAAACTGGTGGCCATGATATCGCAGCGCCAGTGGTTTGGGCAGATTGTCGGGCAAGGGTTTGAACCGCCCGAAATGTGCAAGCCACGCCTGCTCGTCCAGTCCATCCAGCCCCACCGCTGCGGCCCAGCGATCATTGCGAAACCGCAGGCGAGTCTCGGGTTGATTGAGGATTGCACTGCCAGGGCGCAAGTCGTCTCTCGAAATTTGCGCAGAAGGTCGCTACCGCTCGCTCCCATGGAAAGTGAATTTACCGAGCGCAATTGGCAGAGCCCCGACGGGCTGTCGTTGTATTTCCGCGATTATGCCGGTTCGCAGGACCGTCCGCCCGTACTGTGCCTTCACGGGCTGACCAGGAACAGCCGCGATTTCGATCTGCTCGCCGGGCATATCGCGGCGCAGGGCTGGCGCGTCATCGTGCCGGACATGCGCGGGCGCGGGCAGAGCGACTATTCGGGCGACAGCAGCACCTATCAGGTGCCGACCTATATCGCCGACGTCATGGCGCTGCTCGAACAGGAGGGCATTGATCGCTTCGTCTCGATCGGCACCTCGATGGGCGGGCTCATGACCATGGTCATGGCCAGTTTCGCTGCCGAGAAGATCGCCGGCGCGGTGATCAACGACGTCGGTCCGGTCGTCGATGCGCAAGGGCTCGACCAGATTCGCACTTATATCGGCCAGGGGCGCAGCTTCCCGACATGGATGCACGCAGCGCGCGCGCTCGAAGACGTGCATGCTGCGGCGCACCCCGAATTCGAAACCGACCAGTGGATCGCGATGGCGAAGCGCTGCATGACCGTGTGCAACAACGGTCGCATCGCCTTCGACTACGACATGAAGCTGGCCGAACCCATCATGGAGGCGGACGACAACGCCGTTCCGCCGGACCTCTGGCCGGGGTTCGAGGCACTGGCTAACAAGCCCTTGCTGATCGTGCGCGGCGCGCTGTCGAACCTGCTGTCGGAGGAAACCCTGGCCGAGATGCAGCGCCGTGCGCCCGACGCGGACGTCGTGACGGTCGCCGGGGCCGGCCACGCACCCACGCTCGACGAGCCCGAAGTGCGCACCGCCATCGATTCGCTGCTCGCCAGCATCAGATGAGCAAGTCCAGTGGCGGCAATGTGCCGCATGTCCTCCACCTGCAGTCGACCTTTGCGCTGGGCGGCAAGGAACGGCGAACGGTCGATCTCATCAACGCTTTCGGCAGGAAGCTGAAGCACACGATCGTCTCGGCGGAGCCGGACCGGCTCGGCGCGGCAGACGCGATTGCGAAAAACATCCGTGTCACGCTCCAGCCCGATTTTCCCAGCCTGAAGGGCGCACCGCTCCCGGGGCGCATGATGAAACTCGCCCGCGCGATGAAGCCTTTCGATCTCGTGCTGACCTACAATTGGGGCGCGATGGACGCGGTCATGGCGCATACGCTGTTCAAGGACGCGCTCGGCCTGCCACCGCTCATCCATCACGAGGACGGTTTCGACGAAAGCGAACTCCCCCGTCTCAAGAAACGGCGCACGTGGTATCGCCGTATCGCATTGGGCAAATCTTCGGGTCTCGTCGTCCCTTCCGAAACGCTGGAAGGCATTGCGCTGGTCGATTGGCAGCAACCGATCGGGCGGGTGAAGCGCATTCCCAACGGGATCGACACCAAATCCTTCGCCATGCGGCCCAAGCCCGATGCGCTCCGCATCATCAAGCGAAAGGGCGAAAACTGGGTCGGCACCATGGCCGGCTTGCGCACGATCAAGAACCTCCCGCGCCTGGTGCGCGCCTTTGCCACGCTCGACGAGAGCTGGCACCTCGTCATTCTGGGCGAAGGCCCGGCGCGCGATGCGATCGAATCGGAGGTCGACCGGCTCCGGCTCAACGACCGCGTCCATCTTCCCGGCGCTGTCGCCGATCCCGCACGCGTCGTCGGCCTGTTCGACATCTTCGCCCTGTCGAGCGATTCCGAACAGTTTCCGATGTCGGTGATAGAGGCGATGGCGGCGGGTCTGCCTGTCGTGGCGCCCTCGGTCGGCGACGTCTTCCAGATCGTTGCCGAACCGAACCAGGAATTCATCGCCTCGCCGGGCGACGAAGACGATCTCGCGCTCCAGCTCCGGCGGCTGGCCGACGCGTCCTCATTGCGCGCCCGGCTCGGCGAGGCCAATCGCGCCCGCGCGGTCCAGCTTTATGACCGCGACAAGAT
Source organism: Citromicrobium sp. (assembly GCA_003248395.1). Taxonomy (GTDB): domain Bacteria; phylum Pseudomonadota; class Alphaproteobacteria; order Sphingomonadales; family Sphingomonadaceae; genus Qipengyuania. Next base: position 18,353 of record QFNA01000033.1, read on the forward strand.
GGTCGCCACTTACCGCCGTCTCTATTCCAGTGCGATGAAACGCGATTTTTGAGCTTTCATCGCGCGTTCACCCGTCGGGGGACAGGCAAGGGCATGCAGTTCGCAGAGCATTGCCCTCGGCACGGCCTGTGCCTAAAGACGCGCAATTCCTCTAGACCCGTTTGACTGGAGCCTCAGCCGAAGTGGCCCGCACACCCGATACCAAGCTTGCCCGTCAGGAAAAGAAGGCGAAAGCCGACGCCGCCCAGCAGGATGCGCTGATGCGCGAAGTGGACGAGGCCGTCCGCCAGGGCGACATGGAAGATTTCATGGGCAAGTGGGGCAAACCCCTGCTCGCACTCATTGTCGTCGGACTGCTCGGCTTTGCCGGCTATCTCTATTGGGACCGGCAGCAGGAACAGGCGATGGAATCCGATTCCGAAGCGCTGGTGCTTGCGCTCGACGCGCTCGAGGCGGGCAATAACGACGCCACGGTAGAACGTCTTGCCGCAATCGAGGGCGACGGCACCGCCGCGGTCAGCGCAAAGATGCTCCGCGCCGGCATGGCCAGCGAAGGCGGCAATGACGCCGAAGCCGCCAAGCTGTTCGGTGAAGTGGCCGACAATGCCGCAGCGCCGGAGGCTCTGCGCGATCTCGCCCGCATCCGCCAGACGGCCCTGCGTTTCGACGACATGGAACCGGCCGCGGTGATTGCGGCGCTCCAGCCGCTCGCGGTACCCGGCGAGCCCTTCTTTGCCAGCGCCGGCGAACTCGTTGCGCATGCCTATCTCGCACAGGGCAATCGCGAAGAGGCCGGTGCCCTCTTTGCGCAGATTTCACGCGATGAAAACACGCCCGAATCGGCGCGCGCGCGCATGGTCAACATGGCGGGCCTGCTTGGCGTCGATACGGTCGACGACGTTCAGGAACTGCTCGACGAACGACGCATCGATCCCCCGGCGGCCCCCGCAGGCGACGCTGAATAATACGAACGGACTATACATGAGTCAGATGACAGCCAATTCCCTGGTGCGCGTTCTCGCCGGTACGGCGCTCGCCCTTTCGCTTGCCGCCTGCAGCGGCGGGCTGTTCGGCGGCGGCGACAAGAAGACGACGCCGACCGTCGGCAATCGCACCCCGATTCTCTCGCGCATCGACACGGGTGCAAAGGTCGATCCATCGCTTGCGGGCGTGGCGGTGGTGCTGCCGCCGGCACAGGCGAACGACAGCTGGGCACAGGCCGGCGGCACTGCCGACAAGAGCTATGGCCACCTGGCGCTTTCGCAGTCGCCCGGCGTCGCTTTCAGTGCGAATGTCGCAGGTGCAGGCAAGAAGGCGCGGCTTGGCGCTGCTCCGGTTATCGGTGGCGGAAAGCTGTTCGCCGTCGGCACCGACGGACAGGTCCATGCTTTTGACGCGGGCAATGGTGCGCGTCTCTGGTCCTACCAGGCGGAACTCACTTCCGATACGCGGCCCTCGGCCTTCGGTGGCGGCGTCAGCTGGGCGAACGACAGGATTTACGGCACCGATGGCGCCGGCAATGTCTATGCGCTGGACGCCAACACCGGTGCGCAAATCTGGAAGGTAAAGCCCGGCGGTCCGATGCGCGGTGCGCCCACGCTCGCGTTCGACAGCGTCTATGTCATGACGCAGGACAATCAGCTCTTCGCGCTCGACGCTGCCGACGGCGCAGTCCAGTGGGACGAATCGGGTTCGACGACGCAGGCTGGCGTCTTCGGCGTTGCCGCTCCGGCTGCGGGGCAGGGCACGGTGGTTGCGGGTTACACCTCGGGCGAACTGATTTCCTACCGTTACGAAAACGGCCGCAGCGTCTGGGCCGATGCGCTGGCGCGCACGTCGATTTCGACGCAGGTCGGCGCGCTCAGCGATATCGATGCCGATCCGATCATTGATGATGGCCGCGTCTATGCCCTGGGGCAGGGCGGTCGCATGGCGGCGTATGAACTCGTCACCGGCCAGCGTCTTTGGGAACTGAACGTCGCCGGTATCTCGACTCCCGCCATCGCGGGCGAATGGATTTTCGCGCTGACCGACGATGCCCGCCTGCTGGCGATCGCGCGCAACACCGGCAAGGTCCGCTGGCTGACCCAGCTCCCGCGCTGGCGCGATGAAGAGGACAAGGAAGACGAAATCTTCTGGCAGGGCCCGGTTCTCGCCGGTGACCAGCTGTGGATGGTCAATTCGGATGGCCAGGTATACCGCGCGAGCATCGGCGAAGGCGCGGTATCGCTGTTCAACGATCTCGGCCAGTCGATCAGCCTCCCGCCCGTCGTCGCCAACAACACGCTCTATATTCTCGACGATTCGGGCCGCATCAGCGCATTTCGCTGATAGTTTTCGCCTCCTTTACCAATCCCGCTATAGAAGGCGGCGATGGCAGGGATCGAACCGGACGGATATGATGGCGCACGGCCGCCCAGCGACGTGTCGCCATGGGTCGGTCTCGTCGGTCTCGCGTCGCTGCTCCTGTGGATAGCGATCGCGCGCAACTGGGCCGCAATTGCAGATGCGTTCTCCCTGACGACGCCGCGCATGCCGCTCTCCGGTCCGTATGCGGCAATGGCGGGGCTGGTCTTCGTCACCGTGCCGATGGTGTTGTGGTCGGTCTTCGTCGACAAGGTTCACCGCCGACCTTCGACCGGTCTTGACTGGTCGCTCGGCAAGACCCGGCGGCCCGACCACGAAACCTCTCTGACGAAGCTTGCCGGGCTCTGGGCGACCTGGGCCATTCTCGCCTGCCTCTATTGCCTCTGCCGTTGGTACTGGAACGGGAATTACCTCTTCGCGCTCGAAGTGCTTGCCGTGATGGGCGCCGGCATGGTGGTGCTCTCGGTCCCCTATGTCTTCTGGCTCGATCGCTACATGCTCGAACCGCGCGACCACAGCTGGCATTTCGGCGCCATGCTCTTCATGCGCAGCGACTGGGATCGCGGGGAGGTCGCAAAGCACTGGCGTGCTTGGCTGATCAAGGGCTTCTTCGGCGCCTTCATGATCTCGATCGTGCCCGGAAACTTTGCCAATGTTATCAACGCCGACATTGGCGAACTTGCCAGCAATCCTGTGGTTTTCGGCATGGTCCTGATCAACCTGCTGTTCCTCGTCGACGTCTTGATCGGCACTGTCGGCTACATCGTCACGCTGCGCCCGCTCGACGCGCATATCCGCTCGGGCAATCCGTTTCTGGCGGGCTGGCTCGCGGCGCTGATTTGCTATCCGCCCTTCGTCTGGGGCATTCTCGGCAACGGGCAGGTGATGAATTACGAACAGCACGTGGGCAGCTGGCACCAATGGCTGGCGGGCAACACCGTGCTGTTATGGGCATGGGCGCTATGGTTGGTTGCACTCACGGGCTTCTACGCCTGGGCGACCTTCGCCTTCGGCCTGCGCTTCTCCAACCTCACCTATCGCGGAGTCCTCACCACGGGGCCTTACCGGTTCACGCGGCATCCGGCTTACCTGTCGAAAAACCTCTACTGGTGGTTCAGTGTGCTGCCGTTCCTCGTGGTCAACGGCAATCCGGTCGATGCCATCCGCAACACGTTCTTCCTGCTATGTGTGAACGGCATCTACTACTGGCGCGCGCGCACAGAGGAAGCGCACCTTCTGCTCGAAGATCCGAAATACCGCGCCTACCACGCCTACATGGGGCGCAAGGGCCTGATAACCGCCCCGCTCGCTCGCCTGGGCGACGCCTTCCGGCGTCGTTTCGCTTCGCCGGCCGGCTAGAAACTGTATTTGTAGACGCGCTTGATATCGCCGCCCCATTCGCCGTGATAGCGGTCGAGCAGGACTTCGGCAGGCGATTTGCCGCTGGCGACGATCTCGTCGAGCGTCTCGAGGAATCCGGTTTCGTTGTCGCCCGAACTGTTGAGCCGCGCGCGCGCCGACAGCCCGCCACGCGCAATCGACAGCACCTCTTTCGCCAGATCGCGCAGTTTGCCCCCGCCGGGGATAGACGCACCCAGCGCCTGTTTCGGCACCGCATTGCGCAGCGCTTCGCGCTCTTCCATCGTCCAGTGCTTCACCAGGTCCCACGCGGCGTCCAGTTCGAGGAAGCTTTTCAGCCGCACCTCGGGAAACGCCGTCGACAGGTGATCCCACCAGTCGCTCATCGTCGGTTTCTCGCCCGGCAGGACCGATAATTCGCCCTTCAGGAAATCACGAAAACGCAATCCTGCGGCATCGATGTATTTGCCGTCGCGGAACACGAAATACATCGGCACGTCGAGCATGTAGTCGGCCCAGCGTTCGTACCCGAAACCGTCCTCGAAGACGAAGGGCAGCATGCCTGTGCGATGCGGGTCGGTATCGCTCCAGATATGGCTGCGATAGGACAGGTATCCGTTAGGCTTGCCTTCGGTGAAGGGGGAATTGGCAAACAGCGCCGTCGCCAGCGGCTGCAGCGCCAGGCCGGTGCGGAATTTCTGCGCCATGTCGGCTTCGCTCGAATAATCGAGGTTTACCTGGATCGTGCAGGTGCGCAGCATCATGTCGAGGCCCAGATTGCCCACGCGCGGCATGTGCCGCATCATGATTTCGTACCGTCCCTTCGGCATCACCGGCAATTCGTCGCGCGTCTTGTCCGGCCACATGCCGAGGCCCAGGAAACCGACGCCGCAGGCCTCGCCTACCTGCTTCACCTGGTCGAGATGCCGTCCGGTTTCCGCGCAGGTTTCGTGCAGGTTTTCCAGCGGCGCGCCCGACAGCTCCAGTTGTCCTGCAGGCTCGAGGCTCACCGTCCCGTCGACGCCG
>QFNA01000203.1 GCA_003248395.1 Citromicrobium sp.
GCCGCGCGCCATCGCCTGCCGCCGCATCTGCCGCATCGCCCGCTGGGCTTCGTAAAGATCGCGCATCCCTGTTCCTCCCTGCCCCTCGGTTCTCTCTCTCGGCGAGGCCCCTTGTACCGGGGCCGCCGCCTGTCCTCAGCCGCGCCCCTTCGGCGCCGGCGCGGCGGCCGCCTTGCCGGTCTTGCCGCCCGAGGCCTTGGCCTTGGTGGTGGCCTTGCCCTTCGCCGGCCCCTTGGCCGCCGTCGCCGCCTTGCCCTTGCCGGTCCCGGCCGGGGCCGCGGCGCCGACGCGGGCGCCCTCCTCGGGCTCGATCTCGACCCCGTCGGGGCCGAGCGGGTTCATCCCCAGCGCGCGGCGAACGGTGTTCTGCGCCGTCAGCCCCATCCGCAGCACCGGGCGGGCCGGGTCGCGCAGGTCGACCGCCACCACGTCGCGGGACAGAAGCCCGTCGGCCTTCCGCGGTCGAGCACGACGTCCCAGCGCCGCTCGCCCATCCGCTCAAGCCCGCGCAGCCGCGGCAGGATGGGCCCCGCGGCGTCGATCAGCGCCAGGGCCTCGGGCGCCCGCGCCCCGGCCCCCTCACCGGCGATCACCGGCAGGTCGCGGCGCAGGTCGCGCGAGGTGACCGAGGCGACGCGGTGCCCGGTCTTGTCCAGAAGCTCGATCCCGCGGGCGTGGCGCCAGAGGACCACGGGCGTCCGCTCGGTCACCACCGCCGACAGGATGCCGCCCGGCTGGATGCGCAGGTCGACGTGCTCGACCGCGTCGAGCATCTGGATCTGCATCCTGAGCTTCGGCAGGTCGATGTCGAAGCTCGACGCCGGCAGCGTTACCGGCAGCATGGCGCGCAGCCCCTTGTCGACCGCGGGCGAGGCGCCCTCGATCTCCATCCGGTGGACCATGAAGGCCTCGCGCGACTGGATCTTCTCGACCATCGCGGTGAGCCCGCCCGAGAGATTCGCCCGGCGGGTGTCGTCGGCGAGGTAGAGCCCGCCGATCATGCAGATCAGGAA
>QFNA01000034.1 GCA_003248395.1 Citromicrobium sp.
TCGGCAAAGTGGACGCGGCGCTACCTCATCCGCAATCACCAGAAGATGGTCATCGCCGACGGCCAGCGAGCGATGTTCGGCGGCTTCAACATCGCCGACGATTACTTCGCGCCGCCCGAAGAGAATGGCTGGAACGATCTGGGTATCGTTATCGAGGGATCGGCGGTCGAAGGCCTCAACGACTGGTTCGACAAGCTGCGTAGCTGGACCGAACGCGAGGAGCAGCATTCGCGCGAGATTGCACGAACCGTCCGTGACTGGGAATGGAAAGAGCCGGACGTGACCTGGCTCGTCGGCGGGCCGACGCGCGGCCTGTCGAGTTGGGCGCGCTGCGTTTCGGACGATCTCGTCCAGGGCGAACGGCTCGACATGTTCATGGCCTATTTCTCACCGCCCAAGCGTCTGCTGAAGCGCATGGGCAAGATTGCGCGCAAGGGCGAAACGCGTCTGATCATGGCGGGGAAGTCGGACAATGGTGCGACGATCGGCGCAAGCCGCTCACTCTACGACTACCTGCTCCGCAATCGCGCGCAAATCTGGGAATTCGAACCGTGCAAGCTTCATACGAAGCTGATCGTGCTCGATGACGCGGTCTATCTGGGCAGCGCAAATTTCGACATGCGCAGCCTGTACATCAATCTCGAACTGGTGATGAAGGTCGAGGACAAGGCGCTGGCGGACCGTATGCGCAAATTCGTCGGCGAGCATATCGAGGCGTCGAAGCCTATCACCATCCCCGTGCACAAGCGCCGCGCCACGATGTGGAACAGGTTCCGCTGGAACCTCAGCTGGCTGCTCGTATCGGTGATCGACTACACGGTGACGCGGCGGCTCAATCTCGGCATCTGAGCCTTATTCGTAATCGTCGTATCCGCCGCGCATTTCGGGGCTGGAGAACTTGGTGAACTCGCTCTGGAACAGCAGCGGGACATTGCCGGTCGAACCGTGACGCTGCTTCGCCACGATCAAAGTGGCACGGTTGACCAGTTCGAGATGGCGCGCTTCCCAGTCGGCATATTTCATCCGCACGTCTTCGCTGCTGGTTTCGTCGGGCGTGTCGGGTTTCAGCGCGTTGTGGTAATATTCCGCGCGGTAGATGAACCACACCATGTCGGCATCCTGCTCGATCGAGCCCGATTCACGAAGGTCCGAAAGTTGCGGTCGCTTGTCCTCGCGCTGTTCGACTGCGCGGCTCAGCTGTGACAAGGCGATGACCGGCACGTTTAGCTCCTTGGCGAGCGTCTTGAGGCCGCGGCTGATCTCCGAAATCTCGTTGACCCGGTTGTCGTTCGCCCGGCCGGAGCCTTGTAGCAGCTGGAGGTAATCGACGATCACCAATCCGATGTCGTGCCGCCGCTTCAAGCGCCGCGCGCGGGTGCGCAGCGAGGCAATGGTGAGACCAGGCGTGTCGTCGATATAGAGCGGCAGGTCGTTGAGTTCCTGGCTGGCGAATGACAGGCGCTGGAATTCCTCTCGGCTGAGTTTGCCGGATCGCAGCTTCTCGCTCGAAATCTCGGCGGTTTCCGCGAGAATGCGCGTAGCCAGCTGGTCTGCGCTCATTTCCAGGCTGAAGAAGGCAGTCGCGGCACCGGGCGATTCGCTCCGTTCGATGCCGATCTTCTCGTCGTCCATCAGGCGGCGCGCCGCATTGAAGGCGATGTTCGTGGCCAGCGAGGTCTTCCCCATGCCCGGACGACCGGCGAGAATGACGAGATCCGAATTGTGCAATCCGCTCGTCTTGTCATTGATCGTATCGAGGCCGGTCGTCTTGCCCGAAAAGCGCCCACCTGAATTGATCGCGGCTTCGACAAGTTTGAGCGCGCCGAGTGCAGCAGAGCGGAAATCCTGCGCCTCGCTGCCCGATGTCGCCCCTTCGGCCACCTTGTAAAGATCGGCTTCGGCCTGGCTGATCCGGTCCATCGGCGCGACTTCGTCCGACGTGTCGAGCGCCCCTTCGACCAGATTGCGCCCGACGCTGACCAGTTCGCGCAGCAATGCGAGGTCGTAAATCTGTTCGGCCAGCCTGCCCGATGCCAGGAGGCCCTGACCGTCCGCCGTCAGCTGCGCCAGATAGGTCGTGCCGCCCAATTGCTTGAGCGCCTCGTCGCTCTCGAAATAGGGCTTGAGCGTGACCGGCGTGGCGACGGAGTTCCGGTCGAGCAGCTTGTGCACACGCTCGTAGATCCGCTGGTGCACCGGCTCGTAAAAATGTTCGGGCCGCAACGGCGTGTTGAGTTCCTGCACGACCTGGTTGTCGATCAGCACTGCACCCAGAAAAGCCGCCTCGGCCTCAATGTTGCTGGGCAGTGTCTGACCCTGCTTGTCGGGACTGGTTTTCGAATCGGAAGCTGGAAACAGGAGATCGGTGTCGGCCATCGCGCCATCATGGGGCAGCGGTGCACCCGCGACAAGCGGAGCGGCCGCGCTTACGCCCCCAAGCGCTTGTGGAAAGCGGGGATTGTCGAGAAGGCCTTGCCCCGATGTCCACCAGTTGCGAAAGCGGCACGAACGTCATGACCGAATCTGCCGCCCCTTCTCCCGATCATCGTATCGCCAAAGTCGATCTGGACGAAGAGACGATAATCTGGCGCAATGCAGATATCGAGCAGGAACGCCGCATCGCCATCTTCGACCTGATCGAGGAGAACAGCTTCAAACCCCTGCGCGCGATCGAGCGTGGTGCGCATGGTCCCTACAATCTGACGCTGGCGGTACGAGACGGGCGGCTTCTGCTTACCATTGCGACGAGCGAAGACGAGACGGTCGAAGAACTGCTCCTCGGCCTCGCGCGCTTTCGTCGCCCGATCCGCGAGTATTTCGCCATATGCGACAGCTATTACCAGGCAATCCGCAAGGCGACGCCGGGCGAGATCGAAACGATCGACATGGCACGTCGCGGCATTCACAATCGTGCAGCCGAGCTGCTGATCGAGCGGCTGGAGGGCAAGATCGAAACCGATTTCGGAACGGCGAGGCGGCTGTTCACGCTGATTTGCGTCTTGCATATCAAGGGCTGACGGGATGGCGCGCAGAAAATCGCGGCGCTCGGGCGTACTGCTCAAGCTGGTACTCCTAGTCGTGCTCGCCGGCTTGGGATATTATGTGTGGTGGCAACACCAGCAGAGCGGCTGGCGACCGGATGAAGCCGCCTATCCCGACCAGGGCGCGATGATCGGCGAGGGCGACGGTGCTGTCGATTTCGAGGTGCTTAAGGGTCTGGGCGCCGAATTCGTCTATCTCGAGGCCAGTCGGGGTGCGCGCGGGAAGGATGCGAATTTTTCGCGCAATCTGGCGCAGGCGCAGGAGGCCGGGCTGGAGGTCGGAGCGATCCACGAATTCAATCCCTGCCAGACAGCCGATGGCCAATCCGCCAATTACGTGACCATCGTTCCGCGCGATGCCGAACTCCTTCCCTCCGCGATCCGGCTGACAGCGACGGCGGATGGTTGCTCCGAACATGTATCGGATGCTGCCGTGCAGAGCGAACTGCTGACACTCGTCAACCAGATAGAGAGCCACACCGGCGCGCCGGTCATTCTCGCGCCGAGCGAAGCCTTCGAGGAATTGTACCGGCCTGCCGCGCGGCTCGATCGCTCGCTGTGGCTCGACAGTTACCGTGACGAGCCCCTTTATGGCGGACGCCCGTGGACTGTCTGGACTGCCAATCCCGCTTACGCCACCGCGGCCAGCGAAACGCCACTGCGCTGGCTGGTGGTGCGGCCGTGAAAGGACCTATCGGTCATGCATGATGAAGACCTCATCCAAGCGGCCCGCGATGCGGCAAAGCGATCCTATTCGCCCTATTCGCAATTTCCCGTCGGCGCTGCGCTGCGCTTTGCCGGCGGATCGATCGTGACGGGCACGAATATCGAAAACGCCAGCTACGGTGTCGGCCTATGCGCTGAAACGGTCGCAATATCGAAAGCCATGGCGGATGGTGTCCGCGGCGGGCTGGAAGCTGTTGCCGTAACGGGCCCCGGGGACCAGCCGATCACGCCATGCGGCCGCTGCCGGCAGGTGATCAACGAACTCGCCCAATTGGGCGGGACCGACCCGATCATCCTGTGCGTCGGGCCGGACGAAGTCCGGCGCTTGCGCTTGAGCGCGCTTCTCCCCGAAGCCTTCGGGCCTGCCAGTCTCGCATGATCCGACTTCGCTTGGGAGACACGGTGGGCATCGTAGCTCCTGCCAGCGCCGTGTCCGAACGCGAGATCCAGACCGCCGCTTTCCAGATCGAAGGTATGGGACTGGTACCGCGGCTCGGTGCCAATATCCGCAGCACCGACGGCTATCTAGCCGGTTCAGATGCGGAGCGCGCGGGCGACATTGATGCGATGTTCGGTGACGAAGAGGTGCGCGCCATCTTCGCGCTGCGCGGGGGCTGGGGCGGGGCCCGTCTCCTTCCGCTTCTCGACTGGGATCGTATTCGCGCAAATCCGAAACTGCTCATCGGATATAGCGATGTGACTGCGCTGCATCTCGCCTTCGCGGCCCGCGCCGGGTTCGCCACCATCCATTCGCCCAATGCGTCGAGCCGCTGGACCAGCGAAAGCTGGAATAGCCTGTGGCGCCTCGCGTTTACCGGCGAAACCCCTGTGCTCGGAGGTGCGCGACACGAGCCTTCGAGCGTCGTGCCACAGTCGCGCACCATTCGCGCAGGTCTTGCTCGTGGCCGTTTGCTCGGCGGCAATCTGACCGTGCTTTCCACCTTGATGGGCACGCCGTGGCTACCCGATTTCGATGGCGCGATCCTTTTTCTGGAGGACGTCAACGAAGCGGAATATCGCGTCGACCGCATGTTGCGACAGCTTGCGCTGGCTGGAATCCTGGAACGGGCGGGCGGCGTGGTGTTCGGCACCTGCCGCAGCTGTGCAAGCGATGAACCGGATTATGGCGGATTTTCACTAGACCGATTGCTCGACGATTATCTCGGCCCCTTGGACATACCCGCATTCGTCGGTGCCAACGTCGGTCATATCCGCGGCCAGCTCAGTCTCCCGCACGGCGCGGAGGTCGAACTCGACGCTGGTGAGCGGACGATCCGCTTGCTTGAACCGATCGTATCCTAGCGCGCGATCCTACTGCTTCGGATTGTCGAGCCACTCGAGCAAGGTTGCGAGGCAGTCGCGCGCCAGCAGCTTGCAGCGTTCGGGCGACCAACCCTGTTCGGGCTCCGGGTTGGCGGGGTTGTCCTTGTAAGGCATTTCCAACGTCATCGCGGTCGCGCCGAACCGGTTGGCCACCTGGTTTGTGCTCATCGACAGATTGGCCTTGCCGGGCGCGGATTTGGTATAGCCCTGCTCGATCTGGAAATCGGGTGTGCGCCGGTCGAGAATCCGTTCGAAGCGATAGTATTTTTCCCCCTGTTCATCGGTCCAGTTGGGAATGCCTTCGAACCCGGCGATGAAGGCGACGGGGATGGCTTCGTCGCCATGAACGTCCATCGCATAATCGACGCCGGTTTCATCCATCCGGTTACGAATGGCGAGCACTTCGGGGCTCTTTTCGGTAGTGGGGTTCTCCCACTCGCGGTTGAGATTGGTGCCTGCGCCGTTCACGCGCAGATTGCCGCGCCGCGAACCGTCGGGATTGCAGTTCGGTACGATATGGAGTCGGCACCGCTTCCGCAATTCGCGCCCAACGCTATCCGCCGGATCGGTCAGAACCTCCAATGCGCCTTCCATCCACCACTCGGCCTGCGTTTCGCCCGGGTGTTGCCGCGCATAGAGCCAGACCTGGAAATCGCCTTCGCCCATTTCGAGGCAGTCGATCGGCTGCCCGTCCAGCGTCGTGCCCAGATGCAGGTGATCGACCCCTTCCGAAGCTGCCGCCTCGGCCACCAGATCGTGATGGCGTTCCATCGAGTAGGGCGCGAAGTAGGCGAACCAGGCGATATTGCTGGCAGGGGTATATCTGATCGTGAGCGTGCCGCCGTCTTCCCCCTTGTCATAGCTCGATGAAGCGCGGCCCCAGTAGTCCCGATCCTCTGAAACACAGGCATCGTAATCGGGCCATCCTCCGGGATAGGCACTTGTTTCGAGGTCGGTGATTTTCAGAACGAGTTCCCGCCCGGCCGCGCCAGCAACGCGGAAATGAAACCACTGCCTGAATTCACTATTGCTGTCCTTCGGGATGGCCAGCCTGGCTGTCGCGCCGTCGACCGAGAGAACCTCGATATTGCCACTGTCGAATGCGGAATCGATCCGGATATCGTTCACTCGGTAACCTCTACTTCAATCGTCTCGCCGTTGTTGCCGGGGAACTCCCTGAAGAGCGCGGCGGCGAGTGTCTGGGCGTTTGCCTGCGGCTGCGCAAGGGCCGAATTGTCGGCGACCCTGAAATCGGCGCGGCCTTCCCAGAGGTTGGTCTGGCTGTTTGCCTCGCGGATCGTCACGGCGAGTTCGGCGCCGAGCTTGTCGCGCTCTCCGCCGCCGAGGTTGATCCCGATGCCGAGTCCGAGGCCGGATCCGTACGAACCAGTGCCACCGCCCACACCGACACTGACCGGGGACCGCCTGCCTCCGGTAGTCTGGACAAATCGATCCACACTGATGCGGGCGATCTGTCGGGCGGATCCGCGATCGGTTTCGGTGTAGCCGAGACGGCGCAATTCAGATGCGACAGCGGTTTTGTAGGGCATCAGCGCGAGGCCATCTTGCGCCTGCCCCTCAGCGCTCTCGACGAAAATCGTGCCCTGGCCCAACTGTGCCGGTGCCGCGGGCGCGACGAAGCGGGTGACCTGCACTGGTTCCGGACCCGCAACGCAGGCCGAAAGACCGGTGGCGAGAATGGCGGCGGATGCGATGGCGATGCGGTTCATGACACGACCTTTCAGGTTCCTCGATTGTCCCATGCCTATACAACGCGCGGAGGCGGGCAAGGCTCCGTAGCGGGACAATCGGTTTCGAGCCGATTGTGCAGCCCGGGCAATACGCTAAGTGCGCCACATGGCTGAAGGGACAAAACTGCCCGTATTGGTGACCGGCGGCGCGGGCTACATCGGCGCACATGCCGTGCTTGCATTGCAGGATGCGGGCTGGCCGGTGGCGATAATCGACGATCTGTCGACTGGCTTTGCCCGCGCGGTACCCGACGGCGTCCCGTTCTATCGCGGTGATGTCGCCGATGCGGGCCTCCTCGCGCGAATTTTTGCCGAGCAGAAGATCGGCGCAATCATGCATTTTGCCGGTTCGGTCGTCGTCCCCGAATCGGTCGAGCGGCCGCTGGCCTATTACGAGAACAATACGGCAAAGAGCCGTGCGCTGATCGCGAGCGCGGTGGAAGCAGATGTGCGCCATTTCCTCTTTTCGTCGACTGCAGCGACCTATGGCACGCCGCCGGTCTCACCGATTGCGGAAGACACGCCGCAGCAACCGATCAATCCCTATGGCTGGTCAAAGCTGATGACTGAGCAGATGCTTGCCGATGCAGCCCGCGCACACGGCTTCAACCATTGCACGCTGCGCTATTTCAATGTGGCAGGGGCCGACTCTGCCGGCCGCACCGGACAATCGACGGCGGGTGCCACGCATTTGATCAAGGTCGCCTGCGAGGCAGCGCTGGGCCAACGGTCGGGCATCGACATTTTCGGCGACGATTTCGACACGCCCGATGGCACCGGTGTGCGCGATTACATCCATGTCAGCGATCTAGTCCGCGCGCATGTCCTGGCGCTGGAGGCACTGATCGCGGAGCCTGCGCGATCGCTGGTGATGAACTGCGGCTATGGCCGTGGCTACTCGGTGCTGGAGGTGATCGACGCGGTCGAGCGCGCGACCGGCAAGCCGATCGCGCGCCGCATCGCACCGCGCCGCGCGGGGGATGCAGGAGAGGTCGTCTCGGACCCGTCTCTGCTTCTCGAAACACTGCCTTGGAAACCGCAGCACGACGATATCGACACGATCGTCGCACACGCGCTGCAATGGGAAGGCAAGTTGGCTGCAATGCGCGACAATGCTTGACGGGAATCGTCCCCGCCGCTAACGGCCTCGCTTGAAATCGGCGCGTCGGGGCTCCATCTCCGGCGCGTATTTATTTATTCGAACGAGAGACGCCATGAAGATCCGCAACAGCCTCAAGTCGCTCAAGAACCGCCATCGCGATTGCCGCGTGATCCGTCGTCGCGGGCGCACTTACGTCATCAACAAGACCAATCGTCGCTTCAAGGCCCGCCAGGGCTGAACGACGACTCGCGGAGTTCTGCTCCGCGAATGTCGGCTGAACCGGCCCGGCTCCCGATGGGAGACCGGGCCGTTTGCTTTTGCGGGATAGAGCGATGTGCGAAGCGACAATCGAAGCGGTGGTGTTCGACGTCGGCCGCGTCCTGTTCCAGTGGGACATGCGCGTCCTGTTCGCCCGTCTGGTAAAGGACGAAGCCCGTCTCGAACGGCTGTTGGGCGAAGTGCTGACCGAAGAATGGCATTTCCAGCACGATCAGGGGCGTGCGCTGGACGACATGGTGCCTGAACGCATTGCTGAATTTCCCGAATTCGCCGAGGAAATCGGCGCCTATCGCAGCCGCTTCAACGAAACCATCCCCGGGCCGGTGCCCGGCAGCCTGGAACTGGTCCGAAAGTTGCACGAGGCGGGTATGCCGTTGTTTGCCATCACGAATTTCGGCGCCGAGTTCTGGGCCGGGTTCGCTCCTCAGCAGCCCATCTTCGATCTGTTTACCGACATCATCGTATCGGGCGAGGAAAAGATCGCCAAGCCCGATCCCGCCATTTTCGCCCTGGCAGAAAAGCGCTTCGGCCGTGCACCGGAGCACATGCTTTTCATCGACGACAATCGCGCCAACATCGACAGCGCATGCGCGCTCGGCTGGCAGGTCCATCACTTTAGCGAAGCCAACGCCCTCAAGGCCGACCTTTCCAAGCGTGGATTGCTCTGACGAAAATGCCCCGACGCCGTGGCGCCGGGGCCTTAGTTGCCACCCGGATGGAGAGGGAGGGTGGTGGAGAAAGCCGGATCAAGCGTTACATTTTGCCAACTTGTCCGCATCGAGCGCTTCGCCAGCGACGCTGAACGAGACGATCTGGCCGACATCGCGGTAAAGCTGGCGGCAGATGCGCAGCGGGCGCGATGTGCCCTTGGATGCAGTGCAGCTCGTGCCTTCACATGCCCACGCCAGACCGCCGGCGATCACCGTGCGCTCGCTGGCAGGCTGCGCCAGCTCTGCACGGTAGTAGGCGCCGTCGCTCCGAGCATCGACCGTGGTCGGCACCGAAACCATCGCCAGCCCGGCAATGGCGAGCAAGAGCCCGCCACCCAGCGATCCGAAATGGAAGGAAGACGGGAGAAACCTGTTCATGAGATCGATCCTCTGTCTGGAGACAGCGAAAGTGACCGCTGCTCAGTCCAAATAAATTGTAAAATGCAACCAATTGCGATTCGCAACCTAAAGAGGTAGGTTGCACTTCACAACTGAAATTTTCAGAAAGTTGGCAAATTGTCTTTTTTCGCTAGAAAGGTTGCAGAAAAAGGACCGAATGATGGGCGATATCCGCGAACCCTTGCGAGAACTGACCGAATGCGGCCTTCCGCAGGCGCTCGAGGTGATGGGCGAACGTTGGAGCTTCATGATCCTGCGTGCGGGCTTCAATGGCCTCCACCATTTCGAGGAATTTCTGAGTGAGCTCGGCATCGCCCGCAATATCCTTTCCAACCGTCTGGCCAAACTGGTCGATCACGGCATCATGCGGCGCGAGCCGTGCCCCGGCGATCGCCGCAAGATCGAATATCGGCTGACCGAAAAGGGGCTCGACCTGCTACCCGCCATGGTCGCCCTGCGCCAATGGGGCCAGAAATACGGCTGCGATGTGGTCGAAAATCCCGTTTTGGTCGATGAGCGCGACCGGCTGCCCATCGGTCCGACATCGATGCTCAGCCACGATGGCCGGATTCTCGGGCCCAAGGATCTTGCGCTCGTCGAACGTGGCAATGTCGGCCGGCGCAGCGATGGGGCCCCATTGCGTTATAGCGGCGCTATACTGCCTGCGTCCGACGACGTTGTGACGTCATCGTTAAATCCATCTAAATATCTTTCGGCCACGGTCGGTTGCGAGCGCATGGAACCGCCATGCGGAGCAACCGGACGCCAGCTGTGATCGAAATCGAAATCCAGAACGAAACGCACCAGACCCAATTCCGAATGAAGGCGCTCGCCGTTCCCCGCATCGGTGAAGGCATCCGTCTCAAGGAACCCGATGGCACTTGGGCAAGCTACGATGTGCTCGACGTGTGGTATCAAAAGGCGGATTTCGGTGAAGTGTGGGTGCCTTACCTCCACGTCAGGACGACGCCCGCCGACGGAATGAGCGCACCGGCACCGAGGCCGGACAAGGCTGCCATGCCCGATCAGGCCATGCCCATCGCCGACTTCCTCGCCAAGTTCGAAGGCGAGCAGGAACACGAGACGGTCAAGCTCAATCTAGACATGAGCGAGGAGGGGTGAGAGGCAGCTGCCGTCGGTTCTCGGCCAGTTTGCCTCGTCTCGGGCGTATCCTGTTCCTCATTTCGGTCGACCAGCATCGATGGTCGCCAAACGACACACGCTCAACTGTGCGGCGGTCGATCGCGCGGACGGAGAGCATTGTGGCAGATGCGTTTTCGCAAAGAGGCTATTCGCCTTCCGATGCCTCGATGTGTTTGGCTCGATATGCGCGGGGTGTGATCCCGAATCTTTCTTTGAAGGCACGGTTGAACGGGCCGATTGATGCGAACCCACAGTCAAAGGCGATGGTCATGACAGAATCGCTGGCCCGATCCGGATCTGCTAATCTGGTACGAGCAGCTTCAAGCCTGAGCGAATTGATCAGACGGCTGAAATTTGCAAAGCCAAGATGAGAGCTGATCACCCTGCTGATCTTATAGGATGGGACATCGAGCCGGCGGCACAGGCTTGCGACGCGCAGGTCGGGATCGAGGTACAGTTGCTCCTTGGCGAGCACGTCCCACAGGCGGTTGGCAAGTTGTTCAGAACTATTGGCATTGTCCCGACCTTCTGAGATGCGCTGTCTGCTCGAGATGGCTGCCTGCCCAATGCGGTATCGCACCGCGAATGTCGCCGCGACCAGCGCCGCGACGGCGCAGGTGACATGGATGTGCTCCTGGTGGCTATCGAACCATTTCGACACGTCTCCCGCCTTGCGAAGGATGACGCCAGCAAAGAGGATTGAGCCATATCCCGCAAAGAACAGCCATCGAAATCGACGTTCCGTTCGAGCAAGTTCGCGGCGTAGACCGGACAGCGGCTCGAGCAAGGTCAGAACGAGTATAGCGGAGCTGCCCAACGCGAGCGATGGATCGACGAGGTTAATCCCGAAAAGCAGAGAGCGATCTGTATAGGCCGACAACATGACCAAGCAGAAGAGCGATGCCACAAGCACCACCGGCCAGATTTCTCTAAGTTCGTCGCCCTGACGAAAGAGCGAGCGGGCGAACAACCACGCCAAACCGCAGGTCACGGCACTGCTGATGTAGAGGAAATGATCGAGCATTTCTGATGCAGGGTTGATCGTGATTCTCACGATAAATGCCAGCAACGCCGCCGACAACAAAGCCCAACAGGTCCGGACCGGTTCGGGTAAACTCCATCGCGGAGTGTTCACCGGCGGACCGGATCCGAAGCGAAGCGTGGTCGACGCGTTACCACTGGCAGTCATTCGAAGTTGCCCTGCTGCGTTTACATCTCTTGTTTGGCCGTCACCGTTAGGGCGGGAAAAGAAGCCCAATTCTAGCCGATTTCGAAATCGGCGAGACCAGTCTGCTCTCGACCGGCCATGCCCTCCACTGGTTTTCGACAAGGAGGGATCATTTGTCCACCAATACCAAAACGCCCGGTGCAGTTGCTTTGCGTTGGAGCGGGATCGCATGGTTTGCCTGCGCGGCGATCGGGCAGACGCTGTTTGCGGCGTATATCCTCGATTTCTACGGAACCCGCACCGCCACCGGCAATTTCGCAGGCTGGAACGAGCGCGGAACCATAACCGGCTATGTCTCAGGGGATACCATTGGCAACCTCGTCTTCATTTCCCACGTGTTGCTCGCGGTCATAGTTTCGCTCGGTGGCGTCTTCCAACTCGTCCCGAGGATGCGGCGACGATATCCCGCGGCGCATCGGCTGAACGGCAGGGTGTTTATCGGGGTTTCGGTTCTCCTCGCCGGAGGAGGGCTCTGGGCGACCTGGGTGCGCGGCTCACACCTGTCCATCATATCCGGCTTGAGCGTATCCCTGAACGGAGTCCTGATCCTGGTCTTCTGCACACTCGCTTTCCGCTGCGCGGTCGCGCGGGACATTGCGTCGCATCAGATATGGGCGATGCGCGCGTTTCTCGTCGTCAGCGGGGTATGGTTCTTCCGGGTTTTCCTGATGGCGTGGGTTATCGTGTGGCAGGGGCCGTTCGGGATGAAGGATGATCTGACCGGCCCGGCAGACATCGCGCTTTCGCTCGCCAGTTATCTGCTGCCGCTTCTGGTCTACGAGATTTACCGACAAGCCCGAAACAGCGCATCCTTGTGGATGCAACTGGCCACTGTCGGTATAATGGGCATTGCCACCATCGTTACAGCGGGCGGAATCGCGGGGGCGACACTGTTTATGTGGTTTCCTGCCAGCTGAGGACGTGATCGCAGGATATGCTGGGTGGCGGCGCGATGCCCCCTTCTTTCATCTTTCCCATTGCGTTACGCTTGCTGGCACGCACATCGATTGTCTGAGCGTCTGTGGTGGAGAGACTATGACCGACCCTGAACATCAAGAAGAGTGGGTCCGGCGGCCCGAGACGACAGCGAATGCCAGCTTCGGTCAATCGGATTACGAGAGCGCCTATCGCGAGAGCATTGCAAACCCTGATGGATTCTGGTCCGAACAGGCGAAGAGGCTGGCCTGGCACGCCGAGCCACAGACGATATCGGACTGGACATTCGATCCGGTCGAGATCCGCTGGTTCACCGATGGCGCCCTGAACATCTGCCACAATGCCGTCGACCGCCATGCCGAGGGACCGGATGCCGATCGCGTCGCGCTGATATTCGAACCCGACGACCCCGAGGGTGAAACAAGGCAGATCTCGTACCGGCAATTGCGCGAAGAGGTCGTACGGATGGCGAACACGCTCAAGGCGCTGGGCGTGCGCAAGGGCGACCGGGTCACGATCTATATGCCGATGGTGCCGGAGGGGGCTTTCGCCATGCTCGCCTGCGCGCGCATCGGGGCCGTGCATTCGGTCATCTTCGGGGGCTTTTCACCCGATGCGATCGCAGGGCGGATCGAAGATTGCGCGAGCGATTGGGTCGTCACGGCGGATGAGGGTCTGCGGGGATCGAAACGGATCCCGCTGAAGGCGAATATCGATGCGGCGCTCGAGAAATCGCCCGTGAAGGGCGTGTTGGTCGTCCGGCATTCAGGCTCCGACGTGCCGATGACCAGCAGCCGCGACAACTGGTATCACGAATTGTCTGCGGACGTCGCGGACGAATGCCCGTGCGAGCCCATGGCCGCCGAAGACCCGCTCTTCATCCTCTACACATCCGGATCAACCGGACAGCCGAAAGGCGTGGTGCACACGACCGGCGGTTATGCCGTGTGGACGGAGACCACTTTCCGGCGTGTGTTCGACTATCGAAAGGGCGAGGTGTATTGGTGCACTGCCGACATCGGCTGGATCACCGGGCATAGCTATATCGTCTACGGGCCGCTGCTGAACGGCGCGACTGCCCTGATGTTCGAAGGCGTGCCGAACTATCCCGATCATGACCGGTTCTGGCAGATCTGCGCGAAGCACGAGGTCAACATATTCTATACGGCGCCAACGGCTATCCGCGCCTTGATGCGCGAGGGTCGCGCGCACGTCGACAAGCATGATCTCTCCTCGCTCCGCCTGCTCGGCACGGTGGGCGAACCTATCAATCCGGAAGCCTGGCGCTGGTATCACGAGGTGGTGGGCGGTGGCCGGATTCCGATCGTCGACACCTGGTGGCAGACCGAAACGGGCGGCGTGATGATCACGACTCTGCCCGCCGCGCATGACATGAAGCCCGGGAGCGCGGGCAAACCCTTTTTCGGCGTGTCTCCGCAACTGGTCGACAATGATGGCGTCGTGCTCGACGGCTCTGCGGAAGGCAATCTGTGCATGACGCAAAGCTGGCCGGGGCAGGCGCGCACCGTTTATGGCGATCACGACCGCTTCGTGCAGACCTATTTCAGCACCTATCCGGGCAAGTATTTCACCGGCGATGGATGCCGACGCGACACCGACGGATACTATTGGATCACGGGCCGGGTCGACGACGTCATCAATGTTTCGGGTCACCGCATGGGCACGGCGGAAGTCGAAAGCGCGCTGGTGCTCCACCCGAAAGTCAGCGAAGCGGCCGTCGTCGGTTTTCCGCACGACATCAAGGGGCAGGGTATCTATTGCTACGTCACGCTCAATGCGAGAGAAACTGCGACAGCGGACCTCGAGGGCGAGTTGAGGAATTGGGTGCGCAAGGAAATCGGACCGATCGCTACGCCCGATCATCTCCATTTCACCCCGGCGCTGCCCAAGACGCGGAGCGGAAAGATCATGCGCCGCATCCTGCGCAAGATTGCGGAGAACGATTTCAAGTCGTTGGGCGATACATCGACCCTTGCCGATCCGGATATCGTCGACCAACTGATCGCAGGGCGCGAAAAAAGCTGACGTCATGACAAAATTCGGGTTTCGCACAGGCGTGCATGGGCTCGCGCTCGCAGCCTGCTCGGTGTTCGCCGCAGGCGTTTCTGCACAGACAGGCGAGTTGGACAGCGGGGGACAGGAACCGATCCTTGTGACCGGAGACGGTCTGCCGGACACGCCGGCCCGCCCTGCCTATGACACTCAGACACTCGAACGCGAGGTGCTCGTGACAACCGGGTCGGGACGACTGGAGGATGCACTCGCATCTGTCGCCGGATTCCAGCAATTCCGCCGATCCGACAGTCGATCGTCAAACCCGTCTGCGCAAGGCATCACGTTGCGTGCTCTGGGGGGCAATGCCACCAGCAGGGCCTTGGTCCTGCTCGACGGCGTCCCGATGGCGGACCCGTTTTTCGGCTATATTCCGTTCAGTGCGATCGCACCGGAACGGCTGGAATCGGCCCGCGTTTCGCGCGGCGGCGGGTCGGGCCCGTTCGGCGCGGGCGCGCTGGCAGGCGTCATCGAATTGACAAGTGCAGGCCGCGACAGTCTCGAGCCATTCTCGGCCAAAACCCTGGTCAACAACCGTGGTGAGACGGCGTTCGATGCAAATGCAAGTGCCGACTTGGGTTCCGGTTTCGCGACGGTCGGGGCGCGTTGGGACCGTGGCATGGGTTTCCATACCACGCCTCGCGAAGACCGTGTCGAACAGAGTGCTCGCGCGGCCTATGAAAGCTGGTCGGTGCAGCTTCGCGGCGTCGCGCCGCTGGGCGAAGATCTGGAACTGCAGGCACGAACCCTCATTTTCGACGATCGCAGAACGCTGCGCTTCGATGGCGCCGACAGTTCGAGCAGCGGTCAGGACGCGAGCGTGCGGATCGTGAAACGCGGCGATTGGGAGATGGACGCGCTGGCCTATGTCCAGGCGCGGAATTTCTCCAACATCGTGGTGAGTTCAACGCGATTTGTCAGCGTCCTGGATCAGAGAAACACGCCATCGACCGGCCTGGGCGCGAAGCTGGAAGTCCGCCCGCCACTGGGGAATGGTCAGGTCCTTCGGATCGGTGTCGATTACCGCAAGGCCAGCGGTGAACTCTACGAAGATGCGTATAGCGCCTTTACGGGGCAGGTGACCGAAAGGCGCCATGCCGGGGGGATGACGAGCGATTTCGGACTGTTCATCGAACATGACTGGGCCCTGCACGGTCTCGTCCTGACAGCCGGTGCGCGTGCGGATCGTTATGCGGTCGAAGACGGATTTTATCGGTCCCGCGGCCCCGAGTGCACAAGCCTAGCGAACGAGACTTTCGCCGATCGCGAGGGATGGGATTTCTCCGCAAGAGGCGGTGCACTCTACGGTTTCGGCGATGGCTTTTCCATAAGGGCTGCGGCTTACACGGGCCTGAGATTGCCGACGCTGAACGAACTCTACCGCCCGTTCGTGGTGTTTCCGGTCACGACCCGCGCCAACGCGGAATTGTCCAATGAGCGGCTCGAAGGGTATGAAATCGGCATGAACTACGCTTCGGGATCGGGCGTAGAGGCCTCGCTGACTGCATTCGACAATCGTGTCGAAAATGCGGTCGCCAACGTCACTCTCGATCCCGTCACACGGCAGCGGCGCAATATCGAAGCGATCGCGGCGCGAGGGGTCGAGGCCTCGGTCGCAGCCGGCGTCGGTCCTTTGCGCGTTGAAGCGTCGCTTGCCTATACCGATGCCGAGGCGCGCCAGCCGAGTGCTGCCTTCGATGGCAACCGGCCAGCACAGACACCGCAATGGGCAGGTGGCGCGACCGTGTCCTACAAGCCGTACGCCGACTCGCTGATCCTCGCTACACTGCGGCATGTCGGAGTGCAGTTCGAGGACGATCTGCAGACCGACGCTCTTCCCGCAGCGACAACGATCGATGCTTTTGCGAAATTGCCCCTGTCGCGCAGATATTCGCTCATCCTGCGAGGCGAAAACCTGACGGGCGAGACGATCGTGACACGCAATCAGGGTGGCTCGATCGATCTCGGCACAACGCGCACGGTCTGGGCGGGATTAAGCGTCGAACTTTGAGCGGAATGCAATGGTGGGCGCGGCAAGGATTGAACTTGCGACCCCACCCGTGTGAAGGGTGTGCTCTACCACTGAGCTACGCGCCCGCCTTAGTCTGAGGCAGGGCGCGCCATTACGCGCTCAGGCATGCCTTGGCAAGCCGGTCAGTCGGCCAGCAGCGCCGCCAATTTCCCGAACCAACCGTCAATGTTCTGCCGGGGGGCAGGCGTCGGGGCAGGGCAGGTGAGGCAGTAAGCCTGAACGCCCTGCTGCCCCAGAAGCCTGTCCGCATCGACCGCGATGCGCTGGAAAATCGCATCTTCGCGCGCGGCAAGTTTCGCGAAAACGTCCCTTCCTTGCGCATCGTCTTCCCCGATCATCAGCTGGCGCAAGATGGTATCGGTCGTGCTCTGCAGGTTTCCGAGGTAATCGGCGTGCCATTCACCCTCTGCCAGTTCCGCCTGCGCAGCGACCCATTCGAGTGCGTCGTCGAGACCACCGTATTGATCGACCAGCTTCAATTGACGAGCCGTCCCGCCATCCCAGACCCGGCCCTGGCCGACGGTGTCCACCTGTTGCCTGCTCATTCCGCGCGATTCCGAAACGCGCTCGATAAAATCGCTGTAGCCATCCTCGATGGTCGCCTGCAGCATGCGGTCGACTTCGGGCGTGAAACCGCCGATGGGGTCGGGTTGCCCGGAGAGAGGGCCAGTTCGAACGCCGTCGGTAGTGATCCCGATACTGGCCGCTGCACGATTGAAGTCTGGCAAGACGGCGAAAATCCCGATCGAACCGGTAATCGTGTCGGGCTCGGCGAAAATCCGGTCCGCGGGTGTCGCGACCCAGTATCCACCGCTGGCGGCGACATTGGCCATCGAAACGGCGACCGGAATGTCGCGCGCCTTGTGGCGCAGGATCGCATCGCGGATTTCTTCGCTGGCGAGGGCCGATCCGCCCGGCGAATCGACACGGACGACAAGCCCGGCAAGATCCTTGGCCAAAGCCTCGTCGAGCAATTTGGCAATGCGTTCACCGCCAGCGGTGCCGGGGCCAGCGTCGCCATCGACGATCTGCCCAGCAATGGTGACCACCCCGATGGCCCTGCCCTCGGTGGGTAGCGGGTTTGCCTCGAGCCATGCGTCATAATCGGTGCTTGGGAATGCGCCAGGCAGTTCGCTCCAGTCGTCCTCGCCGACGATTTCGACCACGCGCTGATCGAAATCTGCGCGGCTGCCCGTTTTGTCGACCAGTCCGGCGCGCAACGCGGCTGTGGCAAGGTCGCCGTCATGCGCCTCGATCCACTCTGCAGGCGTTCTGGTGACGAGCGCCAGATCGGCGGCGGGCCGGGCCTTCTTCACATTCGCCTGCCATTCCTCCCACAGCGCGGCATAGACCGCGCCGATGTTCTCACGCGCGGCATCGCTCATCCCCGTTTCGGTGAAAGGTTCGACTGCACTCTTGTATTCGCCGACCTTGTAAACCTTGGCATCGATATTGAGCCGGTCGAGCAGGCCGGCGTAATACATTGTTTCTCCGCCCGGGCCGGCGACGACGGCGCCTCCGAGATCATTGACCCACACCTCGCTGGCATGGGCAGCCAGGAACATGCTGTCATCGGCATAGGCGGTCGCGTAGGTCAGGACCGGCTTCTCCGCTACCCGCACGCGGTCCATCGCTGCACCGATATCCTGCAGGTGAACTTGTCCGGCCCCCAGAAACGTGTCGAGATCGAGGACGACCGCCTTAATCCGCTCGTCGTCGGCAGCAGCCTCCAGCGCGCGCACGATGTCGCGCGACTGATATTCGCGGACTGGAGCGCTTTGCGAGAGCAGCGCGGCGAAAGGATCGATTTCCGCCATCTCTTCCACGATCACGCCGTCGAGATCGAGAAGCAGCGCCCCTTCACGCACCTGCGCCGCACCGGGTCGCGCGGTCAGAACCGCAAAAAGCATCCAGAAAAACAAAAGCATGAAGACCAGAACCAGCCCGTCCTTGATGCCGACAAGCAGGCGCCAGACTTTCCCCGCGAAGTGCATACCCAAGCCTCAAAACTTCAGTGGTCTTCCGGACCTAGGGGAGCGGAGGCCTTTGCGCCACCCGAATATGCTTGAGGGTGCGATGGTGCTCGACTAAGGGCATGGCTTCAATGACATCGACGACGCATTCCACCCACTTCGCCCGCTATCCAGCGGGCGCGAAGGCTTTCCCGCATCGCGACTTGTTGGGAATCGGCCAGCTGGAGCGGCACGAGATCCTCTACCTGCTGGACGAGGCGGAACAGTGGGTGGAACTCAATCGCGGGCGCAGCAAGCACAGTGAAACACTGGCCGGCCTGACGATCATCAATGCCTTTTTCGAAAACTCGACCCGCACGCTCTTAAGCTTCGAAATTGCCGGCAAGCGGCTGGGCGCGGATGTGGTCAACATGCATGCCGCGCAATCGAGCGTAAAGAAGGGTGAGACGCTGATCGATACGGCCATCACCCTCAACGCCATGCGCGCCGATGCTATCGTTATCCGGCATGGGTCGAGCGGCGCGACAGGCCTGATCGCCGGCAAAGTCGATTGCCCCGTGCTCAATGCAGGAGATGGCCAGCATGAGCATCCGACCCAGGCACTGCTCGATGCCTTGGCGTTGCGCCATGCGCTGCGGGAAAGGGGCGAGCCCGCGGACGACTTCACCGGGCGCGTAGTCACCATTTGCGGCGACATCCTGCACAGTCGCGTTGCCCGGTCGAACCTGCTTTGCCTTCAGGCCCTTGGCGCGAGTGTTCGTCTCTGCGCGCCGCCAGCGCTGATGCCCGCAGGCATCGAAGCCATGGGGGCAGAAGTGTTCCATGACTTCGACGCTGCGCTCCATGGTGCGGATGTCGCGATGATGCTTCGCCTCCAGACGGAGCGCATGAGCGGGCAGTTCATTCCCTCGGCGCGCGAATATCACCATCTGTATGGCCTCAGCCGCGAAAGGCTCGAAAAGACGGGGGAGGGGACGCTGGTCATGCACCCGGGACCGATGAACCGCGGGGTCGAAATCGACAGCGATGTGGCCGATATGATCGACCGTTCCATCATTACCAGACAGGTGGAAATGGGCGTCGCGATCCGGATGGCATGCCTCGATATCCTGACCCGTCGCGCGCGCGGCGTCGAAGGGTGGGAGGTCGCGTCATGAAGCAAGTGCGCCCTCTGACGATCACCAACGCTCGCCTTGCTACCAGTACCGGTCTGGTCGCAGCATCACTCCGCGCGGAGGACAGCAGGATCGTGGCAATCGGCGACGTAGTGCCGCAGGGCGGCGATGAGATCCACGACGCGAAAGGGAAGCTGATCTGGCCAGGTTTGGTCGACCTGGGCGTTTTCGCCATCGACAAGCCCGCATTCCATTTCGGCGGTATTACGCGTGCGGCGCTGATGCCCGACCAAAGTCCGAACCTGGATCTGCCAAGCCGCGTGTCCTACATCGCCAAGAGCGGCAAACCGGATTTGTGGGTGCATCCGCTTGCGGCAGCTACGCGAGCGCTGGAGGGCGAACAGATCGCCGAGATCGGGTTGATGCGCGAACAGGGCGCGCGAGGCATTTCGACCGGGCGAGGCTGGATAGTCGATTCAGGTGTCATGCTGCGCTTGCTGCAGTATGCGGCGATGCTCGACCTGCCGGTTATTTCCCACGCCGAAGACGCCGCCCTCGTCGGGGCGGCGGTTGCAACAGCGGGCGAGTATGCCACGCGGAGGGGGCTGCCGAGCGCGCCTGCAGAGGCAGAGGCCATCGCGATCGCGCGCGACCTTCCCCTGGCTGAGATGGCCGGAGCCCACATCCACTTTCGTCAGGTGACGACTCGCGCGGGATTGGATCTCGTGCGTTCAGCCAAGGCACGTGGAGAGCGTGTGACGGCCGGTATCACGCCGGCCCATTTCATGCTGTCCGACCTTGCCACTGCGGATTTTCGTACATTCGCCCGGTTGTCGCCGCCGCTGCGGTGCGAAGACGATCGCATGGCCGTGCGGCAGGCCATTGCCGACGGGACCATTGACGTGATTTCCAGCGGGCACGATCCGCGCGGTCCGGAAGACAAGCGCCTGCCGTTCGCCGATGCGGAGCCTGGCATGGCCGGGGCAGAAACACTGCTCGCCATGGTGCTATCGCTGGTGCGCGACGGCGTGATCGATGCATCCCGCGCCTGCGAACTCGTGACTGGGCGACCAGCCGAAATCCTGGGTGTCAGGGCTGGCAAGCTCGAGGCTGGCTACGACGCCGATATTGCCTTGATCGATCCTGACAAGCCCTGGATCATCCAGAGCAGCAAGATGGCCGCGACAGCTGGCAATACGCCGTTCGATGGACAGCCGACGCAGGGCCGGGTGACTGCCCTTTGGAAGGGCGGCGTAAGGATCGCCCTCTAGCGTAGCCGTTAGTGGCGTCGAATACCAAGCCCGACGGCGCGTTTCCGCGCTAGCCGTATCAGCGAGACGCGACGCGAATGGGTTTGCCGTCTAACGTTCCCGGTAGCGGCCTGCTCGACGCGTACGCGAGACAGCCGCCACCCTTGCCCTTCACACTGGCACACATCGATTGAGCCGAATTTCGGGCGAAGCCAGCTGCGGCCACGCGATAGTACATCTTGCCCTTCACGCGCGCCTTGGTGATGTGGCGTTCTGCCTCGCGCAGTTGCGGATATCTTTTCTGGAACATCTTCCAGGCAGCCTGCGCATCCGACATCGAATAATACGAACCCAGCTGGACGATGTAATCGCCCTTGGCGAAAACAAAACCGGGCTCCTCGGTGCGCTTGCGCGGTGCCGGAGCAACCTTGGCGAGCGTCGTGCTATTTGATTGTGGAGTCGGCATCGAGCGCCGGGGGATGGCCTGGACAACCTCGTTCGAAACGAAGCGGATAGCGCCGCCAGTCAAGCCCGCGTCCGCCTGAAGCGCGTCGCCCTCGTCGAGTGGAACATCGCCATGTCCAATTGCCGGTAGCTCGCCAGCCAGTGCAAAATCGCTCGGCATCGCCGACGCGGCCTCGGCAGCCATCATCGGAACATCCGGATGGTTGGAAAGTGCCAGCATTTCGGGCTGGCCGGTATCCGGAGCGACATCGACGCCAAGCAGCTTCGCCACGCGCATTTGGAAATAGCCCGGATGCGCAATTGCGCCCCATTCGGCCATTCGCGCACCGACGTCGTTGGCCGGGACATCCTCTGCGACCATCAGCCGCGCTTCACGCCATTGTCCGGCGAGCGCGTAGGCATATGCAAGGTTTTGCCGAACCTTGGGCGTGTTCTGACCACTACGCAGGGCATCCGAAAGAACGTAAATACCGCGCTGTGGATCGCCCGCCAAGGCGATGGCGAGACCGAAGTCAGCCGGATCGAGCGAACTCTCCCACTCGTTGAGTGTCGAGAAGGCCCCATCCTGATCGCCCATGCCGATCCGCGCGAGGGCGAGGCTGATCCCTGTTCGTGGCGAAGTGTCGCCCAACGTGATGGCGTCCTGGAAAGCCTGAGCGGCAGACTGGAAACGACCGGCCTCAAGATAGGCATTGCCGAGCAAGACGCGCGCGCTCGCATCGCGCGGCGTCGCCAAGGCAGCGGCCTCTGCATGCCTCACGGCGACATCGCCGCGCCCTTTCTCCAGCGCTGCCTCTGCCTTTGCAGCAGACATCTGAGCGGTCGGTGCGCTGCCGCCGGTGCAGGCGGCCAGCGTGGCACTGGCGATCGCGGTCGTCATGGCAAGCCGGACGATGCGGTGGTTTCTGGACTGCTTCATTCTGTCCCCCTCGGAATACGTTGCCGTCTCTACAAGGCTCAGTTGTTGTCCCGCTGCACCTGTGCAGCGAGCGACGCGATTTCGGGCATGCTCGCCAGCAGGCTGTCGAGAGCGTCGGTTACAAGCTGCTGCGCGCTGCAACCACGCACCGTGCAGGCAAGACGCAACTGCAAGTGCCGGCCATGGTCGAGGCGAAGCGTAAAGGCCGCACGCTTGCCCTGCCGCAGCGCGGACTTTCGCTTTGCGTTATTTGACCCGTCGCGACTCTGCCCAAGCTGACAGGCGATCTTGTCGAGCGATTCACGCACCGCATTGGGCGCTGCGTCATCATGATCTGTGTCGGGAGAAATCGGCACCACCTGTGCCGGCTTCTTGAGCAATGGAGATTTGCCTAAGTCGGCTTCGTTCGGCTCGTCCTCACCAAGATCGTTCCAGCCGAGATCTTCTAGGTTCGCTGCCGCAGCGGCACCGTCGACCGGTCCCGACAATGTGCTTTGCGGACGCATGGCGGGTTTGGCGCCGCCTTTACGCGCCAGCAGCGAAGAAGAAAGAGAAGCGAAGTTCGCGTCCGACATATCTATGGCCTCCGCCCTTTCATCGTCACTGGGCGACGCGGCGGCCGAAACCGCCTGCTGGACGGTATGCGCCAGCCATCATCGGCTGGGCGTTTGGCGCGGCGAATACGGTACGGCGGAAATTCTTCTCGAGCCGGTCGGCAATATACTTCCAGAGTGCAGTCACTTCGGCCGCCGAACGGCTGTCGGGATCGACCTCCATCACGGTGCGTCCGTCAATCATCGACGCTGCAAAATCTGTCCGATGGTGCAGGGTGATCGGCGCGACCGTGCCATGTTGGGACAGGGCAACCGCCGCTTCTGAAGTAATCTTGGCTTTGGGCGTGGCCCCGTTGACGACGAAAATCAGCGGTTTGCCGGATCGCTCGCACAAGTCCACCGTCGCACCGACGGCGCGCAGGTCGTGCGGGCTGGGCCGCGTTGGCACCACGATCAGTTCCGCGACCGAAATGACCGACTGGATTGCCATGGTAATTGCAGGAGGCGTGTCGATCACCGCCAGTTTGAAACCTTGCTGGCGAAGAATCGCGAGATCGCTCGCCAGACGCGCAACCGTGGTTTGGGCAAACGCGGGCAATTCGGCTTCTCGCTCGTTCCACCAGTCGGCCAATGAGCCTT
The DNA here is from genome assembly GCA_003248395.1 of Citromicrobium sp. Taxonomy (GTDB): domain Bacteria; phylum Pseudomonadota; class Alphaproteobacteria; order Sphingomonadales; family Sphingomonadaceae; genus Qipengyuania. The sequence goes on from QFNA01000034.1 coordinate 23,659, forward strand.
GCGGATCGATGTCGATAAGCACCACCGGACCCGCACCGGCGCGCTGCGCCTGAACTGCAAGGTGTCCCGACAGCGTGGTCTTGCCCGACCCACCCTTTTGCGATGCCAATGCCAGTACCCGCAAGGCTTGATCCCCCTGTATCGCCTTCATCCAGACCAATGCCGCGTCATGCGGCTGTCCTGATTTGCGAAATGTCAGACTACCCCTAATTTTGGGTTAACCGGGATAGAGATTGGG
>QFNA01000146.1 GCA_003248395.1 Citromicrobium sp.
CCGGCCCTGGCAGCCCTTTCAGCCAGGCAGGCGGATGAATCACGTGTCGGTGAAGGGCGCGCGTTTAGCGTTTTCACGCCAGAATGCAAGCCCCGGACTGCGCCTCCATGCGCCTAGAAATGCGTCACGTATCCGCCGTCGACGATCAGCGTATGGCCCGTGACATAGGACGCATCGTCCGAAACGAGGAAGGCGACCGCACCCGCGACCTCCTTCGGATCGGCCCAGCGACCGAGCGATGTGCGCCGCGCCAGATGCTCGGCGATTTCGCCGCTGCGAGTGAACCATTCCTCGTTTGCCTCGGTCATCACGAAACCCGGCGCAACCGCGTTGACGGTAATCGCGTCGGGTCCTAGCTCGGCGGCCAGCGAGCGCGTCACCCCGTCGAGGCCAGCCTTGCTCGCCGTATAGGATGCATCGCCGCGCGCGATTTCGCTGGCGATCGACGTGATGTTGACGATGCGCCCCTGGCCCCGCCCCCGCATGAGAGGGGCCGCGCGGCGCGCCAGATCGAACGGCGCGACAAGATTGATGCGCAGCAGCCGCTCCATGTCGCTCCGCTCGATCGCATCGAAGCTGCGACGGTCGCGCGCACCGGCATTGTTGACGAGAATGTCGAGCCCGGTCTCCGCTTCGACCCTTGCCAGTGCGGCGACACAGGCGGGCTCGTCGCCGATATCGAAGGCGAGCGGCTGCACGTTCCCCTCGATCTGCGCAGCCGCCGCGTCCAGCGCCGCAGCATCGCGTCCGTTGATCCAGACGGTGGCGCCCTCGCCCGCCAACCGGCGCGCGATCTCCAGCCCCATACCGCGCGCCGCCCCGGTTACGAGCGCGACACGATCCTGCAGTCTTCCCCCGACATCCATGTCAGTCTTCGTAGATCATCTTGCGCGTCATGCCACCATCGACGTTGAGATGTTGGCCGGTGACGAAGCCGGCGTCGTGCAAATAGGCGACCGCCTTCGCAATGTCTTCCGGCCGCCCGACGCGCCCGACAGGATGCTGGGCACGATCCTTTGCCCTATGGCTCGGCTCGGTTCTCGCCTCTTCCTTCTGCCATGGTCCCGTCTCGATCCACCCCGGGCGGATCGCGTTGACCCTGATGTCGGGCCCCAGCGACACCGCCATTGCATGGGTCAGCGCGTCGAGCCCGCCCTTGGCCGCCGCATAGGCATAACAGTCGGGTTCGCTCATCACCGCGCGGGTCGACGAGATGTTGATCACGCTGGCACCTGCTTCGGCCTTGCGCAGCAGCGGCAACGCTGATCGGCTGCACAAGAACGCGGCTGTCAGGCTGGCATCGATCCACGCCTGCCAATCCTTCAGCGCAAGCGCGTCGAGCCGGCCGCAATAGGGGTCGGCAATGCCGGCATTATTGACGAGACAATCTATGGCGCCATCCCCCAGCCAGTCGGCGATCCGCGCAAATCCCCGTTCAACTTCGCCTTCCTTGCCGCAGTCGCAGGTGAGGAACAGCGCTGCGTCGCGGGGCAGGGTGGCTCGCAGTTCGGCCAGGGCTTCGGCATCCTTGTCGAGACCGACGACGCGCCAGCCCAGCGCATGGAAGTGGGTGACGATGGCGCGGCCGATGCCGGCCCCCGCACCGGTGACACATAGGGTTTTCATGGTCCCGGAACGGGCGAACGGGCGCTCCGTGCCCCGGTCAGTGTTCGTGGCCCGGTTCTGCGAAACTGCTCTCGAGGCCGCCCATCGCCTCCAGGACGTCGTCCAGTCTCGCCGGCTCGCCCAGGGCGATCACGCGGCCGTCGCTCTGGGCGTCGAGCGGATTACCCTGCCAGTCGCTCATCGTGCCGCCCGCTCCCTCGACGATCGGCACCAGCGCGGCGAAATCGTGGAGCTTCAGCCCGCTTTCGATGACGATGTCGACATGCCCCGATGCCAGCAGGCCATAGTTGTAGCAATCGCCGCCATAGATCGGCCAGGGTCGCTGCGGATAGGCTTTCGCGACGACACGCAGATAGGCGTCGACATCCTCCTCGGCAAAGGCATGCGGGCTCGTCGTGGCGACCGATGCCCCCTCGAGAGCGCGACAACGGCGCGTCCGCACCGGCGCCCCGTTGAACGTCGTCGGCTGGCCGATCGATCCGACCCAGCGTTCGCCGAGGATGGGCTGGTCGATGATCCCCAGCACGGGCCAGCCATCCTGCAGCAGGGCAATCAGCGTTCCGAAAATCGGACGGCCCGCGACGAAACTCTGCGTCCCGTCGATCGGGTCGAGCACCCATTGCCGCGAAGCGCTCTCGCGCGCGGTCCCGTATTCCTCGCCGATAATCCCCTCGTCCGGTCGCTCCGCATCGAGGATTGCCCGCATCGCAGCCTCGGCTGCGCGATCGGCCTCGGTGACCGCGGAATGATCCTCTTTCTGTTCGGCCTGCCAGTCGCCGCGAAACAGCGGTTTGATGGCGGCGCCCGCAGCCTCGGCGAGACGGTTGGCGATTAAAAGGTCCGATGGTCTTGGCATTCGGCGGCAATTGGCGCAAACTGCCACCTGGTCAAGACATCGCTGGCTGAAATGCGAGAGCCCTTCGGGTCGTATCGAAGGGGAAATATCATCGTATCGTCACGCGACCAACACAGGGGGCCGGGGACCGGCCCTCAGGGGGCGGCGACGCCTCCGATGACTTCGATTACCGGTGCCACCACCGGGGGGTCGCCGCTTGCATTCAACCGCAGTCCGCGCGCCGAGCTCAAGCCGTGGGTCGTCCGCATCGGCGTGACCTCGGTCGAAGTGCCGGAAGGGCACGCCATCTCCTGCGGGACTTTCAGCGAGCACCCCGCCATCCGCCATATCTACGGTGCGAAATGGTCCGCAGAAACGGCCGACGGGCACTTCGAATACGATCCGGGCGAGCGCGG
>QFNA01000035.1 GCA_003248395.1 Citromicrobium sp.
GCGATAGACGTTGCGATTGTGTGAGCGATAGGCGCGCCAGTCGTACCGGCTGTTGCTCCGCCAGCGCCGCGAATCCCACCGATCGTTATCGCGCCATTGCCGATTGTCGTAATACCCGCCGCGGCGATTATTCTCGCGCCGGACCTCGCGTCGATCCATGCGCCGGTCGCGCCGGATATCGCGGCGATCCCGCCGGATGTCGCGGCGCTGTTCACGCCTGTCGCGCCGCACCTCGCGGCGGTTCTCGCGCCGGTCGCGCCGCACTTCGCGGCGTTGCGCGCGCTCGCCACGCTGCTGTTCGGCTGCGACCGACGCGGCCTCGGCCGGGGCAGGGGCGACAGTCGCCGCGATTGCCATCGCGAATGCGGAAACGGTGCCAAGTTGCAGAAATTGCGGTAGATTCATGGGTGGTGTCCTCTTGCAAGTCGACGCCGTCCACCACCCAACGGCCGTCCAATTCCCTACTGCTAGGCGTCTCTGCCTGACCGATTCATGAACTGGCTACTGTTCCTCGCGTTAATTCTTTCGAATTGACTTCAAGTACCTGTCACAACACGATTTCGTCCGGTGTTCTTGGCCTCGTAAAGCGCCAGATCCGCCGCCCGCAACATCTCGTGCGCCGCACTTCCGCTCCGCCACGCAGCTACCCCGATGCTCAATGTAACCTGCGGCATCCCCTCTTCCTCCCAGTCATGTTTCGCCAGGGCAGCGCGGCACACTTCGGCCAATGCCGCCGCATCCCCTATGCCGGCACCGGGCAGGACGAGTAGGAATTCCTCTCCGCCAATCCTACCCAAGGTGTCGTTTTCCCGCATATGGCGCTGCAGGATTTTTGCGACCGTGGTCAGGGCAGCATCGCCCGCCGCATGCCCAAATCGGTCGTTGATCGATTTGAAATGATCGATGTCCACCATCGCGATGCTCAGGTGTCCATCGGAACCTTCCACCCCCGCCACTGCGGAATCCAGCGCCTCCATCACCTTGCCGCGATTGAACACGCCCGTCAGGTGGTCGGTCTCCGCCAACCGGCGAACCTCGATCGTCTCCCTTTCCGCGCGCGCATGTGCATCCTCAACTTTCCGCAGCGAAAGCACCCGCTCGGTCACATCGAGCAAGGTGCCAAACAGCGATGTCGTCTTGCCGTTTTCGTCGGTTTCCACGCTCCCCCGCCCTTCGACAAACACGATTTGTCCGTCGGGCTGCGGGACACGCGCCTCGAACACGAACGGAACGCCATGCCGGATTGCCTGAATGGTCAGCCCGCGTATGCGCTCGCGATCGTCGGGATGATACATCGCCAGAGCGTCGATCAGGTCGGTATTCGCCGATCCTTCGAGAAGGGCGATGCGCCGCGCCTGTTTCGACCAATAGGTCGACCGATCCGCGATGCGATAGCGCCAGTGGCCCACGTTTGCCGCACGCTCCGCGGACTCAAGCAAGCTCTGGCTTTCGCGCAGGTCGGTCAGGGCATTGCGCCTCTGATCGAGCAATGTTGCGAGCGGCAGGGCTGATATGAGCAGGCCAACCAGATATGCCTGGAAAAAGAGCACCTGCGCCTGCGTCGAGGAGAAATACATCGGCAGCGGCCCGGCTTCGATGCCTGTAAGGATCGAGCCCACCGCTGCGACGACCAGCATTGCAACCGCAGTGCCGCTCAGCCCGAGAAGATAGGTGGCCAGCGAAACACCTACGACCGGCAGGAACAGCAGCGGCAGCTCACTTTGACCGAATGCCGCGAGAGTTGATCCTGCTACCACGAGCAGGGCCCCGAGAGCGCGAAGTGAAGCGAGCCGGTTTCGACCCCGTCTATTCTCGGCCAGGAATACAATGACCGGGGTTACCACCAGCATCCCGAGCGTGACGGTCGTTCCCCATGATGTCAGGAATTCTAGATCGAAATTGAATGAAAGCAGCGCGGCCATCGCGGCGCTTGCGCAACCTCCAATTATGCTCGCACCGCCAAATCGCAGCAGTGTAAGTGGATCGGACAGTCGTGCGCTTCGCACATGGCCGCCCATCAGGTAGAAGACCAGAAAGCCTTCGATCAGATTTGCGATCGTATAGCCAAATGCCTCGAGCAGCTCAGCGCCTGCCAACAAATTGGCCGCCATGCTGGCGATTGCTGCGCCGATGACGAGCCTATGTCTTTGCGGTCTTTTAAAGAGCAGCAATCCAGCAATTAAAATACCGCTGGGAGGCCAGACAGCAGCAATTCCATCGGCACCCTGAGTCAGCTCAAAGGCAGCGATCGCTGTCGCGAAATAACAAAGCGCAAAGCCATAAGCGATCAGGTCTTTGCCTGACTTCGACATGGCGACCCTCTTCAATGCAACCACTCCCGAAACGAAGCGGCCTTAACATTTGCAATGCGAGGGTTCGAGTCAATTACTTACAAACGCAACCGAATTGCTTTGGCTACGGATAGACTGGCTTGCGGGGTCGCCTGCTTGATGATCGCAATTTAAGAACACCGGTATGCCGCCTTGCGGCAATTCCCAGAGTCTTCACCTAGTCAGCTTCTTGTACGCCAAGCGCGTCGGGCGATCCGCCGCATCGCCCATGCGACGGCGCTTGTCTTCTTCATACGCTTCGAAGTTGCCCTCGAACCATTCGACGTGGCTGTCGCCCTCGAAGGCGAGGATGTGCGTTGCGAGGCGGTCGAGGAAGAAGCGGTCGTGCGAGATAACCACGGCGCAGCCAGCGAAGTTTTCGATCGCCTCTTCCAGCGCGCCCAGCGTTTCCACGTCGAGGTCGTTGGTCGGTTCGTCGAGCAGCAGGACGTTCCCGCCCTCCTTGAGCATCTTGGCCATGTGGACGCGGTTGCGTTCACCGCCCGACAGCTTGCCGACATTCTTCTGCTGGTCCGCACCCTTGAAGTTGAAAGCGCCGACATAGGCACGCGTGCTGGTGTCGTGGCCGTTGACCTTCATGTAATCGAGACCGTCGGAGATTTCCTCCCAGACGTTGTTCTTCGGGTTCAAATGGTCGCGGCTCTGGTCGACATAGCCGAGATGGACAGTGCTGCCGATGTCCACCGTACCGCTGTCGGGAGTCTCCTTGCCGGTCAGGATCTTGAACAGCGTGGATTTGCCCGCGCCGTTCGGTCCGATCACGCCGACGATGCCGCCCGGGGGCAGCATGAAGGAGAGGTCTTCGAACAGTAGCTTGTCGCCATAGGCCTTGGAGATGTTCTTGGCCTCGATGACCTTGCCGCCCAAGCGCTCCGGCACCTGGATGACGATCTGCGCCTTGCCGGGCTTCCGGTCCTTCTGGCTTTCCTGCAATTCCTCGAACTTGCGGATACGCGCCTTGGACTTGGTCTGGCGGGCAGACGGCGTCTGGCGAATCCATTCGAGTTCGCGGCTTAGGGCCTTCGACCGGCCCGATTCCTCGCGGCTTTCCTGCTCGAGGCGCTTGGCCTTCTTTTCGAGGTAGGTCGAGTAATTGCCTTCGTACGGATAGTAGGAACCGCGGTCGAGCTCGAGGATCCACTCCACGACATTGTCGAGGAAGTAGCGATCGTGGGTGATCATCAGCACCGCGCCCGCATAATCCTTGAGGTGGTTTTCGAGCCACTGGACGCTTTCGGCGTCGAGGTGGTTGGTCGGTTCGTCCAGCAGCAGGATCGACGGCTTCTGGATCAGCAGCCGGGTGAGCGCGACGCGGCGCTTTTCACCGCCCGAAAGATCGGTGACCGGCCAGTCGCCCGGCGGGCAGCGCAAGGCCTCCATCGCGACTTCGAGCTGGTTGTCGAGCGTCCAGCCGTCGACCGCGTCGATCTTGTCCTGAAGTTCTGCCATTTCGGTGCTGAGGGCATCGAAATCGGCGTCTTCTTCCGCCATTTCCATGCCGATCGCATTGAAACGTTCGACCATGTCTGCGGTTTCGCGCGCGCCGTCCTTGACGTTTTCGAGCACGGTCTTGCTCTCGTCCAGCTCCGGCTCCTGCTCGAGATAGCCGACGGTGATGTTCTCGCCGGGCCATGCCTCGCCGGTGAAATCGGTGTCGATGCCCGCCATGATCTTGATCAGCGTGGACTTACCTGCACCGTTAGGGCCGACGATGCCGATCTTGGCGCCCTGGTAGAACTGCAAATTGATATTGCTGAGCACCGGCTTCTGGGCACCGGGGAAAGTCTTGGTCATGTCTTTCATGACAAAGGCGTATTGCGCGGCCATGGGGCGGGGTCCTTCGGGTAATCTGCTGTGGTTCGGAATTGGCGCGCAGATAGGGGGTGAACGCGGCGCGGGCAAGCTGGACTTGGCGCAATGGCGGCGATAGCAAGCGTCGCCATGACCAAACACACCCTACTTGCCGCTGCTGCAATTGCCGCGATCACCAGCCCTGTTTCGCTCGCCGCTCATGATGCGGCCCCGCCTGCCAGTGTTGCGGAGGCGGCTGACCACGCTCTTGAGAGCGATACTCTCGCGTGGGATTTCGTCGAGGGGATAACCACGGAAGTCGGCCCGCGACAGGCAGGCACCGAAGCGGAAAAGCGTGGCCGTGACTGGGCAGTGGCTTGGCTGCGGGCCAATGGTTTCTCCAATGTAGCCGACGAACCCTTCGAGATGGAAACCTGGGTGCCGGGCGAACTGCACAAGGCCGAAATCGTCGCACCCTTTGCCCAACCGCTAGTGATCCAACCGCTGGGTGGCAGTGCTTCGACCGGGCCAGACGGCATAACCGCCGAAGTCGTCGAATTCGAAACCGTAGCCGACCTTGAAGCCGCGCCCGAAGGAAGCTTGCAGGGAAAAATCGCCTATATCAGTCACTCGATGACGCAAACGCAGGATGGCTCGCAATATGGCTTCGCCGGTCCAGCACGGTGGGTCGGTTCAGGAATTGCGGCGAGCAAGGGTGCCGTGGCGACGGTGATCAAATCCGTCGGCACCGACAGACACCGTAACCCGCATGCGGGAGGGACGAGCTTTCCCGAAGGTGTCGCACCGACCCCGGCCGGGGCGCTGTCGATTCCCGACGCGCTCAATTTGGAACGGATGTTCGACCGAGCGAACGGTCGTCCGATCACGATGAAGCTGACGCTTACACCGCGCGATCTCGGTACCACCACGAGCGGCAATGTCGTCGGCGAGATACTCGGAACCGATCCGTCCTTGCCACCAGTCCTTATCGCCTGTCACATCGACAGCTGGTGGAATGGCACGGGCGCTTTCGATGACGGGGCAGGGTGCGGCATCGTCGCTGTCGCCGCAAGACACGCTGCTGCGGCAGGACAGCCGCTACGCACGATCCGCGTTCTTATGGCCGGCGCGGAAGAAACCGGTCTATGGGGCAGCAGGGCTTATAGCGAGGCGCACATCGACGAGCCGATTGCCGTCGGTCTCGAAAGCGATTTCGGCGCCGACCGGATCTGGAAATTCGAAAGCAACTTCCGCGAAACCAATCCTGACCTGCACGCAAAAATTGCCAGGGCGGTTGCTCGCTTCGGCGTTTCGAACGGAACAGCCGTGGCGAGCGGCGGTGCGGATATCAACATAGCGCGCGACCAGAAAACAGCAATCATCGACTTGCAGCAGGATGGTACACGCTATTTCGACCTGCACCACACGCCCGACGATACGCTGGAGCAGGTCGATCCCGAACAATTGCGGCAAAATGTCGCGGTATGGACCGAGGTGGTGGGTATTCTCGCCAACGAACGCGGCGTGATCAAAGGTACGCGCTAGTGCGGAAAGCTGCTGCGCATGAGGCGTGGCAGCAAGATGCACTGAAATGCCGCCCGTGCCATCAGGAAAATGACGAAAGACAGCCATAGTCCGTGACTGCCGAGTGGCCATGTGAGCCACAAAGCGACCGCGAACACAGCCGTGGCGCATGCCATCGCAATGAGCAGGGCTCGCGTCCAGCTGGCGCCGACGAAAACGCCGTCGAGGACGAAACCGGCCACGCCGGCAAAGGGAATGACGACGAGCCACGGCGCTAGCGAGTGCGCCATGACGCGGACTTCGGGAGTGGCCGCAAAGCTTGCCAGGATAGCGTCGGCAAAAAGTGCAAAGATCGCCGCTGTCAATGCAGCGACCGCAAGGCCTCTCAACAAGATGGCGGGGATATACGCGGCAAAGCCGCGTCGGTCGTTGGCACCCGCACGTTCGCCGTTGAGCACTTGCGCCGCATTTTCAAACCCGTCGAGGAGCAATGCTGTGAATATGAACAGCTGATATATGATGCCGTTCGCCGCCAGCGTCACGGCACCGCGCTCGGCTGATATCCGCGTGAGCACGGCCAGGGCGATAGTCAGGATCAGCGTGCGGACAAACAGATCGCGATTCACCGATAGGAATGGGCGAAGCTCATCCAGGCGCGCGATGCCACCGGTCGCAATCCGTTCGCCAATCGCGCGGCGCGTGTCGCCTCGAAGGACGATAAGGGCAACTGCCATCAGCTTGGCATATTCGGCGATGAGGCTGGACCAGCCAATACCGGCTATGCCCCAGTCTAGCTGGAGAGCCAGCAGAAGTCCCAGCGCGACGTTGAGAAAATTATAGGCAATTTCGACCACCAGCACGGTCTTCATGCGGCGCTGACCGACCAGAAATCCGATTGCGGCGAAATTCGCCATGACCGCCGGGGCACTCCAATAGCGAATGCCGGCATAGCTGCCAGCAGCTGCACGAACCGCGCCATCGGCTCCAAGCAGATCAAGCATTGTCGGCAGCACGACAGGGCGAGCAAAAAGTAACAGGGTGGCAATGACAAGCCCGACCAACAGGCCCTGCAGCAGCACTTGGGCCTGTTGCTTCAATCCGGTCCTGCTGCCCGCCTGCGCTACCAATCCTGTCGTGCCGGTCTTGAGGAAGTTCATGACCGTGAATAGCACCGCGAATAGTCGGGCGCCGATGTCCACCGCGCCCTGCGTCGGCGCATCGCCGAGTTGCCCCACGATCCACATGTCGGCGATCCCGATCAGCGCCGTGGCGACGTTGGTGATCATCGCGGGCAGGGCGATCGCCCAGATTGCGCGCTTATCGAGCAAAGGGGGAGGAGCGGTGGATGCCGACATCGAGCGGCAATTTCATTACGCGCTTTGCGGCCAAATGAAACGTCAGGCTGGCGATCTATCCGGTAATGCGTCGAGTATGGTGGCGAGATGCCGGTCCCAGGTGAACAATTCGCGTGCACGTCGCCGTCCAGCGGCGGCGATTGATTGCCGCTTTTCAGTGTCGCGCAAAAGCACTTCGATGGCATCCGCGAGCGCGGATTCGTTTCTGCCGTCGACGACCAGTCCGGATACGCTGTCCTCGACCAGTTCGACCGCGCCACCCTCTTGCCCGACTATCACCGCCGTGCCTGATCGCATCGCATCGGCTATCACGATGCCGAAGCCTTCGAAGTCGCGTCCCTCGGCTATTTCGATCTGCGGATGCAGGAAAATGTCGGCTTCCGAATGCAGGCGCCGCGCGTCGCAATCGGGGACGAAGCCGAGCAGCTCGACCTCTTCTCTCAATCCCAGATCGACGACCATGTCTGCCAAACGCGCGAGCTCCGGCCCGCGTCCAGCAATGACGTAGCGAAACGGCACGCCGAGTTCCTTGAGTGTCGCACACGCGCGCAAGCACGCTGCGATATTCTTGCGCGGCTCGAGGCGGCAAAGCGAGAACAGAAGTGGCGGTTCACCACCAGGAGTCTCCGTAAAATTGCCAAGCTCGTCATTGCTGGGTCCATTATGCGCCACCACCGGCACGCACTCGGCATTCAGTCTTCGCTGCAGTTTTTCCGCGCTGTAGGCGCTCACGGCCACCACCAGCTCGGCGTCCCGGACAACCCGCTTCATGATTGCCGTGACCAGTGCGCCACCGCCCATGAATTCACGTCCGTGAAAAGTGACGAAATATCGCATGCCGAGGCACATCGGGATGACGGATGTTCGCCACGTCGTTCCGTGAAAAAGCTGAGGCGCACCCTTGGCGGTTTTTTCGGTGCGAACTGCGGCGACAAGGCTCGTGAAAGCCTTCATTCCGCTTTTTGACCCTACATCGATGACATCGACACCCGATGTCCTCTCTCGGCGCGGACCGGCACTTGTCTGGGTGAAGACGGTAACCTCGGCACCGGCTCTGGCATAGGCTTGTGCCACACCCTCGGCATAGGTCTGCATGCCACCTTCGTCGGGCGCATAGCCTTTCGCCATCACCCATACGCGCTTGTTCTGCAAATTGCGTTCAGACCCCATCGAGAAACTCCACGATGGCGCGGGCGCCGCGCAAACCTGCCGCTTCGTCAGTCACGCTAAAGGTATCGGCGAAGAGTTCACGCTGTCGCGGCTCGTACTCGGGAAAACTGGCAATGGCGGCATCGATGGCTTCGACCACGTCGTCTTCCGGGCCGATGACCGGGCCAGTCTGCCAATGTGTGAAATCGGCGTTGTCTTGCCACTCGATTCCATGGGCGTTGAGATGGAGGCATGGCCGCGGGCGAACCATGAACTCGTAGATCTGGCTGCTAACATCGCCCAGATAGAGATCCGCAATGTTGGTGTAGCTCATGTCCGCAGACGCGCCGCTTCCGGGATCGAAATGAACGCGCTGTGGGTCAAGATCGCTGGGATTGGGTCGAGGCACGCGTGAAATCGCCGGTGGCGAAATTGTCAGCGCAAAGCGGCGTTGCATCAACATGACGTGCGGAGCGAAAAGCAGGTTGTATTTGCCGCTGCGGGCGATGCTCTCAACGACCGAGCGTCCCATGCGGTAATAGCTCGACAGCTTCGGCGAGGGGTGGGGGGCATAGAGGACAGTTGGTCGCTGGCAGTCTCCAAACGGGGACGGGCGGCGCTGTTCGGCAAACAGGTCGAACTTCGGATAGCCGATCGTCCTGATCCGCGCAGGATCGACGCCAGCCTGCTCGGTCAACCGACGCGCAATTTTCGGTCCCGAAACCAGCACGAGATCGAACAGCGCGCTTTCGCGATTGAACCCGATCGCGCGATCGCCTGCACCATGGCGGGTATGAACGATCTTGAGCCGATCGAGCCCATATCGCGTCTTGAGTAGCAAGGATGTCTTCTCGGAAACGACCAAGGCATCGAAGCTGCGAAAGAATTCGAGATTATCGCGATAGAGCAGGATTTTGCGCGCTGGGAGGGCCCGGTTCAGCGTTCTTTCGAGCGTCACCGACGTCCTGCGGCGCAATGCCAGCTGAACGATCCTGAAGCGTTCGATCAGGTCACCGGCAATGTCCCGCACGTGTCGCTCAAGCCGCTCGTCACCGAGCGCAAGAGTGACCTCCACCCTCTCCATCTCGACCATGCGCATCGCAATGGGGAGGCTGTGCGCGATCTGGTGAATCTGGTCGTGATTGAACAGAAAGCAAATGCGGTACATCGTCGGGCCCGCTAACCGACGGATGCGAAAATTGCCATACCGTTGGCCTCCTTCACCCGCTCACTAGCTAGCATGATGCGGTATGCTGGTCGAGGAGACAGGATTGCCGGCCTTCCCCATCGCAACTCGCAAGCTTCTCAAGTTTTACCAGATTTCAGTTGTCTTGCCTGTCGCTAGAGTTAAGGGTTGAGGCCGGAGAGACAGGGGGTCAACATTCCGGACGAGCGTTTCGACGCCAAATTTGGCGCAACATTCCTGATCGTGGCCGTGATGGCGCTTAGCGCGTGTGTCGGGCCGCGTGCGGTGTCGACCGCGTCGGAGATTCCCGTGCCCGCCGACTGGGCCTTTTCCGACAGTACTCCCATGACAACGGATCTGTCAGAATACTGGACGCAGTTGAACGATCCGCTGCTCGATCAATTCGTCCGTCAGGCCATCACGCAGAACCGCGACATTGCCTTGGGGATTGCGCGGCTGGATCAGGCGCGCGCCGGATTGCGGCTCGCGCGGGCCGGCTATCTACCTAGCGTGTCCGGCCGGGCAGGAGCCAGTCGCGACGTCGGCGATCTCGCACGCGATGATATCGACTTCAGCCTGGGCGCCGATGTGTCGTGGGAGGCGGACCTGTTCGGGCGTATTTCTGGACAGGTCGCCGCAAGCCGCGCGGATCTCGCAGCGGCAGGCTATTCGCTCGCAGATGTGCAACGGCTCATCGTAGGGCAGGTGGCCATCCAGACGGTGCAGGCGCGGGCATCAGCCGAGCAACTGGCCATCGCACGCTCTACCCTGGTGTTTCAGGACGACAATCTGCAGCTGGCACGATGGCGCAATCAGGCCGGTCTCGTGTCGAGCCTCGACGTCGAACAGGCGCGCGCGCAACGCGCCCAGACCGCTGCCACCATTCCGCTGCTCGAAAGCAATCTCGTGGCCAGTGCGAACGCAATTGCCACGCTGATCGGAGAGCCGCCGGGCCGGACCTACGCAGCGTTGACCGAAACCAGGCCCGCGGCCGTGCCACTGCCGCCTGCTGCTTCGAGTTTTGCCGCGCCCGCCGAAGTCCTTCGCCGCCGTCCCGATTTGCGCGCTGCCGAGGCCGATTTGGTGGCTGCGGCAGCAAGGATCGGCGTCGCTCGCACCGAGCTTTTGCCGGCAGCGCGCATCACCGGGACCATCGCGACCGGTGGCACATCGCTTGGCAACCTGTTCGATATCATCACCGGCAATCTGTTTGCGGGCCTCACGCAACTGATCTTCGACGGCGGTCGCGCAGCGTCTCGGATCGATAGCGCCGAAGCGACTGCGCGCGCGTCGCTCGCAAGCTACGAACGCGCCGTCCTGGTCGCGCTTGAAGACGTGGAGACAGCGGCTGTCGACCGGCGCACGGCAGACGAGCGTGTCGCGATCACCGAAGAGGCGCTCGACGCGGCGAATAATTCGGCCTTTCTCGCGCGCAGCCAATACGAGGCGGGACTGACCGATTTCCAGACCTTGCTGGTGGTCGAGAACCAGCTGTTGTCGGCACGCAACCAACTGGTGAGCGCACAGGCCGACCGAGCGACCGCGTTCATCCGCCTGACCCAGGCGCTTGGCGGCGGATGGAACGCATCAGATTACGATTTCCCCCTGCCGGAAAGCTATGCACCGGCAACCGACAGGCCAGAAGCTAGGACAGCCGAATGAGCGATTCCGATCCAGCAATGCAGCCCGAAGCGACTTCGCCCGAACAGGATATCGAAAGCTATCTCGACACCGGCAAGCCGCGCAAATGGTACAGGCGCAAACGCGTCTGGGCCGGAGCTATAGTTGCGATCCTGCTGATCTTTGCTCTGTCGCGATGCATGGGAGAGGAGCCGGCACCCAATTACGTGACGGCTGAAGTGGTGACCCGCTCGCTCGACCTGACCGTGACCGCCACCGGCAATCTGCGCCCGACCAATCAGGTCGAAGTGGGGTCGGAAATCTCCGGTCGTATCGACCGGATCCTGGTCGATGTGAACGACCAGGTCTCGCGTGGGCAGGTGCTGGCGGTGATCAACACCGACGTGATCCAGGACCAGATCGACCAGAATCGCGCCAGTTTGAATGCTGCGCGTGCGCAGATCGCGCAGGCGCAGGCGACGCTGTCGGCGGACAGTGCCCAGCTCGAACGGCTGCGCGAGGTCGAACGGCTCTCGGGCGGCCGCGTACCTTCGGATGCCGAAATGGAGCAGGCCATTGCGGCGGTGCGGCGCGGACAGGCTGCGGTGGCTTCGGCGCGGGCCAATGCCACTGCCGTCGAAGCGCAGCTGTCGACGGCGCAGACCCAGTCGCAGCGCGCCGTTATCCGTGCACCGGTCTCGGGCGTGGTGCTCGCCCGGCAAGTGGAACCGGGTCAGACCGTTGCCGCCAGCTTCAACACCCCGACGCTGTTCGTCCTGGCGGAAAACCTCGGAACGATGCAGTTGCGGGTGAACCTGGACGAGGCCGATGTCGGTCAGGTCGAAGAGGGGCAGCGCGCCGCCTTTACCGTGGATGCCTATCCCGGCCGGCGCTTCCCCGCGCAGGTGGAGCGCGTGGACCTTGCCTCCAATACGGTTGCGCAGACGCAGGAACAGCAGAGCGCACAGCAGGGACAGGCCGTGGTCAGTTACGAGGCGCGCCTCACGGTCGACAATCCTCAAGGTTTGCTGCGTCCCGGCATGACCGCAACCGCCACGATCGCGACGCAGAGCACCGGCAACCGTCTGCTCGTACCCAATGCGGCGTTGCGCTTCGAGCCTGAGAGCGAGGATGAAGGCGGCGGCATTTTCGGGCCACCAGATATCGGCCTCGATCAGGCAAGCTCGGCGAGCATCGGTGTCGGCAGCCGACAGACCGTCCATGTCGTGGAGGGCGATGGCAGCCTGCGCGCCATCGAGGTGGTGACCGGACAGAGCGACGGACGCTTTACCGTAGTCACCTCCGACGAGTTGAAGCGCGGCATGAAGGTGGTGACCGGGATCGCTGCGGGACCACAGTGAGTTTCGCGTGGCCGACGTCGTGACCGAAATACCGATCATCGAACTCGAAGGTATCACCAAGACCTTCGGGACCGGACCGGCCGCATTCCAGGCCCTCAAGGGCGTCGATCTATCGATCGCACGCGGCGATTTCGTCGCAGTGATGGGCCCGTCGGGATCGGGCAAGTCGACGACGATGAACATTCTGGGTTGCCTCGACACGCCGACCAGCGGGACTTTCCGGTTTCGCGGGGTCGAGGTCCAGGCGCTGACACGGGACCAGCGGAGCCTGCTTCGGCGGCGCTATCTCGGCTTCGTGTTTCAGGGATTCAATCTCCTCGCCCGCACGAGCGCGCTTGAGAATGTCGAGCTTCCGCTGCTTTACCGTGGCGAGACGAAGAAGGACCGCCGCGAGGCGGCAGAACGCTCGCTCGACAAGGTCGGGCTGCTTCCCTGGGCTTCACATACGCCCGCCGAACTATCGGGCGGCCAGCAGCAGCGCGTCGCCATTGCGCGCGCGCTCGTCACCGACCCCGATGTGCTCCTTGCCGACGAGCCGACCGGCAATCTCGATACCGAACGTTCGATCGAGATCATGGAATTGTTGAGCGGATTGAGCGAAACCGGCATCACGGTGCTGATGGTGACGCACGAAGAGGAGATGGCCGCCTATGCGCGTACCATCGTCCATTTCCGCGACGGGCTGGTGGAACGCAGCGAGCAGGGCGCACGCACGCTTACTGCTGTAAGCCCGGGTGGCCAGCCATGAGGCCGCGCATGTTCGGCGCCACCTTGCTACTCGCATTTCGCGAAATCCGGCGGCATCTCTTGCGCAGTTTCCTGACAACACTTGGCATCATCATCGGCGTCGCTGCGGTGATCACCATGGTGACGCTCGGCAATGGTCTGACCGCGGATGTACAGGAAGATATTTCGGGCCTTGGCTCCAATGTCTTCATCATCTTTCCTGAAAGTGTCGAGGGTCGCGCACCGCCGCCCTTCGATGACGACGATATCCGCGCAGTCGAACGCCAGATTCCCGGTGTTTCCAGCGCTGCCGGAACCGCGCAGGCGGGCGCGACGGCGTTTCACAACGGCCAGGACTGGAGCACGAGCGTGCAAGGGGCCGATCCGGAATTCTTCGCTGCACAGTCGATCGAGGTCGAGGAAGGCCGCGACTTCACCGATCAGGAAGTCGAGAGTGGCGAAGCCGTCTGCATCGTCGGCACCAAGATCGTCGACGAAATCTTCGTCGAGGACGAGGTGCTGGGCGAACAGATGCGCGTCGGCAATGTCAGTTGCCAGGTGGTGGGCGTGGCAGGGGAGCGCTCCGGCGGCGGCGGCGGGGGGCAGGATGTCAATGACGTCGTCTTCATGCCGCTCAAGACGGTCCAGCGCCGATTTACCGGTGCGGGCAATGTACAATTCTTCGTGGTCAAATACGACGGATCCTATGCAAACGCGTCGATCCAGCAGCAACTGATCGACCTCCTGCGCGAACGACGTGTCATCCAGCCGGGCGAAGCAAACGACTTCAACATCGTCGATACCGCCGACATCAACGAAACCGTCAGCAACGTGACCGGAACGATGACTGCGGTCGTAACCGTAATCGCTGCGATCAGTCTGCTGGTCGGCGGGATCGGGATCATGAACATCATGCTCGTCAGCGTGACGGAGCGCACGCGCGAAATCGGCATCCGC
>QFNA01000036.1 GCA_003248395.1 Citromicrobium sp.
ATCCTGCTCGAAGCCGACCAGTCGCAGGTGGCGGCCGTCCGGCTCGAGGACATGGAAGAGGCGATGCGCAATGCCATGCGCCAGGCCGAACCGCGCATCCGTATCGGCGACGTGTCGACCGACGAAGGCCGCCTGAGCTTCCTGCTCGACGACGCCGGCGATGTCGATCGTGCGCGGGCCGAACTCGAAGATGCGATGAACGGCACGGGTCCCGTTCGCGAATGGGATCTGCAAGTGGTCGACGGGCAGCGCTTCGTCCTGACGCAGACCGAAGCCGGGCTCGACAACGCTATCGATGCCGCGATGGAAGGCGCGCTGCGCACGGTCGGAATTCGCATCGACGGGCTGGGCACGCGCGAGCCGACAATCCTGCGCCAGGGCGACAATCGCATCGTCGTCCAGGTTCCCGGCCTGCAGGATCCCGAACAGCTCAAGGAATTGCTCGGCAAGACCGCCAAGCTCGAATTCAAGCTGGTCGAACGCCAGGCGAGCGCCGAAGAGGTCCAGCGCGGCTTCGTGTCCGGCGGCGAAGTGGTCCCCTATGCCGAAGGCGAGGGCTATCCCAATGGCGTCGTCGTCCAGCGGCTCGGCGGTATCGACGGTGATACGCTGACCAGCGCGCAACAGAATTTCGACCCGCAGACCAATGAACCGGTCGTCGGCATCACCTTCAATCCCGAGGGCGGCAAGCGGTTTGCCCGCATGACGACGCAGTACACCGGCCGCCAGTTTGCCATCATCCTCGACGACGAGGTGATTTCTGCGCCGGTGATGCAGGAGCCGATCCAGAACGGTCAGTCGCAGATTTCCGGCAGCTTCACGGTCGAAAGCGCCAACAATCTCGCCATCCAGCTGCGTTCGGGTGCACTGCCGGTCGATCTTGCGGTGGTCGAGGAACGTACCGTCGGCCCAGACCTCGGCGCCGATTCGGTCAAGCAAGGCCTGCTCGCCATGGGCGTCGGAACGCTGCTCGTCATGCTGCTGATGATCCTCAGCTATGGCCGGTTCGGCATTTACGCCACCGTCGCGCTGTTCATCAACGTGGCGATCAACGAGCGTATCCGCGAGGAACGCAAGCGCGGGCGACGGGTCATGGCCGCGGTCGAGACAGGCTATAAGGAGGCGAGCCGCGCCATTTACGACGCCAACGTCACCAACTTCATCGCCGGCGTCCTGCTGTTCCAGTTCGGCTCCGGCCCGATCAAGGGCTTTGCCGTGGTGCTCGTGATCGGCCTGTTCACCAGCGTCTTCACCGCCGTTCCGCTCACCCGGATGTGGGTCGCCGGATGGCTTCGCCGCACGCGCCCAACCGACTTGAATCTCTGAGGAACCGGACGATGAAACTGCTCAAGCTCGTCCCCGACGATACCAACTTCAAATTCCTCAAGTACCGCGTGCCGTTTTTCGTGATCAGCATTATCCTGATCGCGGCGAGCTGGGCGCTCGTTTTCACCAAGGGGCTGAACTACGGCGTCGATTTCGCCGGCGGTCTCGAAGTGCGCGCGACCTTTACGCAGAGCCAGCAGGCGCCTGTTGCCGAGCTACGCGAGGATATCGAACAGCTCGGCTACGGCACGCCCGTGGTCCAGCGCTTCGGCGAAGACAATCAGGTGTCGATCCGCATCCGCCTGCCCGACGATGTCGCGGCCAGCGACGAGGCGGCGCAACAGGCGGCAAACACGGTCGTCGCACAGCTTCAGGAAAACTATCCCGATTTCCGTCTCGACGGAAACGACAACGTATCGGGCAAGGTGTCGGGCGAATTCCGCAACGACGCGATCTTTGCCTTGCTTGCCGCGATGCTCGCGGTCGCGCTCTATATCTGGATACGGTTCGAATGGCAGTTCGGCGTGGGCGGGCTGTTTGCGCTGTTCCACGACGTCAGCCTCACGCTGGGCATGTTCTCGCTCTTCCAGATCGAATTCAGCCTTCAGATCATCGCCTCGATCCTTGCGATCATCGGTTATTCGCTCAACGACACGATCGTGGTCTACGACCGTATTCGCGAAAATCTGAAGAAATACCGCAAGATGCCGGTGCCCGAATTGCTCGATCTCTCGGTGAACGAGACTCTCGCACGGACGGTTATGACCTCGCTCACGCTGCTGATCGCGCTGGTACCGCTGCTGCTGTTCGGCCCGGCCAGCCTGTTCGGCCTGACTGCCGGTATCACGCTGGGCATTTTCGTCGGCACCTACAGCTCGATCTACATGGCCGCGCCGCTGCTCGTGTGGATGGGGGTAACGTCGGACAGTTTCGTCCCGCAGGAAAGCGTCGCCGACCGGCAGGAACGTCTCGCGCGCGGCGAGGGCTGACACGCCGGTCAGCGCGTCGCTGCGTGATCCTCGACCAGCTGGTCGAACCACGCGCCAAGCTCCCGGCCATTGCGCTGCCAGTCGAAGCGCGCGGCCGCCTGCGCGACCTCGTCCGCCGGCGTCTTGCGATCGAGCACCTGCCGGATACCCTTGCGCAGCGCGTCGGTGCGCCGGGCAACGATAGTCCCCGCAGCGGGCGCGGTGACGACCTCGCGCGCGCCGCCCGCCTCGGTGATCACCAGCGGCGTGCCGCAGGCCAGCGCTTCTATCCATGCATTGGCCAGACCTTCGCTGGCCGACGGCAGCACCATGGCATCGGCGGCAGACAACACCAGCGGCAGCATGTCGTGATCGAGGCTGCCGAGAAAATGCACGCGCTGCGCCACCCCTTCTGACCGCGCCAGTGCTCGCAGGGCGGCTTCGTCCTCGCCCAGGCCGATCAGGAACAGTTTCGCATCGGGCAGGCCGTTCAGCGCCTTGATGACGAAAGCCTGTCCCTTGCGTTCGATCAGCGCGCCCACGGTGACGAGCAATTCGTCCCGGTCGTTCAGCGCCACGTCGAGCTCTTCGGACAGCGATTTGCGCAGCCGTGTATGGCCCAGCGGCCGGAAGCGATCGCGGTCCAGACCGGTATAATGCACCCGGATCTTGTCGCGCGGCATGCCGAGCGCGACCATGTCGTCGGCCAGCGCCTCGCACACTGCCAGCACGCCGCCCGCCGCCTGCGCGGTCCTGAGCAAGGCATGCCGGCCATAGCTGCGCGCACCCCAAAGGTGGATGTCTGCCCCGCGTCCCTTGACCGAGAAAGGCAGGTCGAGATCCTGCGCTATCGCCATCGCGGCCGGACCGTCGGGATAGAAGAACTGCGCGTCGACCGCATCAAAAGGTCTCTCCGCATGGAGTTGGCGCGCCAACGGCAGGATCGCCCGCGCGATCAGGAACGGGTTCAACCGGCCACCGACCTTGGGGATCAGCCGGAACAGCGGACGATGGACGGCGGCGCCAACGGCGGCACGCCGACGGGGTTGATCACTGTCGGCTCCCAATGCGTTTCGCGCTGTAGGGCCTCGATCGATCGCGCGACAAACGTGCCGAACCGGGGATGGGCAGCATTCGGCCACAGCGTCGAAATCGTCAGGACGCGCCGTGTCTTGGGCGGGGTCACAGTTTTCGAACCAGCATTTCGGCCACTGCCAGCCAGGCGGGGTTCTCGACCACCTGCTGCTTCGCGCCATGCCCCGGCGGCAACAGGCCGACAAGCTGACCTTGTCGGTCGATCAGGCGACCGAAGGCAAAGCGTCCGCCCTTGCGCGGGACAAGGACGTCGCGATTGATCGCGCGCGCCGCATCCTCCGGCGCGATCTGGCGGAGCCACAACTGGTCGCCGGGTCGATACTCGCCATGCGGATAATCGATCGTCATGACGAGCAGCATGCCGTCACCGCCCAGTTCGGTGGCAGGGATCGCATCGCGGGTTTCGGTCAGGGCCTCGGGGCCGCTCTGGCCCAGCGTGGCGACCACCTGGGGGTGGCTGTTGCTTTCCGACCGGACGAGCATTTCGGGGTCGACGCCCAGTGCGCCACCGATCCGCTCCATCCATTTGGTCGAAAGGTTGCGCATCCCCGTCTCCAGCCTGCCGACGGTTTGCGGCGTGGTGGGAGGATCGCAGGCCTCGGCGAGTTCGGCGAGCGTCAGGCCCTTCTGCTTGCGGATGTCGCGGATGCGGTTGATCAAAGCAATGCCTCCTGAACCGGATTGGTGAAATCACTTTCCTACACGAACCATAAAAACGCAAGGCTACGTTTCACAGGCAAGAGGAACGGACATGCCAAGACAACTGGTCGAACGAGAACTGACCGAGATGGGGCCGAAACGCGGCGGATCGGCTCGGGGGAAGCGACGCACTGTCACGGTGAACCTGCGCGAATCGCCGGTCGGCTGGTTGCATGCGCGCGGCCATATAGACGACCGCCTGTTCGATGCGGGCGAGCGGCTGCGAGCGGATTTCGAGCGTGCGCAGCTTTCGCCCTCGGTGACCATGCGCTGGGATCCGGTGCGGGTCGATTGCGGTGGCAGCAGCCCGGGGCGTGACGGCTTGACGCCATCCGAGATGCAGCTCGCCGCGAAGGAACGCTTCGATCGCGCGATGGCCGAAGCGGGGGCGGGGCTCAGGGATATCCTCTGGCGGGTCGTCTGCGCGTGCGAAACCGTGCCGCATGCCGAAAAGGCGCTCGACTGGCCTGCGCGCAGCGGCAAGCTCGTGCTCAAGCTGGCGCTGGATCGCGTCGCCTGTTTCTACCGCATCAAATAAATGCCCTGGACAGTGTCAACTGTGTCAACTTGTAGGCCGCCCCGCTCTGGAACCGCTGCCGCGCGCAAGCGTCGATTGGGTGAAAGGACATTCCCAATGAAACTCTATTATTCGCCGGGCGCGTGCAGCCTCGCCAGCCATATCGCCCTGATCGAAGGCAATATCGACCACGATGCCATCAAGGTCGATCTCGGCAAGCACGAGACCGAGAATGGCGAGGATTTCTACGCGATCAGCCCGCGCGGATACGTGCCCGCCATTTCCGATGGCGACATCGACCTGCTCACCGAAAATCCGGCAGTGCTCAGCTATATCGCCGACAAGACCGGCACGCTTCCGAACGGCAGGGATCTCTACAAGCTGCTCGAATGGATCGGCTTCATCGGCACCGAAATCCACGGCGGCTACCACCCGCTGTTCGGTGGCGATACCGAAGACCGGCAGGACAAGGCGCGCGAGAAGCTCGCCAAGACCTACACGCTGACCGAAAAGCTGATGGAAGGGCGCGACTGGCTGGTCGGCGGCGGCCCGACAGTGGCGGACAATTATCTTTTCGTCACGTTGCTCTGGGCGCGCAAGTTCAAGGTCGACCTGCCGCAATCTCTCGCCGACTATCGCGACCGCAACATGGAGCGCGATGCGGTCAAACAGGCCATGAAGGCCGAAGGGTTGATCTAGGATCAACCGCGGTTTTTGAGTGAACTTTGAGTGAACTTTGACGGATTTCTGCGGGTTCGGGGTTATCCGCCGTCAAAGCGCGCAACCTGTCGTCTCAGGGCCGGGAGAACCTCCGCCTCGAACCACGGATGCTGCCGCATCCATATCGTGGATCGCCAGGCCGGATGGGGCAGCGGGAAGAACGCGGGCAGATAGTCGCGAAAATTGCGGACGCGTTCGGTCATGGAAAGCCTGCGCGCAGCCGGAAGATAGCGTGCCTGCGCGTAGGTCCCGACGAGCAAAGTCAGGCGGTCCTCGGGCAACAGGCTCAAGATGCTGTCGTGCCATTTCGGCGCGCATTCGGGCTGCGGCGGCTTGTCTCCGCCGCTTGCCCTGCCGGGGTAGCAGAAGCCCATCGGGACCAGTGCGACTCGCCCCGGATCGTACATCCGGTCCTTGGTGAGGCCGGTCCATTCGCGGAGCCGGTCGCCGCTCTTGTCGTCCCACGGGATGCCGCTCTCGTGGACCTTCGAGCCCGGCGCCTGCCCGATGATCAGCAATCGCGCTGTAGGAGAGAAACTGGCCACCGGCCGGACGCCATGCGGCAGGTGGGCGGCACAGAGACGACACCCGGCAATCTGGCGGGCGAGCTCTTCGTGATTCAAAGCGCCTCGACCTGTTCGGCCAGGTCCAGCCAGCGTTCTTCGGCCGCATCCTTTTCGGCCCGCGCATTCTCGATGCCCTTGGAGACATTGGCGAAGCGCTGCGGGTCAGCCGCGTAGAGATCGGGATCGGCCAGGATCTGCTCGCCCCGCACGATTGCAGCTTCCAGCTCCTCGATCCGGGCCGGCAACAGTTCGTAGTCGCGCTGGTCCTTGTAGGACAGCTTGCTCGGTTTCGGCGGCGGTGGGGGAGGGGCCGATGGCTTTTCGTCCGATCTCTCTGCCTTCGCCTTCGCGGAAACCGGCGCCTGCCGCTTGGTCTGCCAATCCTCGTAACCACCCGCGACCACATCCACCTTGCCCGAGCCATCGAGGCCCAGCGTAATGGTGACCGTGCGGTCGAGGAAATCGCGATCGTGGCTGACGATCAGCACCGTGCCCTCGTAATCGGCAATGACTTCCTGCAGCAGGTCCAGCGTTTCCAGGTCGAGATCGTTGGTCGGCTCGTCCAGCACCAGCAGGTTCGATGCCTTGGCGAATTCGCGCGCCAGCAGCAGCCGCGAACGCTCGCCGCCCGACAATACGGACACCCGCATGTCGACGATCTTGGGATCGAACAGGAACTCCTTGAGATATCCCTGCACATGCTTGCGCACCCCGCGCACGTCGATCCAGTCACCGCCCTCGGCCAGCACCTGTCGCACCGTCTTGTCGGCGGTGAGCAACTGGCGCTGCTGGTCGATCATCACGCCGGTCAGCGTCTTGGCGATCTCCACCGTGCCGCTGTCGGGTTCGAGTTCGCCGGTCAGCATCTTGAGCAGCGTCGTCTTGCCCGCGCCATTCGCCCCGACGATGCCGATCCGGTCGCCGCGCTGGATGCGCAGACTGAAAGGCTTGATGATCGTGCGGTCGCCGTAGCTCTTGGTGATCTTGTCCGCGACGATGACCGACTTGGACTTGAAGTCCTCCTCAGTCGCCAGCTTCAGCTTGGCCGTACCGCCTGCCGAGATCATCGAAGCCCGCTGCGCACGCATCTGCCAGAGCTTCTCGAGCCGCCCCTGGTTGCGCTTGCGCCGCGCGGTCACGCCGCGTTCGAGCCAGTGCGCTTCGATCTTCAGTTTCGCGTCGAGCTTCTCCGCCGCGCGCGCTTCCTCGGCATAGACCTGCTCTTCCCACGCCTCGTATCCGCCAAAGCCGACTTCCTTGCGCCGCAACTCGCCCCGGTCCAGCCAGATGGTCGCGCGGGTCAGGCGCTTGAGGAAGGTCCGGTCGTGGCTGATGACCACGAAGGCGCCTTTGTAACGTTCGAGCCAGCCTTCGAGCCAGTCGATCGCACCGAGGTCGAGATGGTTGGTCGGCTCGTCCATCAGCAGCAGGTCGGGTTCCTGCGCCAGCGCGCGTGCGATGGCGGCGCGGCGCCTCTCGCCGCCACTCGCGCCCTTGGTCTCGCGGCTCATGTCGATGCCGAGCTGCCCGGCGATTGCCTCGACCTCGAACTCCTGCGGCGCGTGCTCCCCATCCAGCGCCCAGTCCATCAACGTGGCATGGCCGGTGAGGTCGGGGTCCTGCTCCAGCAGGACGATCTTGGCATGCGGCTTGACCTTGCGCGCACCGGCATCGGTTTCGATCCGCCCGTCGATCATGCGGAACAGCGTGGTCTTGCCCACCCCGTTGCGGCCGATCAGCGCAAGCCGGTCACGCGGGCCGATATGGAGGTCGAGCGGCGCATGATCGGGTCCGCCGAACAGCCACTTGCCGCCCTGCTGCAATGCCATGCCTTCGAGGCTGAGGATCGGGGGCTGTGCCATAGGCCGCGCGAGGTAGTCGCGCCGTCCCGATCCCGCAAGCGCTTAGCGCGCGGCCTTCTGCGCCTCCACCATGCGCGCCACGTCCTCGAGGAGCGCGGGCGCATCGTAGACAATCCCGTCCTTGATCGTCCAGCGCACGCCGCCGACCTGCTCGATCGCGCCGGTCTCGCGGTTCAGCTGCGTATGGCCGGTGCCGTAGAGCAGCTTGAAATTGTCGAGCGGATTGCCCGGGACGATCACCAGATCCGCCAACTTGCCCACCTGTATCGTCCCCATCGGTGGAGTCTCACCGCGCGCCTGATAAATCTCCTGCGCACCGGCGACAGTAGCTGCGCGGATGACTTCCAGCGGTTCGAGGCCGGCCTCGCGAAGCATCTCCAGTTCCCCGATATAGGCAAAGCCCCAGGTTTGGTAGATATAGCCGGGGTCGCTGCCGACCGTGATTCGCCCGCCGCGGCGGTGGAACTCCGCCGTGAAGTCGAACCAGTACCGATAGAACCGTCGCCATGCGACCTCGTCCTCGGTCGACCAGTCCTTGTAATAGCTGCCATGGTTGGTCGCGCTCGGCGCATAAAAATCGAGCAACGAGGGCAAGGAGTAGCGCGCGTGCCAGTCGCGATTGCGCGCTGCCATCACGTCGCGACTTGCCGAATAGATGTTGAATGTCGGGCTCAGCGTCACCCCGCTCTCAACCAGGAAATCGATATACTCGTCCCACTCCTCGCTATCCGGCTCGACGACTTGATCCGCGAGCCGTGCAACCCAGGCGAACCGCGATTGCTCGTCGTGGTAATTATATCCCGACGGATAGCGGACCAGCGCACCGTCACGCAGCAGGCTCTCGAAATGGCCGTAGAAGTGCGTGATGCCGTCCATCCCCAGTTCGACCGCCTTGCGCGCATTGACACGCTGGACGCCGGGCTGGGCGAGGTGGGCGATCGATCCGAAGTCCAGGGTCTCGGCCTCGTCCAGCGCCGCTCCCAGCACCTCGGGGCTTTCGTTGTTGAAGAACTTCATTCCCCAATAGCCCCGGTCCTTGGCCCAGCGCACCCATTCGCGGGCCTCGGTTTCGGTGTCGGGGTATTCGCGCCCCCATTTGTCGCCGAAGACAGCGTAGGGAAACAGGCGCGGCGCGGTAATCGCATTGCTGGAACTGCGCTCGGCATCGGCAAGATCGGGCGTGCCTTCGCCGAAATAGAAGCTCACGCCGCGCACACTCGTCACCCCGTGCGCGAGCCACAGCTTGTAGCCGTAGCTCGGCTGCGGTGCTTTCGACCCATCGCCATTGTGCCCATGCACATCGATGAAGCCGGGCATCACCGTCATGCCGCGGGCGTCGATAATACGCTCTGCGGAGCTTCGCACATTATCCGGCGCCTGGCCCGCATGCACGGACGCGATCCGGTTCCCTTCGATCACGATGTCGACCGGGCCCATCGGCGGCGAGCCAGACCCTTCCACCATTTGCGCGCCGGAGACGATCAGGACGGGGTACGGCCCCTCGCCGTCGTCGGTCTCGCGATCGGGCACTCGCTCCATCTGAGCGTTGAGCGGAGCCGCCAGTACCAGCATTGCTGCAGCCAGAATGAGTTTCGGCAGTGTCATCTATCCTCCCCGATTGCGGCCTGTCCCGTATCGGCAGACGCTTGCGATGTGAAGGTGAATACGGGACCCTTTCGTTCAGCCAGCCGTAAACAGTGTCGATCGATACGGTGTAACAACATTACAAAGGAGCTAATGATGATCCGTACTGCACTTCCCGCCATGGCTATCGCAGCCGTCGGCACTCGGGGCGGGTGTAACCACCGATGCGCCCACTGCCGTCGAAGCGATGCGCCAGAATTCCGCAGAAATGCGCAAGGTCGTCGATCGCATCAAATCGCTTGGCGTGCCCGAGCGCGACATTCAGACGACCGGCATTAACCTGGGCGCGCGATACGATTACGATCAGCAGACGCAGCGGCAGGTCTTCCGCGGTTATCAGGCGTCGAACAGGGTTAGCGTCAAGTTGCGCGAGATCGACGAAACCGGAGAGGTGCTCGACGCGCTCGTGGTTGCGGGGGCGACCGACATCAGCGGTCCGGATTTCTCGCTCGAAAATGATACTGCGGCCAAGGCGCAGGCACGACAGAGTGCAATGCAACGTGCCCAGACCCAGGCCATGGAATACGCTCGCCTCGCGGGGTATTCCGGTCTTCGGCTGCTCGAAGTCAACGAGACCATGACCGATTACGCGCCGCCGCGGCCGATGATGCGGCAGGCGATGGCACAAGGCGCGGAAGATGCGTCTGCGCCAGTCCAGCCCGGGCTGGTCAGCACAGCGGTCAATGTCACTGTAAAGTACGAGATGACCCGCTGAACAGGCTCCAGCCGTAGTATTCAGACATTGTTCAATGGTTTGGGAGTAGGCAGGCAACACCATGAAAAGCCTGCTCCCATCCATGCTCGCTCTCGGCCTGATTGCCGGTTCGATCGGTGCGTCGCCCGTCGATGCACAGCGGCGTAGCGATCAGGGCGAGGCGCGCAAGGAAATGCGGGCCGGTAACATCCTGCGGGCGCGCGAGATTGAAAACCGCATCGTTCCGAAGATGGGCAATGCCGAATATCTCGGCTTCGATTACGATTCGACCGCGATGGCGTACCGGCTCAAATTCATCAAGGACGGGAAAGTCCTGTTCATCGACGTCGACGCTCGTACGGGCCGGGTGCTGCGCCGCAGTCGCTGAACTTTTGGATGAGAATGGGTGGCAGAAACTCCGTTCAGGTTGACGCATTCATCTACATGAACGAAACGCGTCGCGCGCTTTATTTGAGGACGGAAACGCCATGAGGATCCTGATAGTCGAGGACGAGCCCACGCTCGGCCAGCAGCTGAAATCCACGCTTGAACAGAACGGTTATGCGATCGACCTGTCGACCGATGGAGAAGACGGTCACTTCCTTGGCTCGACCGAGGATTACGATGCGGTCATTCTCGATCTCGGCTTACCCGAGATCGACGGGCTCACAGTACTGGGGATGTGGCGCAAGGAAGGGCGCAAGTTCCCGGTCCTCGTGCTCACCGCCCGCGATAGCTGGTCGGACAAGGTCGCCGGCCTCGATGCAGGTGCCGACGATTACCTCGCCAAGCCTTTCCAGACCGAGGAACTGATTGCCCGCCTGCGCGCGCTGATCCGTCGCGCCTCTGGCAATACGTCGAGCGAACTTACCGCCGGTGACGTGCGTCTGGACACCCGTTCGGGTCGCGTGACGCTCGGCGGAGAGCCGGTGAAGCTTACCGCGCAGGAGTACAAGCTGCTCAGCTACCTGATGCATCACAAGGGCAAGGTGGTCAGTCGCACCGAGTTGATCGAACATATCTACGATCAGGATTTCGACCGCGACTCGAACACCATAGAAGTTTTCGTGACCCGCATCCGCAAGAAGCTGGGCGCGGAAGTAATCACGACAATACGTGGACTTGGCTATAGTCTCGACGACCCCGCCGACGCGCCGCGCGCTTCCTGAGAGTGATGGCGACGCGGGAATGGCATCGGCGGATTCCTCGGCTGACCCGGTAGTCCTGTCCCACGGTTCCGCGTCGCAAAATGTTCCGCGGCGCAGCCTCGCGACGCGCATGATGCTCATTGCGGCGGGCTGGATCGGTATCCTGCTCGTCGGCGGTGGTTTCGCGCTCGATCGCACGCTGACCAATCTGGTCGAGGACAATTTCGACTCCCAGCTCGAATATGTTCTGACGGCCCTGATCTCGGCTGCGGAGGTCGATCCGCAGGGCGACGTCTGGACCTATCGTTCACTCGGCGACCAGCGATTTCTCGAACCCTACAGCGGCGTGTACTGGCAAATCAGCGCGCCCAATCGCGATCCACTGCCCAGCCGCAGCCTGTGGGATCTGCGTCTGCAGGTTCGCGGTGCCTACGGTGACGACGAGCCGCATTTCTACGATTCCGATCAGTTTTTCGGCGAGCCGCTTCGGATAGTCGAGCGCACCGTCATGCTGCCCGATAGCGACCAGCGTTGGACCTTCAGCGTTGCCTCCGCCCGCGAAGAGCTCGATTTTCAGATCCGCCGTATCCGCTCGATCCTGGTGTGGAGCTTCGCAGCCTTGGGTTTGGGGTTGCTGGTCATGGCGATGCTGCAAAGTTGGTACGGCCTGTCACCCTTGCGCCGGGTTCGGGCAGCGATCCAGTCGATGCGTTCGGCTGGCACAAACCGGATTACCGAACCCCTGCCGACGGAGGTCGAGCCCCTGGTCGAGGAGATCAACGGCTTGCTCGCACACAGCGAGAAACAGGCTGAGGAAGCGCGGACCCATGCAGGCAACCTGGCCCACGCTTTGAAGACGCCGCTTACCGTCCTGACCAACGCGGCTACGGCGAGCGATCCCAATCTGTCTCGCCTCGTGGTCAGAGAGACGCGAACGATGCAGCGGCACGTGGAGCATCACTTGGCGCGCGCGCGCGCAGTCGGCCGTCGCGCGACTGGGCATTCGCGCGCGCAGGTCTGGTCGAGTGCCGAATCCGTACTGCGCGCTGTCACGCGCATTTACGAGAATACGCGATTCGACCTCGATGGAAATCGTGACGCTGTAGTCGCGATCGAGCGGCAGGATCTCGATGAGATCTTAGGCAATCTTATCGAAAACGCCGCAAAATACGGTGGTGGCAGCGTCTTTGTGACGGTGGATACGGAACGCAGCGGGCCTCATTGCAAGATCTGGATAGAGGATGACGGCATGGGCATCCCCGTGGAAGAGCGCGATCGCATATTCGACCGCGGCGCACGCCTCGATACCGGCAAACCCGGGACGGGGCTGGGTCTCGCTATCGTCCGCGACGTCGCGGAAATCTATGGCGGCGACGTCATCCTGGGCGAAAGCGAAGATTTGGGTGGCCTGATGGTCGAGTTGATCCTGCCCCGAGCGGGTGGCTGATCAGTCCGATCATTCCTGATCCATCGGCGGGCACCATAATCTCGCGGGCTTCCCGCTAAGTCGTCTCATCCCTCGTTTTTTCATGATGCCGGATGACTTCGTCGATAATGAAACGAAGGAACTTCTCCGAGAACTCGGGATCCAGTTCGCTTTCTTCTGCCAGCCTCCGCAACCGGGCGATCTGGATTGCCTCGCGCTTCGGATCGGCAGGGGGCAAAGTCGCTTTGGCCTTATACTCACCGACAGCCTGCGTGATACGAAACCGTTCGGCGAGAATATGCACGAGTGCCGCATCGATATTGTCGATGCTCTTGCGATACCCCTCGAGGGTCCTGTCCACCTCGGTGGAATCTTGCATCTGCTGCGTCATCGCTCGCAAGACTAACGCAATTTCCATCCTTGCCAAGCAAGCTTACGCAGCCCATGGCCAAGATGACATGACAGCCGACGTCGTTCCCCTCCCAAGCAAGATGCCCGAGCCCTCGATCGACCCCATGCTTTCGCTGACCGCGAATGGCATGAATCAGGTCAATCAGGTCATTCTCGACCGGATGCAGAGCGAAGTGCCGCTGATCCCTGCGCTGGCAGGGCATCTGATCTCGGGCGGTGGCAAGCGGCTCCGACCGATGCTCACGCTCGCCGGTGCGGAGCTGGTGGGGTACAGCGGGACTCGCCATTACAAGCTCGCCGCGGCGGTGGAGTTTATCCATACCGCCACGCTTCTACATGACGATGTCGTCGACGGCAGCGATTTACGTCGCGGTAAAGCGGCGGCGAATATCATCTTCGGCAACCCGGCAACGGTGCTGGTCGGCGATTTCTTGTTCAGTCGCAGCTTCGAGCTGATGACCGAGGACGGCAGCCTGAAGGTGCTGAAGATCCTCTCCGGAGCCAGCGCGATCATCGCCGAGGGCGAGGTCGACCAGCTGACCGCCCAGCGCAAGATCGACACGAGCGAGGAACGCTACCTCCATATCATCCGCGCCAAGACGGCAGCCCTTTTTGCCGCCGCCAGCCGCATCGCCGCCGTGGTCGCGGAATGCAGCGACGAAGAAGAACGCGCGCTCGATGAATATGGGCGCAATCTTGGCGTCGCTTTCCAACTTGTGGATGACGCACTGGATTACGATGCCGATGCGGCGCAGATGGGCAAGGACCGGGGCGACGATTTCCGCGAGGGCAAGATGACCCTGCCGGTGATCCTTGCTTATGCCCGGGGTAGTGCGCAGGAGCGCGAATTCTGGAAGGCAGCCATTGGCGGATTCCGTACGTCCGACGAGGATCTGGACGAGGCAGTTCGCCTGATCGACCGGCACAATGCCGTTGCCGACACCAAGGCGCGCGCACGGCACTTCGCGCAGCGCGCGATCGATGCGTTGTCCATATTCCCCGACGGAAAAGCACGTCGCGCGATGGTGCAGGCTGCACTATTTTCAGTGTCGCGCGGATATTGATCGCGCCGCCAAGTCTGTAGGATGCGGGTGTGTCCGAGCGGCTTCCCATCCATGATGTCCTGCCCGAACTGAAAGCCGCGCTGCTTGCGGAGAGTTCGGCAGTGCTCGTCGCGCCGCCGGGAGCTGGCAAGACGACGGCTGTCGCTCCCGCACTCCTTGATGAACCCTGGTGCACCGGCACCATTATCCTGACCTCCCCGCGACGCGTGGCTGCGCGTGCCGCGGCGGAGCGGATGGCGCAAATGCTGGGTGAAAAACCTGGCGAAACGATTGGCTACATCACCCGGCTCGACAGCAAGCGGTCCGCAGGCACACGCGTGTTGGTGTTAACCGAGGCGATCTTCGTGAACACGATCCTCGACGATCCCGAATTGCTGGGAATCTCCGCAGTTCTCTTGGACGAGGCGCATGAGCGTCATCTCGACAGCGATCTGGGGCTGGCACTGGCGCTTGAATCGCAAGGGGTGCTCCGCGAGGACCTGCGCATATTGGTGATGTCGGCCACGATCGATGGGGCGCGATTTGCCTCGCTCATGGGAGAGGCAACGCAGGTCATCGAGAGCGAGGGGAGAGCGTATCCGCTCGACATTCGCTGGCTTGGATCCTCGCCCCAGGCGAGCGTGGAAGACGCCATGACGTCCGCCATCGCCACGGCATGGCGCGAACAAGAGGGCGATATCCTCGCTTTCCTGCCAGGTGTCGGCGAGATCGAACGCACGCGCGAACGACTGGCAGAACGCCTGCCCAAGGCACTGGTCCTGCCGTTACACGGGCAGGTGCAGCCAGCGGACCAGCGCGCTGCGATCCGCAAGGATCCGGATGGTCGCCGCCGCATCGTGCTGGCAACAGCGATTGCAGAGACCTCGCTGACGCTGGATGGTGTGTCGGTCGTAGTAGATGCGGGCCTATCGCGCCGGGCCGAGTTCGACCGGGCGGCAGGCACGACGCATCTGGTGACTCATCGCGCCAGTCAGGCTGCCGCTGCTCAGCGCGCGGGTCGCGCCGCTCGGCAGGGACCGGGAGTTGCGTATCGGCTGTGGGAAGAGGGCGGGCATGGCGGACGTCCACGCTTCGATCCGCCCGAGATGGAAACGGCGGACCTTGCCCCGCTGGTACTCGACCTCGCGAAATGGGGCACGCGCGATCCGGCGAGCCTGCAATGGCTCGATCCTCCGCCCGAGGTATCGCTTACTGCGGCGAAGACAATGCTGGCGGCGCTGGGCGCGCTGGACGAGAACGGGCGGATTACTCCGCACGGGGAAAACCTTGCGAGCCTCCCGCTCGATCCGGCCTCGGCGGCGATGGTGCTGTTCGGCGCAGAGCGCGGCGATGCGGAGACGGCGGCGCGGCTAGCACTCTTGCTGCAAGAGCGGGGATTGGGCGGTCGCGGGGAGGATCTCGAGGCGCGGCTATCGCGGTGGAATGGCGATCGTGGGGGAAGGGCGGAGGCGAGCCGGAAGCTGGCCGGGCGATGGGCTCGGCAGGCGGAAAAGCTGGTTGGGGCGCGGGAAAAAGTGGGCGTGCCGCCCGGCATTCTCCTCGCCGCAGGTCGGCCTGATTTCGTGGCGAAAAAACGCGATTCTTCGGGCGAAAACTGGATTTCAGCGGGTGGTCGCGGGTTCGTTCTGGACGCCGTGTCCCCGCTGGCGAGGGCCGAATTTCTCGTCATCGGAGATGCGCAAGGGCAGGCGAAGGGGGCGCGGATCACTTCGGCGATTGCGCTGGAGCAAGCCGAGCTCGAACATTGGCTCGGCGACAGGATCACCCGGCGGCAAATCCTTCGCTGGAAGGATGGGCGGATCGAGGCCCGGATCGAAAAGCGCCTGGGCGAAATCATTCTGGCGAGCGGCCCCGACCCGGCGCCGGATCGGCAGGCGATAACGCAGGCACTTGTCGATGAAGCGCTTTCTTCGCTCCCCGAACGTCTGCCTGCCACTCTGATCGCGCGAGCACAGTTTGTGAAGCTGGGTGCGCTGTCCAAAAGCCGCCTTGCCGAGACGGCCGAAACATGGCTCGCCCCTTTATTGGACGGGCGGCGCGATCTCGATATTCCGCAAGGCAAATTGGTCGATGCCCTGCTGGGCACACTCGAATGGAAAGACCGGCAGACCCTCGACAAGGAGGCACCGCGCGAATTCACCTCGCCTGCCGGGACCACCCACCGGATCGACTATACCGGCGACGATGCACCCAGCGTTGAGGTGCGCGTGCAGGCATTGTTCGGACTGGAGCGTCACCCGATAGTGGGCCCAAAGGAAAGCGGCGTGCCGCTGCTGCTCAAGCTCACCAGTCCCGCCGGTCGCCCGATCCAGTCCACCCGCGACCTGCCCGGTTTCTGGCGCGGCAGCTGGGCCGATGTGCGCAAGGAGATGAAGGGGCGTTACCCCAAGCATCGCTGGCCGGAGGAACCCTGGACCGAAAGGCCGAGTTTGAAGACGAAAAATGCTTTCGACAGGCAATAGCCATACGCGAGCCGTGCGAGCGCAAGGGCGACCGCCCGCCCGCAGGTGCCCGTAGCGTAGCGAAGGGATAGCACCGAGGACGCGCCCGCGGAGGCGGGTGCGAAAAGCGAAGACTCGCCTTTTCAAAATCGGGCGGCTGACCTAAAGAGACGCGCACTATGGCAGCCAGGATCTACCAGCGACCGCAGAGCGCGATGCAATCGGGCAAGGCCCGGACCGACGAGTGGGTGCTCGAGTTCGAGCAATCCGAAGCTCGGCGCGCTGACCCACTCATGGGCTGGACCGGCAGCGGCGATACGCAGGCGCAAGTGCAGCTCAGTTTTTCGAGCAAGGACGAGGCAAAAGCCTATGCAGAGAAATACGGCATCGCCGCGCGCGTCCATGTAACCCCCTCGCACAAGCTGAAGCTGCAGGCCTACGCCGACAATTTCCGCTAACGCAGCAATCCCGCCCCATTGCGACTTGGCTGCAAACGCTCAAGTCTCGTCCCCAGCGAGGGTCTGGGGTGGATGTTCGGCGCTTGCAATCCCGACGTGCCGCCGCCATATGGCGCGCCGGGAGTCGGGTGGACGTTTGCGTTCGCTCACCGGGTCAGGTCCGGAAGGAAGCAGCCCAGGTGAATTGCGGCGGGTCGCTCGGCTCCTTTTTCAATCAAAGCGTCGGATTGGACCGGGTCAGGCGGTCTCTTGCCGTCTTCAGCGAGCCGGTTGCCGGCTCGACGCCCGCCACCTGGCCGAGCCCCCAGATCGGCATGTTGTTGTAGACCGTCTCGCTGCCGCCCGGCGTAACGGTGTAGGTTTCGTGGAAGATCCCCACCGTTCCATCGTCGCCGATGGATTTGTTGAAGGACGTCCATGCTGGCCGGTGCCGCTTGTCGGCGGCGCGGGCATAGCGTTCGAGATTGGCGAAACCGTCCCAGTACTGGATTACCAGAATCGTCCGGAGTCCCTGCAGGACCGTTTCCGAGCCGAGGAAGCCGCTGTCGGCGTCTGCCGCGAGTTCGAGAAGCATGGGCGGCATGGCCTTGGCTACCGGTAACCATTTGTCGATCCTCCAGAACTGGTTGATCCGCATTCCGATGAGGAAAACGGTCAAAGGCCCTGAATGGGACGCCGTGTATCGACCGGGTTTGACTGGCATTGGTCGTCGCCCCTTGATTGCTGCGCACCACTTTTAAACGCGACGCAATTCTTCGACAAACGCAAAACGAGCGCCTACCTATGGCGGCATGGGTGATTCACCGGACAATCCCGAATCCTTGCCATGGATGGACGAGGCAGAAGACAGGCCAGCGAGCATTCCCGAGCTGGAAGACGCCGGTCAGGAATCGATGTTCGGTTCGGACCCTGCGCTCCCTGACGAGCAGGTACCCGCTGCCGAGCCGAAGCAAGGCGACACAGGGGAGACGAAACCGGCCAAGCCGGCTGGTTCGGGCGAAGCCGCGCAGGACACCGATACGAAGAGTGCGGCGCAGCCTTATCGCGTGCTCGCGCGCAAATACCGTCCGCAAACCTTTGCGGAACTGATCGGTCAGGACGCCATGGTCCGCACCTTGGCCAATGCCATCGCGCGCGACCGGCTGGCGCATGCTTTCCTGATGACCGGCGTGCGCGGGGTGGGCAAGACCTCGACCGCGCGCCTGATCGCCAAGGCATTGAATTGCATCGGCCCCGACGGTGAGGGCGGCCCGACGATCAGCCCCTGCGGCGAGTGCGAACCCTGTCGCGCGATTGCCGAAGGCCGCCATATCGACGTCATCGAGATGGACGCCGCCTCGCATACTGGCGTCGACGACGTGCGCGAGATTATCGAGGCAGTGCGCTATGCCGCCGTGTCGGCGCGCTACAAGATCTACATCATCGACGAGGTCCACATGCTCAGCCGCAACGCTTTCAATGCGTTGCTCAAGACGCTGGAGGAGCCGCCAGCGCATGTGAAATTCCTCTTCGCCACGACCGAGGTCGACAAGCTGCCGATAACGGTTTTGAGCCGCACGCAGCGGTTCGATCTGCGGCGGATCCCGAAAGACATGCTGCGCTCGCACTTCGGCGAGGTGTGCCGCATGGAAGGCGTCGAGGCCGAAGATGAAGCGCTCGATTTGATCGCCGCCGCCGCCGAAGGGTCGGTTCGCGACGGGCTGTCGATCCTGGATCAGGCGATCGCCCATGCAAGCGTGGAGCCGGAAGCGGCGGTGACCGCAGAAAAGGTGCGCGAGATGCTCGGCCTCGCCGACCGCGGCGCCCAGCGACGCCTTTTTGCGCACTTGCTGGAGGGTGATGCGAAGGCCGTGCTATCGGCGCTGGACGATCAGTATTCGCTTGGCGTCGAACCGCTCGCGCTGCTGCGG
Source organism: Citromicrobium sp. (assembly GCA_003248395.1). Classification (GTDB taxonomy): domain Bacteria; phylum Pseudomonadota; class Alphaproteobacteria; order Sphingomonadales; family Sphingomonadaceae; genus Qipengyuania. The sequence goes on from QFNA01000036.1 coordinate 18,950, forward strand.
TCCCTGCTGGATCTGACCCAACGTATTGCGCTGGCGCAGGTGGCGGGCGAGCCCGATGGAGAGTTCGGCGAAGACCGCGACCAGATCGGTGAGTGGTCGACGCGCCTCGAGATCGGCCAGGTGCATCGGCTGTGGCAGTTGCTGCTCAAGGGCTATGAGGAAGTGCGGCTCGCCCCCGACCCGCTCGTGTCCGCTCGCATGGCCCTGTTGCGCGTTCTGCATGCATCCAGCCTACCAGATCCGGGCAAGCTGGCGAAGCGGCTGGAAGAAATTGCCGCGGCGGGGCCGGCTCAGCAGACAGCGGCAACAGGATCGGGTCATGCGCAGGACGCAGGCTCGCAGGCGCTCGATTGGCAGGAGCTGGTCGACCGGATCGATGCGGCAGGCCAATTGCAGGCTGCGAGCATCATGCGGTTGCAGATCCGCCCGGTTAAAGTCGAGCGGGGCCTGCTGGTGTACGATCGGGCCGAAAAGTTCGGAGATGCGATTGAGCCCGTGTTGCGCGACGCCCTGCTTGCGGTAACGGGAAGCCGGTGGACGCTGGAACAGCGCGCGGCGGACGAGGGCACGCTCTCGCTGGTCGAACACGAGGAAAAGCGTCGCGAGGCGGCAAGGGCCGCGGTGCTCGAGCATCCGATGGTGAAGGCGACAAAGGCTGCCTTCCCCGACGCGGAAATGATAGAAGAAGGCGCCGCGAACAACGGTCGGCGCGACATACCCTGGAGCCGAAAAGCATGAAGTCGATGGAAGAAATGATTGCCGCTGCGCAGAAGGCAGCCGAGAACATCCAGTCGCAGATGAGCGAGGCGCAGGCCAAGCTCGATACGATAGAGGTTGAAGGCAGCGCGGGCGGCGGGATCGTTAAGGTGCGGGCAACCGCGCGCGGCCGGATCCTGGGCGTCACCATCGACGAAAGCATGATGGCACCATCCGAGAAGCAGATGCTGGAAGATCTCGTCGCGGCCGCATTCAACGATGCGCGCGACAAGGCCGATCGCAAGTCCGCCGAAGAAATGCAGCAAATCCAGGGCGGCCTTGGACTGCCGCCGGGTATGAATTTCCCAGGCATGGGGTAATGCTGCGCAACCGTCGAGCGTGACGGCGCAAGGTTTTTCGAAAGTCGAAGGGTCGCACCTATGCTTGCAAATTCCAATCCGGGCAGTTTCCCTGGCCTCGGCCGACCGGGCGGAAACGCCATGGCGCCAGCGCGCCATGCGAGTTCCCTCAATGGCAAGGCCATCGGTTTGGCCTATGATTTCATTACCGAGGCCGAGCGCAAGCAACTGCTCCATTTTGCGAAGTCGCCAGAAGCGCCTTGGGAAACCTATCTGCCAAAGAGCGACGTGTGGCACGGCCGGATGATCAATCCGCGATCCATGCCACCGAAAATTCTCAAGCTGATGGAAAAGATCAGGCGGCGGTCGGCCAAGCATATCAAGGCCGACTATGGCATCACCGATCCGGTCTATGCCGATACGCTGCAACTCGTCCGGTGGCGGCCGGGGGACGATCAGGCGGCACATGCCGATTGCGAGGAGCCCGATGGAAAGCCCAACCAGACGCCGTGGCGGGCATTCGCGTCGATCATCTACCTGAACGACGAATATGAAGGCGGTCAGATCTATTTTCCGAAGCGCGACCTACGGCCGGAGCTCAAGCCACGGCTGATGGCCTATTTCCCGTCGACCGCGCATTATCTCCACGGAGTCGAACCGATCACGGCAGGCCTTCGCTATACGTTCAGTTGTTTCTACACCTTCGATCCACGGCGACACGACGGCCATTCGGTCTGACCGCACGCGCGCGCTCCATCCACATCCATTCGTTGCCGGTGCGTTGCGAAGCGCGCCATGTCTACCCATATTCGCGTCAATTGGAAGGCGGCCCGCTCCGCCGGTGATGGAAGACATTGATGACTGAGACATTCCCCCTGCTGCCCCTGCGCGACATCGTCGTATTTCCCGGCATGGTCGTGCCGCTGTTCGTCGGGCGCGACAAATCGGTTGCGGCGCTCGAGGCCGCGATGGAGGGGTCCAAGGACATATTCCTGCTGTCGCAGCTCGATCCGGGCTGCGATGATCCCGAGGGCAGCGACCTCTATGACACTGGCGTGGTGGCGCAGGTGCTACAGCTGCTGAAACTGCCCGACGGCACCGTGCGCGTGATGGTCGAGGGCCAGGAGCGTGCCAAGCTGGACGCGCTGCGCGTGGTCGGCGATTATGTTGCCGCCGAGGTCAGCGTGATTGATGAGCCTACCGACTCCGGAACCGAAGTATCCGCGATGATGCGGCAGGTGGTTGAACAATTCGGCGAATATGCCAAGCTGAACAAGAAGATCAGCGATGATGCCGTCGAACAGTTTGCGGAGATCGACGACGCGGGCGAGCTGGGCGATACGGTCGCCGCCGCCATCAACGCAAAGGTTTCCGACAAGCAGGCCTTGCTGGTCGAACGCAATCCGCTCAAGCGGCTCGAAATGATCATGGCGTTCATCGAGCGCGAGCTTTCGGTGCTGCAGGTGGAGCGCCGGATCCGTGGCCGCGTGAAGCGCCAGATGGAAAAGACCCAGCGCGAATATTACCTTAACGAACAGTTGAAGGCGATCCAGAACGAGCTGGGCGACGGCGACGAGGACGGCGGCAACGAGATTGCCGAGCTGACCGAGAAGATCGGCAAGACAAAGCTATCCAAGGAAGCGCGCGCCAAGGCTGAAAGCGAGCTAAAGAAGCTCAAGGCGATGCAGCCGATGAGCGCCGAGGCGACCGTCATCCGCAATTATCTCGACATCCTGCTCGGCCTGCCGTGGGGAAAGAAGAGCAAGGTGAAGAAGGATATCGGCAAGGCGCAGGAGATCCTCGATGCGGATCATTATGCGCTGGAGAAGGTCAAGGACCGGATCATCGAATATCTCGCCGTGCAGGCGCGCACCAACAAGCTGAAAGGTCCGATCCTGTGCCTCGTCGGCCCTCCCGGCGTGGGCAAGACCTCGCTCGGCAAGAGTATCGCCAAGGCGACCGGGCGCGAGTTTATCCGCCAGTCGCTGGGCGGTGTGCGCGACGAGGCGGAAATCCGCGGCCACCGGCGGACCTATATCGGATCGCTGCCGGGCAAGATCGTCACCAATCTGAAAAAGGCGGGCAAGAGCAATCCGCTGTTCCTGCTCGACGAAATCGACAAGCTGGGACAGGACTTCCGCGGCGATCCGGCATCGGCGCTGCTCGAGGTGCTCGACCCCGAACAGAACAGCAAGTTCCAGGATCACTACCTCGAGTTGGATCTTGACCTGTCGGACATCATGTTCGTCACCACGGCGAATAGCCTCAACCTGCCGCAGCCGCTGCTCGACCGCATGGAGATCATCCGGCTGGAGGGTTACACCGAAGACGAGAAGGTCGAGATCGCCACGCGCCACCTGCTGCCCAAGCAGGTGAAGGACCACGGGCTGAAGGATGGCGAATTCGCGCTGACACAGGAGGGCCTGCGCGACCTCATCCGCTACTACACGCGCGAGGCGGGCGTCCGCACGCTCGAACGCGAACTAGCGCGGCTGGCCCGCAAGAGCCTGCGCCGTATCCTCGAAGGTAAGGCGGAAAGGGTGACGATCACGCCCGAAAACCTGTCCGACTTCGCCGGCGTGCGCAAGTTCAAGCATGGCATGGGCGAGGAAGAAGCACAGGTTGGTGCTGTCACCGGCCTCGCATGGACCGAGGTGGGCGGCGAATTGCTGACCATCGAAAGCGTCACCACGCCGGGCAAGGGCGAGATCAAGACCACCGGCAAACTGGGCGAGGTAATGAACGAAAGCGTCGCCGCGGCCTTCAGCTTCGTGAAGGCGCGCGCCCCGCACTATGGCATCAAGCCGAGCATCTTCCAGCGCAAGAATATCCACATCCACCTTCCCGAAGGTGCGGTGCCAAAGGATGGCCCGAGCGCGGGTATCGGCATGGTCACCTCGATCGTCTCGACCCTGTCGGGCGTGGCGGTGCGGCCCGATGTGGCAATGACCGGCGAGGTCACGCTGCGCGGCCGGGTGCTGCCGATCGGCGGTCTGAAGGAAAAGCTGCTCGCCGCGCTACGCGGCGGCATCAAGACAGTGCTGATCCCCGAAGAAAACGTGAAGGATCTCGCCGAGATTCCGGCCAATGTGA
>QFNA01000037.1 GCA_003248395.1 Citromicrobium sp.
GCCGATGGTATCTGCTTCCTGAAACGCGTCGGTCCCGATCAGCGCAGTCGGGACCTGTCCGGTGATGACGACCAGCGGAATCGAATCCATGTAGGCGTCTGCAATGCCGGTGACAGCATTCGTTGCGCCGGGGCCCGATGTGACGAGCACCACGCCGGGCTTGCCCGTTGAACGCGCATATCCTTCGGCAGCATGTGCAGCCCCCGCTTCGTGACGGACAAGGATGTGGCGGATGTCATCATCGGCGAAGAGTTCGTCGTAAATCGGAAGCACCGCGCCGCCGGGATAGCCGAAGACGAACTCGACTTCTTGCCGCTTGAGGCATTCGATCAATATGGCAGCTCCGCTGCGCTCTTCCGACACGATCTTCTCCGACTTCATGCATATATCGGCCCGGCGCTGGGGTCTTAGCGCCGGGCCGACAGAGCACCTTCATCCGAGATAAAAGATGCGCAGTCAACCTTGTTTGCGTAATAAAGAAACAAAAATATCCTCTATTGGGATATGTTCGCTCTCTATCCGCGGCCAAGACTCCGGCGGCTGATGCCTGAACCAGGTGTATTGCCGCTTGGCGTAGCGGCGGGTCGCTGTCTGGCCAGCGTCGATTGCTTCAGCGCGCGAAAGATCGCCTTCTAGCCATGCCGCAATCTCGCGAACGCCGATCGCGCGCATGACGGGCAGAGCCGGGTCAAGATTTCTCTGTAAGAGCGCAGCGATCTCTTCCTCTGCTCCGGCATCCATCATTCGAACGAACCTCCGGTCGCAGCGCTCGTTGAGCCAGTCGCGGTCAGGCAGGGTGACAAGCGGGTGGAGCTGAATCCCGTCGCCTATCCCACCCGTTTTCTGGTCTGCGGGGGCCAGTCCGGCAGCTGCAAGGGGATCCTCGACCTCCAGCGCCGTCCTCGCATCCCGCTGCGAAAGCGATCGAACCGCGTCGCGAACCTCCGGTTCAATCGTCGGGACCGGAGCGATCCCTTCGAGCAGGGTGCGCATGTAGAGACCTGTGCCGCCGCACAGGATCGGGACGGCACCATCGGCGTGCAGCGCGGCGATTTCGGTTTTGGCTGCTTCGGCCCAGTCGGCGGCCGAGCAAGCCACGCTCCCGTCCCACGTTCCGAACAGACGATGCTCCACCCCCTTCATCTCGTCAGTTGTCGGCCGCGCCGAGACAATCGAAAGGTCTGCGTAAACCTGCGCGCTGTCCGCATTGATCACGACGGCACGTCTGTTTCCATCATTCAATCGCAATGCCAGACGTACAGCCAAATCGCTCTTGCCGCTGGCTGTAGGCCCTGCAATGAGCGCGACTGGGGCTTCAACAGGAGATTTGGCGTTGCTCATCGCCCGGCTGATAGCAGACCACGAAGGACTGGAAACACGTCTCGATGCAGCGAGAGAGGCCTTGGCCAAAGACGGCGTTCAGGTCGCGTCCGCCTCGATGCTCGAATTTTGTGGCGACGTCCTGCAATTGTCGCTGACCGGCGGTCAGCCATTGCGCGTCGCCGAGACGCTCGGCACGTGTTTCGATCGGCCGGACATGATCGTCGCCGATCACGAAATCGAGATACCCCGCCTGTTCGTTTCCGACATGGATTCGACCATAATCGGGCAGGAATGCATCGACGAACTGGCCGATTTCGCCGGGCTAAAAGAGAAGGTCTCGGCAATTACCGAACGCGCAATGCGCGGCGAACTCGATTTTGCGGAGGCTTTGCGCGAGCGAGTAGCACTGCTGACAGGACTCGGCGAATTTGCCATCGATCGCTGCCTTGCCGAAAGGATCAGGCCCAACCCGGGCGCGCTGACACTCGTGCAGACCTTGCGGTCGAAAGGGTGCCGCACGGTGCTCGTGACGGGCGGATTTCACCATTTTGCGGACCGAATCGCTTCCGATCTCGGGTTCGAAAAGGTCGTTGGCAATCGTCTCGCGGTGTCGGGCGGCTTGCTGAGCGGGCAACTGGTCGGCCCGATCAGCGATGCAGCGACCAAACTGGCAACGCTGGAACAGGAAAGAGACGCACTAGGCGAGGGCGCACGCATCCTCGCAACAGGCGATGGTGCGAACGACATCCCGATGATTGAAGCGGCAGATTACGGCTTTGCCTATCGCGCCAAACCGAAGGCGCGCGCAGCAGCGAATGGCAGGATCGAATCGGAAGATCTTACGGTGATCCTCGCATTACTTGGCATCCCGCGCGAAGAGTGGGTTCAGCGCTGAAACCGCGGTTCAGAACCAGCTGCTGATCGTGGCGAGCGATTTCTTGCGCAGAGCGTGCGCCGGAACGGTCGCATCCTCTGCCGGATGGCCGGCGACGACGATCATCACCGGCTTTTCAGTTTCGGGTCTGCCGCAGATTTCGCGCAGAAAACCCATGGGCGAGGGTGTATGGGTCAGCGTCGCGAGTCCGGCCTCGTGCAAGGTTGCAATCAACAAGCCGCAGGCAATGCCGACGCTCTCGTTGACGTAATAATTCTGCGCTGTGCCGTCTTCCTCGATCCCGCCCTTGCGCTGCGCAAAGCAGACGATGAGCCATGGCGCGACTTCGAGAAACGGTTTGTGCGCATCCGTTTCGAGCGGATCGAGCGCGCCAAGCCATTCATCGCTCGCTTTCGGCGCCTTGCCGTCGGTGCCGTAGAAACGCCGTTCCTCATCCTCGGCGGCAAGCCGAATCGCCGCTTTGGTCTCGGCAGAAGCGATCGCGGCGAAATGCCAGGGCTGATGATTTGCGCCGCTGGGGGCCGTCCCGGCAGCCTGTATTGCGTGTTCGATGACCTGGCGATCGACGGGCGCGTCGCTGAATTCTCGGCAGCTGCGCCGCGTGGCAAGTTTTGCGCAGGCGTCTTTCGCCTTTTTAACCCGCTCTTGCGCCGAGAATTCGGGATGAGCGGGATATGGGGTCCGGGTGTGCGGATCAGGCCTGTTCATCGGCAGGGGCGCATTGCAGCTGGATGTAGTTCTGCAGACCCATCTTTGCGATCAAATCCTGCTGGGTTTCCAAGAAATCCTCGTGTTCTTCCTCGTCGTCGAGGATCTCCTTGAGCAGATCGCGGGAGACGTAGTCACGAACCTTTTCGCAATGTTCGATTGCATCGCGAAGGAAGGGAATCGCTTCCTGCTCGAGCTCAAGGTCGGCGCGGATGACTTCCTCGATCGTTTCGCCGACGCGAACCTGACCGATACGCTGGAAATTGGGGTGACCGTCGAGCAGCAGGATTCGCTGCGTAATCCGGTCGGCATGCTGCATTTCCTCGATCGATTCCTTGCGCTCGTGCTGGGCGAACTTGGTCATGCCCCAGTGGTCGAGCAATCGGTAATGGAGCCAGTATTGATTGGTGGCAGTCAACTCGTTGGTGAGTGCCTGGTTGAGATATTCGATGACTTTTGCGTCGCCCTTCATGGCATGAAACTCCTGCTTTGACCTGCAGCATAGGCAGGTCGGCGCAGGCGTGGCCAGTGAAAGCGACTCTCAATTTTCAGTCGCTATCGCCAAACATTCGCAAGAGATTCAGGCAGCTTTGCCGTGGCGCGCCAGGAGCACGTCGCGTTCTTCCGCAACGATGTCGTCGGCATGGTCTTCACAGGCACCGCATTGGAATGCGCAACCCATCGAACGATAGGCCGTTTCCGCATCCGGACATCCGCGGCGCGCAGCAGCGCGGATGTCGTTTTCGCGGATGATGTTGCAGCTGCATACGATCATGCAACGCAACTTATGGTATTGCGAATGATTTGCAATCCCAAAAATGAGTCAGGTAGAAATCAGCGGTCCATCCAGTCGGGAAAAAAACTGGCGTGCGCGTCGCGAAGTTTCGCCACTTGGACCCCGAGGAGCGAATCGCCGCCGACAACGCCGATTCGTCTGAAACCGACCGAAGCGGTCTCTGCATTTTCGGTGCCCTTCGCCAATGCTGCATTGAACGCTTCAGTATCGGGAACGGTGATGACATAGCGGCCCTGATCTTCACCGAACCACCATTGGGCCCTCGTGTAGGCATCGTGCCATTCGACCTCGGCACCGAGGCCGCTTGCCATCGCCATTTCGGCGAGCGTCAAGGCAAGACCTCCGTCGGACACATCATGCACCGCACTGACCAGTCCATCGGCGATCAACTGGAGGACAATCTTGCCGGCGTTCTTCTCTACGGTGAGATCCGTCGGAGGCGTGCGCCCTTCGTCGCGGCCATGAATCTCGCTGAGCCAAAGTGACTTGCCCAGGTGCGACCGCTCGGGATCGGCGGTTGCCCATGATTCGGCGCGGATGAGATAGATCGATTCGCCCTCTGCCTTGAATGGCATTGTCATCATACGATCGTAATCGTCGATCAATCCGACGCCGCCGATGGCAGGGGTTGGCAGGATGGCGCTGCCGCCGCCAGTCGCCTTGCTCTCGTTATACAGGCTGACGTTCCCGCTCACGATCGGGAAATCGAGCACGCGGCAGGCCCGTCCCATTCCCTCTAGAGCGTGAACGAACTGGCTCATGATTTCTGGCCGTTGCGGATTTGCGAAGTTCAGGCAATTCGTCACGGCGAGGGGACGCGCGCCGACTGCGCAAAGATTGCGATAGGCTTCTGCAATCGCCTGCTTGCCGCCTTCGTAAGGGTCGGCAAAGACATAACGCGGTGTGCAATCGGTGGTAATCGCCAGTGCTTTCTTCGTGCCGTGCACGCGGACCACCCCTGCATCGCCGCCGGTCTGAAGCGTATCGGCACCGACCTGGCTATCGTACTGTTCCGAAATCCAGCGTCGGGAAGAAAGATTGGGCGAAGCCAGCAGCTTCAGCAGGTCTTGGCCGACATTATCGGTGTCAGGACGGTCGGTCATCGGCGCGACACCCGCCCAGGCAGTGTATTCGTCTCGTGACAGATAGGGCCGATCGTACTCCGGCGCATCTGCGGCAAGCGGCCCGAGCGGAATATCGCAGACGATCTCTCCGTCGAATTCCAGAACCATGTGGCGGGTGTCGGTCACCTCGCCGATGACTGCGAAATCCAGCTCCCACTTTTCGAAGATGGCCGCCGCCATCTCTTCCTTGCCGGGCTTCAGCACCATGAGCATCCGCTCCTGGCTTTCGCTCAACATCATTTCATAGGGCGTCATGCCTTCCTCGCGGCAGGGGACCTTGTTCATGTCGAGCCTGATGCCCGCTTTGCCGTTGGTCGCCATTTCAACGCTGGAGGAGGTCAGTCCCGCCGCGCCCATGTCCTGGATTGCCACGATCGCATCGGTCGCCATCAGTTCGAGACAGGCTTCGATGAGTAGCTTCTCGGTAAATGGGTCGCCGACCTGCACAGTTGGGCGCTTCGCGTCGGCATCTTCCTCGAAGTCGGCGCTGGCCATGGTCGCACCGTGGATACCGTCGCGGCCGGTCTTCGAGCCGACGTAGACGATCGGGTTGCCGACACCCGTCGCCGCGCTGTAGAAAATCTTGTCGGCATCCGCGACGCCGACGGTCATCGCGTTGACGAGGATATTGCCATCGTATGCCGCGTGGAAATTCGTCTCGCCGCAGACGGTCGGGACGCCGACGCAATTGCCGTAACCGCCGATGCCCGCGACCACGCCTTGCACCAGGTGTTTCATCTTCGGATGGTCGGGTCGACCGAAACGAAGCGCGTTGGCGTTCGCCACCGGACGCGCGCCCATCGTGAAGACATCGCGCAGGATGCCGCCGACACCGGTCGCAGCGCCCTGATAGGGTTCGATGTACGAGGGGTGATTGTGGCTCTCCATCTTGAAGATGGCGGCCTGACCGTCCCCGATATCGATCACGCCCGCATTCTCACCCGGGCCGCAGATCACCCACGGAGCCTCGGTCGGCAGTTTCTTCAGGTGAAGGCGAGAGGATTTATAGGAGCAGTGTTCGCTCCACATCACCGAGAATATCCCCAGCTCGACAAGGTTGGGCTCTCGGCCCAGGGCGTGCAGGACGCGGTCGTATTCCTCTTCGGACAACCCGTGCTGGGCGACGATTTCAGGGGTGATTGCGGACTGGGTATCGGTCATGCGCGCGCACTTAGCGGGACCCGGCTGCAACCGCTAGTCCCCGCTTACTGGGCAAAAGTGAGCGATCGGACAAAATGCAGGAAGGGCGACGTCGCAGAACGCCAGCGCTACCAAGTTTGCATCCTCCCTTGCGGTTTACTTGACCGCCGAGCGATGCACCGTCAATGCTCGCCGCGGTATGACCGATAAGCAGACACCGATTTCCGACATGTCCTTCGAAGAGGCCCTGCGCTCCTTGGAGGCGATCGTGCGGCAGCTTGAAGGCGGGGAGGTCCCGCTCGATGAAAGCATTTCGCTCTATGAAAGGGGCGAAGCGCTACGCAAGGCGTGCCAGGCTCGGCTCGACGCGGCACAGGCGCGGATAGAAAAGATCGTGCAGGACCCAGACGGAAAATCAGCCGGGATCGAGCCGTTCGATCCGGACACGCCCGCGTGAACTCCACGGCGGAGAAGTCCGACCGGTTGGCTAGCGCGCTTGAACGTGTCCAGACCGACATCGACAGTGCATTCGATGCGTTTCTGCCAATCCCGGACGACACACGCGCGCATCTTGTCGAGGCCATGCGTTACGCGGTGATCGGAGGCGGGAAGCGGGTGCGACCGCTGCTGGTCGCCGCGACTGCGGAGCTTTTCGGCGTCAATCGCGATGCTGCGATCAACGCGGGCTGCGCGGTCGAATCGATCCACGCCTACTCACTGATCCATGACGATCTGCCCTGCATGGACGATGATGAATTTCGTCATGGCAAGCCGACCTTGCACAAGGCGTTCGACGAGGCGACGGCGGTGCTGGCAGGGGATTGCCTGCATGCTCTGGCCTTCGACATCCTCACGCAGCCGGACACCAGCACCGATCCCTTCGTCCGGTCCGAATTGGTCGCGACCCTGGCGAAGGCGAGCGGCCATGAAGGCATGGCTGGCGGCCAGATCATGGATATCGTCTCCGAGACGCAGCAGTATGACCTGCGCCAGGTTACCAAATTGCAGCAACTAAAGACAGGTGCCTTGCTCGCCGCGAGCGTCGAAATGGGCGCCGTTCTGGGAAGGGTGCCTCCAGAAGGCCGTGCGCATCTGCGCGCCTATGCTCGCGATATCGGGCTTGCGTTCCAGATCGCGGACGACCTGCTCGATGTGGAGGGTGACGAGGAGAAGGCCGGGAAGGCGCTGCGTAAGGATGCGGAGCAGGGCAAGCAGACATTTGTCACACTGATGGGCGCAGACCAGGCACGCGCGCAGGCCGAAATGCTGGTCGAACAGGCGGGGCATCATCTGTCAGGCTACGGCGCCGACGCGGAGCTGCTGGTCGATCTGGCCCACTTCATAGTAAAGAGAGATCACTGATGAGCGAACGCATCGGAATCTATCCCGGCACATTCGATCCGATCACACTGGGCCATGCCGATATTATCCGACGCGGCAGCAAGCTAGTCGACAGGTTGATCGTCGGCGTGACGACCAATCCCTCGAAAAATCCGATGTTCGAGACCGAAGAGCGCTTCGCCATGGTTGAACGCGAGATCGAGGAGATGGGCCTCGATAATGTGGAGGTCGTCGGCTTCAACGCCCTGCTCGTAAAGTTCGCCCACAAGATGGGGGCCAGCGTCCTGATCCGCGGCCTAAGGGCGGTCGCCGACTTCGAATACGAATATCAGATGGCCGGCATGAATCAGCAGCTCGACGACGACATTGAAACGGTGTTTCTGATGGCCGACGTGTCATTGCAGCCGATCGCCTCGCGCCTGGTCAAGGAAATTGCTCTCTTTGGCGGCGATATTGCCCCGTTCGTGAGCGCAGCCGTTCGCAACGACGTCAATGCGCGGGTCGAGAAAAACGGTCGGCTGGGCGATTATTGAGACCCGACAGCTATTCATTGAACCGACAGTGCAGCGGGGCTAGGGCGACCGACAAACTGGAAGATCTGACGGAAAAATGATGTTCAAGACAACGACTGTGCTGACACTGGCGGCTTTCGCCATGACGATGACAACGAGCGCAAACGCGCAAGAGGCGGAAACCAGCGCCATCGATGCGGCACAGGAAGAAATGGCAAGTCAGAGCGAGGCCGTCGATGCGACGCCGACGCAGAAGACTTACGATCTGATCAATTACGATCTCTCCCACGATCCGGAGAATATCCTGTTGCTCGACCTTTCGAACGGGCAGCGCGTCGCGATCCGTCTGATGCCGAGTTGGGCACCCGGCCATGTCGAGCGTATCAAGACCCTGACCAGGCAGGGTTTCTACAACGGCGTCATTTTCCATCGCGTGATCGACGGGTTCATGGCGCAGACGGGCGATCCGACCGGGTCCGGACAAGGAGGCTCTCCGCTTCCCGATCTGGCCGCAGAGTTCAACCCGATGCCGCATGTGCGCGGGACGGTGTCCATGGCGCGTGCGCAAGCTGAAGACAGTGCCAACAGCCAGTTCTTTATCGTATTCTATCCACGCTTCAGCCTCGACAGGCGCTACACGAATTTCGGCCGCGTCATATCCAATATGGCGGGCGTCGATGCGATCGAGCGTGGCGAGCCGCCGCAGGCACCGACCATGATTTTGCAAGCTTCGATCGCTGCCGACAATCGCCCCGTCCCAACGGCGCCCGCCATTATGACGGAGCCCGAAGTGAGTGCCGACGATCTGAGCGCACCGATACAGCAATAGCTTCACATCCTGCCGCGTGACGCTTAAGCCGCGCGGCGATGCGCGTTGACCTCTTCGATTTCGAACTTCCACCCGAACTCATCGCACTGAGGCCGGTGCGTCCGCGCGATTCTGCGCAGATGCTGGTCGCTAGCGGAAATGCGGATTTGCAGGATTGTGCGGTTCGCGATCTGCCGACTTTGCTGCGCGCGGGCGATGTGCTGGTTTTCAATGACACGCGTGTGATTCCGGCACAATTGGAAGGCCGGCGCGGAGAAGCAAGGATTGGAGCAACGCTCCTCAAGCGAGTCGATCTGCGCCGCTGGCAGGCATTCATTCGCAACGCAAAGCGCGTGCGTTCCGGTGATACGATCACGTTCGACCATGGCGTGAACGCTGTTGCCGAACGTAGGCTCGACGACGGAAGTTACCTGCTCCGTTTCGATGGAGACGAGCCCGTCGAGGTTCTGCTCGAACGGGCGGGGCGAATGCCCTTACCACCGTACATTGCGGGAAAGCGTCCGACCGACGAGCGCGATCAGGTCGATTACCAGACGATGTTCGCGAACGAGGACGGGGCAGTCGCGGCGCCAACGGCTGCATTGCATTTCACCCCGGAATTGATGGCCGCACTCGACGATGCAGGGATCGGCCGCGAAATCCTGACGCTTCATGTCGGCGCAGGAACATTTCTCCCGGTCAAGGTCGACGACACGCAGGACCACGTCATGCACGCGGAATGGGGCCGAGTTGAAGCGAAGGTGGCGGAACGCCTCAATGAGGCCAGAGCCGCTGGCGGACGAATCATCGCAGTCGGAACGACAAGCCTGCGACTGCTGGAAAGTGCCACGGAAGATGACGGCATCATCAGGCCGTTTTCGGGCGACACCGATATCTTCATCACGCCAGGCTATGTTTTTCGCGCAATCGACGGCTTGATGACGAACTTCCATTTGCCGAAATCGACCCTGTTCATGCTAGTCAGTGCCTTGATGGGGCGCGAACGCATGCAGGCGGTTTATGGACATGCGATTGCGCAGGGCTATCGATTCTACAGCTATGGCGATTCCAGCCTGCTCATTCCTGATTGAAGGTTGCACGGAGCCATGCTCGTGAACATAAACGCTTGAGGCCGCCGTCGGCCAGGCATTGGAAGATAGATCGGAATATGGATCCAATCCTCGAAATTTCGGGTCTGACCAAGGTATATCCGGGCGGGTTGAAGGCACTCGATGACGTCGATCTGACAATCAAGCGGGGCGAGATATTCGCGTTACTCGGGCCGAATGGCGCAGGTAAGACCACGCTCATCGGTGCCGTTTGCGGACTCGTTCGACCGAGTGGAGGCGTAATCCGCGCGTTCGGTCATGATCTGGCAACCGGTTGGCGACAGGCGCGCGCGCGCATCGGCCTTGTCCCGCAGGAACTTGCCACAGACATGTTCGAACCTGTGAGCCGTGCCGTCAGCTACTCGCGCGGGCTGTTCGGCCTCGCACCGGACCCGGCGAGAATCGAGGAAATTCTGCGTAGCCTCAGCCTTTGGGACAAGCGCGACGATCGTATCATGGCGCTTTCGGGCGGCATGAAGCGGCGTGTCCTCATTGCAAAAGCTCTCGCTCATGAGCCCGATCTGCTGTTTCTCGACGAGCCGACTGCCGGTGTTGACGTCGAACTGCGCAAGGGGATGTGGTCGATTATCGACCAGATGCGCGCGAAGGGCGTCACAATCATTCTTACAACGCATTACATCGAAGAAGCAGAGGAGATGGCCGATCGTGTCGGCATCATCCGCAACGGGCAGATCATTGCCGTGGATGAGAAGGACGCGATGATGGCCCAACTCGGTCGAACCGAAGCGCATATCGCACTGGCCGAGCCCATGGCGGCGTTGCCGGCTGCCATTGCCGATTTTCCCGTCGAACTGGAGGAGGGCGGAATGTCGCTGTGCTATCGCGGCGGGGACGGCACCGGCAAGGGCAAGGCGGAGGTGGCTGAACTGACCAAGGCGCTGACTCGAGCAGGCATCGATTTCGTCGGCATTGAAACGCGCGAAAGCAGTCTGGAGGATATATTCGTTTCCCTGCTCGGAGAAGAAGCCCGATGATCGCCTGGCGCTCCACCTGGTCTATCTACACGCGCGAACTGGTGCGCTTTCTGCGCACGGCATTCCAGTCAGTGCTCGCGCCGGTGTTGACGACCTCGCTTTACTTCATTGTCTTTGGCGCAGCGATCGGTGGGCAGATGCCCGATCTGGGCGGTGTCGATTACGCTGCGTTTATCATTCCGGGTCTGCTGATGCTCACGCTGCTCGGAGAGACAACGAGCAATTCGAGCTTCGGCATTTACATGCCGCGCTTTACCGGGACGATCTATGAGCTACTCAGCGCGCCGGTTGGGGTGGCGGAGACACTGATCGGCTTTGTCGGTGCAGCGGCCACAAAAAGCCTCATTCTCGCTGCCATAATCCTGCTGACGGCGAGGCTGTTCGTCGATTACTCGATCGCGCACCCGTTCTTGGCTTTCCTCTATATCATCCTCGTTGCGTCGGCTTTCAGTCTTTTCGGGTTTATCCTCGGCATCTGGGCGGACAATTTCGAAAAGCTCGGCATCATTCCCATGCTTTTCCTGACACCACTGACCTTCCTTGGCGGCACATTCTATTCGATCGAGATGCTGCCCGAGCCATGGGATACGCTCGCGCTTGCCAACCCAATCGTCTATCTTGTGAGCGGCCTGCGGTGGACCTTTTACGGCAGCAGCGATGTCGATATCGGGATCAGCTTTGGCATAACCCTGGCATTCCTGGCGGTTTGCGTCGGAATTATTGCCTTCATCTTCAAGACAGGTTGGCGGCTGCGCGCCTGAATACGAAACCCGTTGGTCGATCCAGGGTGGCGAGCGACGCACGACCGCGTTAATCCGCCCGCATGTTTGTGAAGACCGCTCTACGTGTATTCGTTCTTGGCTCATTGGTACTTGCCGTCCCGGCCCAGGCCGAATTGCCTGAGGCAGCCCGCCAGATGATCGACACGGCCATGGCGACCGGCGACAAGGCAAAGATCGCCGCCGTGCTCGATATTGCGAAGAAGACCTGGCCCGACGACGCCGAACAGATCGCGGCGATCGAGAAGGACTGGAAGAAGGCAACAACCGAGCAGGCCGCGCTCGCCGCAAAGAAGCAGCAAGAGGAAATCCGCAATGCGGGACTCTTCGAACGCTGGACGGGCGAGGGGCAATTGGGTGGATTTCATTCGAGCGGGAATACGAATAGCACCGGGGTAACCGCCGGTCTCAGCCTGACAAGACAAGGCATCGACTGGTCCCACCGGCTCAAGGGGCGGTTCGATTACCAACGCCAGAGTGGCGTGACGAGCCGCGAGCAGTACTTCGCTTCCTACGAACCGCGTTGGCAATTTCGCGATGATATTTTCGCCTACGGACTGGCGCAGTTTGATCGCGACAGGTTCCAGGGCATCGATGGACGCTACGCCGTATCCGGAGGTCTGGGTTACAAGGTCGTCGACCGCGACGGCCTCAGCCTGTCGCTCAAAGCGGGGCCGGCCTATCGTGTTACCGAGTACACCGATGGGCGCACGGAAAGCCGTATCGCCGCCTTGGCCGGTCTGGATTTCGACTGGCGCAACCACGCTCAATCTCGTCACGGGTCTCGACTTCAAGGTAACCGACGCCCTGCGCGCGCGCATGAGCTACGAACTCGATTACGACAGCAATCCAGCGGTGGGCAAGGTTTCGACCGACACGGCGACCCGCGCTTCGATCGTGTACGGATTCTGACCTTGGGCGAACGCTTTTCGTTCAAGATTGATTCGCGCGATGGTGCGGCGCGCACCGGGCGCATTGCGATGCTGCGCGGAGAGATACGCACGCCAGCGTTCATGCCGGTGGGTACCGCTGCTACCGTCAAGGCCATGAAGCCCGAAACGGTGCGGAAGACCGGTGCCGATATCATTCTTGGCAATACCTACCACCTGATGCTGCGTCCGGGTGCGCAGCGCCTGTCCAGGCTTGGCGGTTTGCACGAGTTCATGAACTGGGACCGGCCTATCCTGACCGATAGCGGCGGCTATCAGGTCATGAGCCTGTCCGACCTCAGGAAACTGTCCGAGGAAGGCGTGGAGTTCCGCAGCCACATCGACGGGTCCAAACACATGCTCACGCCCGAACGGAGCATGGAAATTCAGCGACTAATCGGCAGCGATATCGTCATGGCATTCGATGAATGCCCCCGCGCTGACCGGCCGCGCGACGAGATTGCCGCGAGCATGGAAATGTCGATGCGCTGGGCGCAACGAAGCCGCGATGCCTTCGACGGCGGTGGGCAGCACGCCGAACGCGCCGCCCTGTTCGGCATCCAGCAGGGTGCACTCGACGAAGAGTTGCGTCGCATCAGCGCGGACAGGCTGACCGACATCGGCTTCGATGGCTACGCAATCGGCGGGCTCGCCGTGGGCGAGGGACAGGAGGCGATGTTCGCCACGCTCGACTTTGCGCCCGGCCAACTTCCCGACGATCGCCCGCGCTACCTGATGGGCGTGGGAAAGCCCGACGATCTCGTCGGCGCAGTCGAGCGCGGCGTGGACATGTTCGATTGTGTCTTGCCCAGCCGTTCGGGTCGCAATGGCCAGGCATTTACCTCGAACGGGCCGATCAATCTGCGCAACGCGCGCTTTGCCGAAGAGACCGGGCCGCTGGACGAAAGCTGCGCCTGCGAGACCTGCGCCACCTATTCGCGGGCCTACCTCCACCATCTGGTGAAGTCGCAGGAAATCCTCGGCGCCATGCTGATGACCGAGCATAACATCGCGTTCTACCAGCAGCTCATGCAGGCCATGCGCGAAGCAATCGCCGCGCATCGCTTCGCCGATTTCGCCAACACCTTTCGAAGCACTTATCGGGCCGGATCCAGCTAGCGCTTCTGAATGAGCCTTGATCGCAAACCGACGCGAAAGCCGCCGAAGCCGGCCCAGTGGGCGCTTCCGACTGCCATGTCGCGGCGGCGTCAGGAAAGTTATCTCGCCCTCATCGCCTTGGTCACGGTGGCACTCTGGCAGATCGAGCTGGGTCGGTTGATCCTGTATCCTTTCACCCTTCTAGCGACGTGGTTTCATGAAATGGGACACGGGCTGGCATCGATGGCCCTTGGCGCGCGCTTCGAGGAACTGGTCATTTATGCCAATGGTTCGGGTTACGCGCTTTCGTCGTGGCCAACGGGAAGTTCGGGATTTTCGCATGCGCTCACCGCGGCCGCGGGATTGCTCGGCCCAGTCGCTGCCGGATCGATAATGATCATCGCGTCGAGGTCGGGCAAATGGCGCGTCATCGCTCTGCACGCGCTCGCTGCCCTGCTCGTGATCTCTCTACTTTTCTGGGTTCGCTCGATGGCCGGATGGTTCGTGCTGTCTGCATTCGCACTGGCAGCGTTTCTGATCGGGCAATCGCGAAAGCCCAGGTTGCAGCGCTTCGCTATCGAGTTGCTAGGCGTTCAGGCCAGCATCAGCCTGTGGCGCGACCTGGGCTATCTTTTTTCCGACGGAGCCATCGTTGGCGGCCAATCCTCGAGGTCGGATACCGGCGCGATCGCGGATGTTTTGTTCCTCCCATACTGGCTCTGGGGAGCCGTGATTACAGCCACGGGCGCGCTGATGCTTGTCGCGTCCTTGCGCTTTGCCAGCAAGCGATAGTGTGTGGCCGGGGTCGCGAATCGAAAAGGGCGGCCCGACCGGACCGCCCTTTGCAAGAACCTGTTTCCTTACCTTAGCGCGAGTAGAACTCGACCACCAGGTTCGGCTCCATCGTGACCGGATAGGGCACTTCGTCGAGCTTCGGCACGCGGGTGAATGTCACCTTGTCATTGCCGTCGGGTGCGACGTAATCGGGGATTTCACGCTCCGGCAGGCTCTGGGCTTCGATGACCAGCGCCATGTCCTTGGCCTTGTTGCCCAGCGACACGACATCGCCGACCTTGACCCGCGCCGAGGCGACATTGGTCTTCACCCCATTCAGAGCGATATGACCGTGGCTCACGATCTGCCGCGCAGCAAAGATGGTCGGGGCGAATTTGGCGCGATAGACGACCATGTCGAGACGCTGTTCGAGAAGGCCGATCAGGTTCTGACCGGTATCGCCCTTCATGCGGGACGCTTCCTGATAGGTGCGCTTGAACTGCTTCTCGGTCACGTCGCCGTAATAGCCCTTCAGCTTCTGCTTGGCGCGCAGCTGCAGACCGAAGTCCGACATCTTGCCCTTGCGGCGCTGACCATGCTGGCCGGGACCGTAGGAACGCTTGTTAACGGGCGAATTCGGGCGACCCCAGATGTTTTCGCCCATCCGGCGGTCGAGTTTATACTTGGCGCTCTTGCGCTTCGACATGAGAACTTCCTTCGATTTGCTGAGCCACCCCACTGGCGGCCATTCAACCCGGCATCGCACCACCGAAACCAGAGCTTCGATGCGGCCACCGCTTCACCGGGGTGCGGGGCCAATTCGCGAAGGCGCGCGCATAGCAGCTTTGTTCATGGCGTCAAGCGTTGCGCGCCGCCTCGCAGAAGGCCCGGATCTTTCCCGGGTCCTTGATTCCCGGAGAACTCTCCACACCCGAGGCCGTGTCGACCAATGGCGCACCGGTCACGCGAATGGCTTCGGCGACATTCGCCGGCGTCAGGCCCCCGGCAAGACCCCAATCGACCTGGTGGTCGTGGTTGGCGAGAAGAGTCCAATCGAAGACTTCGCCATTCCCGCCGGGCAGCGCTTTCGCTGGGGCATCGAAGATCAGCCGGTCGACTTTTCCTTGCCATTTCGCCGCATTCTCGAGCGTCTTTGCGCTCCTCAACCCAACCGCCTTCCAGACTTCGAAGTTTGCAGCTTGCCGTACTTGCGCCACGTAGTCGGGGTGCTCTCGTCCGTGAAACTGCACGACGTCCGGCTGAATGGCCTGCACCGCGAGCGCAAATGCTTGCGCTTCTAGTTCCACTGTGAGCAGGACGACTTTGCGGTCGCGCGGAACGCGAGCCCTGAGTCGGGCCGCGGCATCAAGCTCGACATGGCGGGGCGAGGACGCAAAGTGGATAAGGCCGAGATGCGTTGCACCGGCATCGACCGCGGAATCGATCGCCTCTGGCGAGTTCAAGCCGCATATCTTTATTTCGATTGGCATTGGCTGGAAACTTTACAATGTGCTTTCGATTGCGCGTGCTGCCCCGAGAGGATCTTCGGCGCGGCTGATTGGGCGTCCGATGACCAGCACGCTCGCACCGTAGTCTCGCGCTTGTCTCGGGGTCACGACGCGTTTCTGGTCGCCGACTGCGCTCCCCGCCGGGCGGAGCCCTGGAACAACCAGATATCCATCCTTCCAGTCGCTATGGACCGCTTTGACCTCTTGGCCTGAACACACAATGCCATCGAGACCACTCTCTTTGGCCAGGTCGGCGAGCCGCTGGACCTGATCATGCGCATTGCCATTCACGCCAGTGCGTTTCAGGTCGCGTTCGTCCATGCTTGTCAGCATCGTTACGCCCACAACTTTGGTATTTTCGCCTGCAGCCGCCTTGGCGTCTTCCATCATGGCCCGTCCACCAGAGGCGTGCACGGTCACGATGGCCGGTTCGAGCGCGTGGATCGCGTGCATTGCACCGGCAACGGTGTTCGGAATATCGTGCAGCTTGAGATCGAGGAAGATCGGAAGGTCAAGTTGACCGATGGCATGGACGCCGTGCGCGCCGTGGGCACAGAAGAACTCAAGCCCCAATTTCACCCCGCCGATGTGCGCCCTGACCTTGCCAGCAAGATCGATCGCATCCTGCAATTTCGGCAGGTCGAGCGCGAGAAAGACCGGGTTGCTCATGCCTTGGGAGTCGGTTCCGGGCCGAGGTGGGGCGCTCGGTCGCTACCGATTTCCGGTCGAGGTTCAGCCGGGCGCACCGGGTTCGCGGTATGGTCGTCCCTTGGCTTCGGTGTGGCCATTCTGGTGGTCGCGGTTTCCAAGGCAGAAATCCGCCTGGCCTGGCGCCAGCGAACACCGCGGTGATAGAGCCACATGGGAACGAGGCCAAGCAGGAACGAAACCACGACAAGCGCCGGCACTCTCGTGTCCCAGACCATTCCGGGCCAAATCCGGACATCGATCTGCTTGTCCCAATTTCCGAACGAGAATGCCAGAATGGCGACTAGCAAGAGGACCCAGAGAAGCGTGCGAACGATCTGCATTTGGCTGTTTCCCGATTTACCTTGGGTGCGATGCTAGTGGGGCTGTGGCGTCACGTCCAGACAGGGCGTGCAGGCACTAGCCGAAGACGCGGTCGAAAATGGTTTCGACCTGCTTGAAATGATAATCGAGGTCGAACCGTTCTTCCAGTTCCGCTTCTGAAAGCGCGGCAGTCACTTCGGTATCCTGTTTCAGCAGGTCGAGCAGCATGAGCTTTCCATCGGATTCCCAGACCTTCATCGCGTTGCGCTGCACCAGCCGGTATGCATCCTCGCGACTGACACCGTTTTGCGTGAGTGCGAGCAGAACTCGCTGCGAATGGATCAAGCCGCCCATTCGGTCCATGTTCGCCTGCATGCGGTCAGGATAGACCAGCAGCTTGTCGATCACACCGGTCAAGCGGGCAAGCGCGAAATCGAGGGTAATCGTGGCGTCGGGGCCGATAAAACGCTCGACTGAAGAGTGCGAAATATCGCGTTCATGCCAAAGGGCGACATTTTCCAGGGCGGGGAGGGCATAGGCCCGAACCATGCGTGCCTGGCCTGTCAGATTCTCGGTCAGGATCGGGTTCCGTTTGTGCGGCATTGCGCTCGACCCCTTTTGTCCGGGAGAGAAATACTCCTCCGCCTCGAGGACTTCCGTTCGCTGCAGGTGACGGATTTCCACCGCCAATCGCTCGATCGAACCGGCGATTACAGCCAGGGTTGCGAAAAACATCGCGTGCCGGTCGCGAGGGATGACCTGCGTGGACACCGGTTCGACGGCCAGGCCCAGCTTCTCGGCGACATATTCCTCGACCGACGGGTCGATATTGGCAAAGGTTCCGACTGCGCCACTAATTGCACAGGTCGCAATCTCCGCGCGCGCCGCTGTCAGTCGAGCCTTGCAACGGTCGAATTCCGCGTAAGCCTGTGCGAGCTTGAGCCCGAAGGTCACAGGTTCGGCGTGTATGCCGTGACTGCGGCCGATCGTCGGCGTAAACTTGTGTTCCTCCGCGCGCCTCTTGATCGCTGCGAGCAAGGCATCAAGGTCGGCCAGAAGCAAGTCGCTTGACCTGGCAAGCTGCACAGCCAGCGTCGTGTCAAGCACATCGGAACTTGTCATGCCCTGATGCATAAAACGTGCTTCCGCTCCGACATTGTCGGCCACCCAGGTCAGGAAGGCGATGACGTCGTGCTTGGTTACGGCCTCGATCGCATCGATGGCTTCGACGTCGATGTCGGGGTTCGTCGCCCACCAGTCCCACAGCGCCTTTCCTGCGCTTTCTGGCACCACGCCAAGTTCACCCAGCTTCTCGGTCGCATGTGCTTCGATCTCGAACCAGATGCGGTACCGTGATTCCGGTGACCAAATTGCGGACATTTCTGGGCGGGCATAACGAGGGACCATCGGGGATCTCCGGCGAAAGGGGAGGATTGCGCCAGCCCGCTAGGGAATGGCGCGAATTCTGGCAAGGTCGCCCGCCCCGTTTCCGCCCGATCATGAGCGATTGCGCTTTGTCGATTGTGCGATAAAAGGTTGGCTATGAACGACAAATGGAAGCTCGCCCCGGTCTGCAGCGCGACGGTCGTAGCCGGGGCATTCACATTCGCCATTTCCGGTCCGGCACTGGCGGGAGAAGCCGTGCTCTACGAAGCAGCGCCAGACTGGACCGAGCCGGCCTCGCTCGACGACGTCGATCGCAGGGACGGTCCATCGAACCTTATCTTCGATTGGCAGCACCGGCTCGAAGACGGTGTCGTCACGTCCTACGAGGATACGGCGATCCGCATCGACAATCCCGAAGCCTTGATGGAGCAGGGGACGATCTCCCTGACGTGGTTTCCGGACAAGGGCGACCTTTCGATCCACAAGGTCGAGATCCTCCGCGGCGACGAAATCATCGATGTGGTCGATGGCGGCGCCCGGTTCGACGTTATCAGGCGCGAGCAGGGGCTTGAGCAACGCCTGCTTGACGGGCAGCTCACCGCAACGCTCGCTGTGCCGGGGCTCAAAGTGGGCGACATCCTCCGCGTCACGCATTCCACGACGATGGATGATCAGGCGCTCGGCGAGGAAATGCAGGCTTCGCAATATCTCTGGACCAAGCCGTGGCAGGTCGATTTTTCGCGCGTGATCGTAAGCTGGCCGGTCGACGAAGAGGTCTTTTGGAGCGCCGAGAACAAGGAGGATTTTTCCGAGCCGCTCGTCAAGGATGGCTTCAAGACCCTGACCCTCAGCCTGCCGATCGAAGAGAAAGCGGAGATGCCGCATGATGCACCCGCGCGCTTCCGTCGTCCAACGGTGCTGCGCGTCGGGACCTATGCCGACTGGAATGAGCTGTCCCGGTCTTTCGCCCCGCATTATGTTGCAGCCGCGAAGGTGCCAGATAACAGCGAGGTTGCAGATGAGGCGCGCCGCATCATGGCTGCCAGCGATGATCCGTTGACCCGGGTTTCGCTCGCGCTGCGCCTGGTTCAGGACGACGTGAGTTATCTGCTCAATGGCCTCGACGGCGGCAATTACATGCCTCAGGCCGCCGAACTGACGTGGAACCAGCGCTATGGCGACTGCAAGGCAAAGTCGGTGCTGCTGTATTCTCTGCTGACGCAAATGGGAATCGATGCAGAGCCTGTCCTCGTGGCGACATCGGGTGGTGATGCTTTGCCCGAATTGCTACCCATTCCGGGCAACTTCGATCACATGATCGTGCGCGCGAAGATCGACGGGAAGGACTATTGGCTCGACGGTACGAGCACTGCGACGCGGCTTTCCAATCTGGCTGATGTGCCGCCATTCTTCTATGCCTTGCCGCTGACCGCCGAAGGCTCCGATCTTGTCGAGATGGCGCAGCGCGAACTGGCTTGGCCGCAAATGATCATGCAGGTCGATACCGACTATTCGGCAGGCGTCGATCTGCCGCCAATGTTCGATCTGACGATGAAAATTTTCGGTCCGCAAGGCGCCGGGCTCCGAGCGATGGCTGATGAAGGCGACGAAGAGGCATTGAAAACCATGGCGGCCGGATTCGCGTCTTCGGCAGGGACCGGCGGAGCGATAACGAACATCGCGGTGAGCTATGACGAGGAAGCGGGTGCCGGCATTATCGAGATGCAGGGAATCGCTCCGAACGAGTTCGAATGGCGCGATGGCAGGCTTCGCCTGAGCCGGCAAAACGATGGCGAATATGTGTTCAACCCCGATCGCGCGCGAGCCGAGTGGCGCCAAATTCCCGTGCAAACGAGCGGCCCCTCACGGGTGCGCATGGAACTGTCTGCAACTCTGCCGAACAACATGGGTGAATTCACGGCATCGGGTCCAGACACGCTGGATTCACGATACGCTAACACCTCCTTGAAGGTCGACAGACAACAAAGTGGTCGCCGAGTTCAATCGACCGTCGAGGTGGTCGAACGCCTCGGGGAAATTGCACCCGAGCAAATTGCCACCGAGAAATTGGCGGCACGAAGGCTCAATAGCGTCAAAACCGATTTAGTTGCCCCAGAAGCAATCGTCTGGCGCTGGGACCTTGAGCAAGACGAACTCGCACGCCGCACGGCTCCTATCATCGCTGCATATGACGAGGCGGTGGAATTTGCCGCCGATGACGATCACAATCCACTGATCCAGCGTGCCAGATTCAGGACCCAGATCTTTGACTGGGGAGGAGCGCTCCGCGACATCGACACATTGTTGGCCGAAATGGCGACTGCTGACATATATCGTTGGCGAGCCGAAGTTCTGGCTTCTCTCGGGCGTACCGAAGAGGCGATCGAAGCCGCACAAACCTCCTATGACCTCGATCCGGACAATGGGACTGCCTTTTATCTTGCGGAATTGCTCGCTTATGATGGGCAGCGTGAGGATGCTCTCACTGTGCTGGAGGCACTTCCGATAGGGCAAGACGAGAGCGGCCAATATGCGAGCACGTACGCAACGGTTGCCGGTCTCGCCGGAAAAACGGATGACGCATTCGCAATTCTTGGCCGGCAGATGGAAGATAGGCCGACCGACGCGTCCGTGCTGAATGCCGATTGCTGGTTTCGTGGTCTATTCAACGTAGGTCTGGAAACTGCGATGCCGGTCTGCACGAAGGCAATCGAGCGCGCCACGAACAGTGCGCCTATGCTCGATAGCCGCGCGATGGTAAACTATCGCTTGGGCGACTTGGATGCGGCGATGCGTGATCTGGATAGTGCGCTTGAGCTCGTGCCGGGGCTTGCAGCATCGCGATATTTGCGCGGCATCATACGACTTGAGAGCGGCGACACCGGGGGACGCGACGATGTCGCCACAGCGCTAAGAATTTCCCCAGAACTTGCAGAGCGATACGCAGTTCACGGGCTTTCTCCGCGCCAGTGAGCTCAGATCAGTCCTTTTTCGCGCAATGAGACATGTGAGCCCCGACCGACGATGACGTGATCATGCAGGGTAACACCCAGCAATTTGCCGGCTTCGGCAATGCGGGCGGTGATCGCGATATCTGCCCGACTTGGTTCCGGGTCACCACTCGGGTGATTATGCACGAGGATCAAAGCCGATGCACCGATGTCAAATGCCCGGCGTATGACTTCGCGCGGATGAATGGCAGCTTCGTCGATAGATCCTTCAGCTGCCAAGTGATCCAGGATGAGGCG
This sequence comes from Citromicrobium sp., assembly GCA_003248395.1. Classification (GTDB taxonomy): domain Bacteria; phylum Pseudomonadota; class Alphaproteobacteria; order Sphingomonadales; family Sphingomonadaceae; genus Qipengyuania. The sequence goes on from QFNA01000037.1 coordinate 21,485, forward strand.
ATTGCGCGTATCGAGATATAGCACGCGGACGCGTTCGTGCTTGAGGTGCGCCATGTCGATCGCGAGATAATCGAGCAGGGCATTCCAACTGCCGAGTACGGGTTTCTGGTCGATTTCCCCCCGAGCCATCCTGCGGGTCGCAAGTGACACTGCACGAAGAACCGAAGCACTTGCCTGCCCCATGCCCGAGACTTGGGTGAGTGCACTCGGGTCGGCATTGAGTACGGCGGCAAAAGAGCCGAAGCGCTCGATCAACGCCTTGGCCAACGGCTTGGTGTCTCCTTGCCGGATTGCCCCAAAGAGGAGGAACTCGAGCAGTTCGTAATCCGCCAGCGCTTCGGGTCCGCCCGAAAGCAGGCGCGCGCGCAACCGTTCCCTGTGACCGGTTCCGGAAAATCCCGGTTTGGACCCCACGGTCTCTCGCAACCCTTATATCTCCTATCATTTTTGCAAGTTGGTGATGCCGCCTGCACGAAGTGCGTGCAAGTATGCGCATGCCACGCCGCCCAAAAATCTTGAGAGGAAGGGAAGACGCGGTGGACCTTAAGCAAATGTGGTGTCGGGGTGTTTAGCCGGCCTCGCTCTGTTGACTCGACATCGACCCCCTTCTAAGGGGGCGGCGCCCTCGGCGGGCAAGTCCGTGCCCATGCCGCGCAACCCCCTGAAAAGGAGCTTGGCATGAGCGAAGACAGGTCCGCACGGGAACCAATCGATGAGGATGCGCGGATCGACGCGCTGGAACAGCGGCTCTCTGCCGCCCAGCAGCGCGAAGAGCAGCGCAACCGCCCTCAAGCTTCGGGCGCTGACGCGAACTATCGCAGCGGCAATCGGGTTTTGGCGGATCTTCTAGGTGGCGTTCTTGGCGGTGCGGTCATCGGTTATGCCATTGGTTATTTCACCGATACCAATCCCTGGGCTCTGTTGATCGGCCTCGCTCTCGGAATCGTGGTCGCCTTCAGAAACATCATCCGTGCGGCAAACCGGCCCCCAGAAAGCTGATCCCGCCAGGGATTTCGGGGGCTCTCGTTTCAAGACTTAGGGACGTACCAGACGTGGCAGCCGAACAGGCCAAAGTCGATCCGATGCACCAGTTTACCATCGAGCCATTGGGCGGCTCGGGGGCTTGGGAACTCGCCGGCTACAATATCGCCTTCACGAACAGCGCATTGTGGATGTTGATAACCACAGTGGTGCTTTTCCTGTTTGTATTGGGCGGGATGAAACGTCAGATCGTCCCCGGTCGTTGGCAGATGATGGTCGAAAGCTTCACCGGCTTCATCGACGACATGCTGGAGGCTAACATTGGCAAAGCGGGGCGCAAGTATGTGCCTTACGTGTTCAGCCTGTTCATGTTCATCCTGTTTGCAAACTTGCTCGGTCTGCTGCCGCTGGGTGTCATCGGCCTGCATCCCTTCACGTTTACGAGCCATTTCACCGTGACGGGTGTGCTCGCGATCATGAGCTTCACCATCGTCTTGGCGGTCGGCTTCTTCAAGCACGGTCTGCATTTTTTCTCGCTGTTCCTCCCGCACGGGACGCCGTGGTGGATGGCGCCGATCATCGCGCCGATCGAACTCATTTCTTTCATGGTTCGCCCATTCAGCCTTGGCCTGCGTCTCTTCGTTGCGATGATGGCGGGCCACGTGCTTCTCGAGGTGCTTTCGAGCTTCGTGATTTCGGGTGGCAATGCCGGGACCGTTTATGCGGTAGGTATCGGCCTTCCCAGCCTGATACTGATGATCGGAATCTGCGCGCTCGAACTGCTGGTTGCGGGCATCCAGGCTTATGTCTTTGCCCTGCTGACCGCGCTCTATATCAACGATGCAGAAAACCTGCATTGATCCATCAACCCAGTACGATTTCTAAGACAAGGAGTTTGAATTATGGAACCTGAAGCCGCAAAGCTGCTCGGAGCCGGTCTCGCCGCAATCGGTGCAGGTCTTGCCTCGATTGGCGTGGGTAACGTGTTTGCCAAGTTTCTCGAAGGCGCATTGCGCAATCCCGGTGCCGCAGACGCCCAGCAGGGTCGCCTGTTCATTGGCTTCGCCGGTGCGGAACTTCTCGGCCTGCTGGCCTTCGTTATCGCCGCTCTGCTGATCTTCCAGTAAGTCCGGCACATCCGGTCTGTGGTGCACCGCCCGGCTCACGGGCGGGGCCCCGGGCTGGAGGCGTTAAATACTTCACTTAGCTCAGAGCGCTTGCCATGCCACAAATCGCACAGCTTGCCGATACATGGTCGAGCCAGATATTCTGGTTGCTCGTCTTTTTCGGCATCACTTTCTTCGTCATCGGTCGAGGCATGGTGCCCAAGGTGATGCAAACCGTGGCGCAGCGCGACAGCCAGATCGCGTCGGACCTGGCTGCGGCCAAGGCTGCGCGCGATGCGGCGGACGAACAGGAAGAAGCGTGGCGCGTTCGTGAGAATGAGAACCGCGCCTCGGCGCAGTCGCTCGTGGCGAAGGCCAAGGATGATGCTGCTGCAAAATCGGAAAGCACGTTGAGGTCTGCTCAGACGCGGATCGATGCAAAGCTGGCAGAAGCAGAAGCACGCATCAGCGAAGCACGGACGGCAGCTCTAACCGAAGTCGAGAGCGTCGCCGTCGAGGCAACTCAGGACATCGTCGGGAAGCTGGCGGGTGTGAAAGTGGCTAAGCCTTCGGCATCGAAGGCGGTTCGGGAGGCGATGACCCATGGCTAATCCGCAAGCGCCTGAGGTTTTCGCAACTGAAGCAGCCGAAGCGCACACAGAAGCCGGTCACGGCGGTGCGCCAACGCATGCCGAGCCGGAGTTGTGGGGCATGGCGGCGCCTTTCCAGGTCGTCTCTCTCGCCATGTTGCTCTTGCTGCTGATCGCCTTCTTCGGTGGCAAGGTTCACAAAAAGATTGCGGGCGGTCTCGACGGCAAGATCGCCGCCATCAAGGAGCAGCTCAACGAGGCCAAGCAGTTGCGGGCCGAAGCGGAGGCTTTGCGCAAGGAATATGCCGACAAGATCGCCGGTGCCGAGAAAGATGCGGAAGCAATGCTGGCGAATGCCCAGCACGAGGCCGACGCCATTCTCGCAAAGGCCGAGACCGACAGCAAAGCGATGGTCGAGCGCCGGCAGCGGATGGCTGAGGACAAGATCGCCGCCGCAGAGCGCGAGGCGGTACAGGACGTGCGCAATCGAGCAGTCAATGCCGCGACTCTCGCGAGCAGAAAACTGATTGCCGCCAAGCACGATGCCGAAGCGGACAAGGCGCTGGCCGATGAAGTGATCGCAGCGATCTGATACTTAGTCACAGTGATCAATTTCGGGCGGTCCTGCGGGATCGCCCATTTTTTTGTCGCAGCGCCGATTTAACCCGCTGAAACTAGAAATTGTCCTTCGCGGCGCGAAGCGCGGCAAATGTTTCCGCAGGATTTTGGCCACCCCACCGGTCGCGCAAGGCGCCATCGTCGGCGCGCAGGAAAGGGTTTGTGGCAAGCTCGCGTGCAAGAATCGTCGGCACAGTCGGTTCGCCCCGCGCGCGTTTCTGTTCAACCTGCGCGGCATACAGTCGCAGTTCGGCATTATCGGGATCGGCGTGGAGCGCGAATTTCGCATTGGCTTCGGTGTATTCGTGGGCGCAATAAAGGATGGTATTGTCAGGCAACTGACGGACTCGATCGAGACTGTGCCAGAACTGTTCCGCGGTTCCTTCGAACATTCGGCCACAGCCCAAGGCGAAGACGCTGTCTCCGACGAATGCTATACCGGCTTTCGCAATATAGTAGGCCACATGACCATTGGTGTGACCTGACACGTCGATGACGCGCGCGTCCCATCTGCCTAGCGAGACTTGATCGCCGTTTCCGACAACGCGACCGATAGGGCTGATTTTCTCGACCTCTTCAGGTGCGGTCACAGCGGCGCCAGTCACTTCCACGATCGCCTTGTTCCCGCCGGCGTGATCGGGATGCCAATGCGTGTTCCAGATTTGCGTGATCGTCCAGCCCTTGGCCCCTGCCTGGCGCAGATACTCCTCGCCATCCGGCGTATCGATTGCAGCGGTTTCACCGCTGTCGGGATCGTGGAGGAGGAAACCGTAATTGTCGGACAGGCAGGGAAACTGGTGAATATAGGAAAGGCCCGCCTGCCAGTCTGGCAAGCGGGCCTTTCTCTATTTACCCTGAAAGAGGTCGGAAGCGCTTAGTCTTCCTTCTTCTTCAGCGCCTCGCCGAGGATGTCGCCGAGCGATGCGCCCGAATCGGACGAACCGAACTGCGCGACCGCTTCCTTCTCTTCGGCAATCTGGCGTGCCTTGATCGAGAAGGTCGGCTTCTTCGAACGATCGAAGCCGGTGACCCGGTCGCGACCGAGGTCCGAGCGCTTGATGAAGCCTGTTGCACCGTCTTCACCGACCTGCACTTCCAGACCACCGTCGCGAACTTCGAGGACAGTCACGGTTACGACCTGGTTACGACGCAGGCTGTCGGCAGCGCCGGCTTCAGTAGGCGCACCCTTTTCGAGTTGCTTCATGCCGAGGCTGATGCGTTCCTTGTCGGTGTCGACATCGAGAACCACGGCTTCGACCTGCTCACCCTTGCGGTGCAGGGCGAGTGCGTCTTCACCCGAGATACCCCAAGCGATGTCGGACATGTGCACCATGCCGTCGACGTCGCCATCGAGGCCGATGAACAGACCGAATTCGGTTGCGTTCTTGACTTCGCCTTCGACCTTCGAGCCGACCGGATGCTTCTCTGCGAACTCTTCCCAGGGATTGCGCTGGGCCTGCTTGAGGCCGAGCGAAATGCGGCGCTTCTCGCTGTCCACTTCGAGGACCATGACTTCGACTTCCTGCGAGGTCGAGACGATCTTGCCCGGGTGAACGTTCTTCTTGGTCCAGCTCATTTCCGAAACGTGGACCAGGCCTTCGATGCCAGGTTCGATTTCGACGAATGCGCCGTATTCGGTGATGTTCGTGACGGTGCCGGTCATCTTCATGCCGATCGGATACTTGGCAGCGACACCATCCCACGGATCCGATTCCAGCTGCTTCATACCGAGGCTGATGCGCTGGGTGTCTTCGTTGATGCGGATGATCTGGACGGTCACAGTCTGGCCGATCTCGATCATTTCGCTTGGGTGGTTGACGCGCTTGTAGCTCATGTCGGTGACGTGGAGCAGGCCGTCGATACCGCCGAGGTCGACGAAGGCGCCGTAATCGGTGATATTCTTCACCACGCCGTCGATCACCTGGCCCTCGGTCAGGTCGTTGATCAGTTCGCTGCGCTGTTCTGCACGAGTCTCTTCGAGAACCGCACGGCGCGAGACCACGATGTTACCGCGGCGACGATCCATCTTCAGGATCTGGAAGGGCTGGGCCATGTCCATCAGCGGGGTGACATCGCGCACGGGGCGGATGTCGACCTGTGAGCCGGGCAGGAAGGCTACGGCGCCGTCGAGGTCGACGGTGAAGCCGCCCTTGACGCGGCCGAAGATGCGTCCTTCGACGCGCTTGCCTTCGCCGAATTCGCTTTCCAGCTTGTCCCAAGCCGCTTCGCGGCGGGCGCGGTCGCGCGACAGCATGGCTTCGCCGTCTGCGTTTTCAATGCGGTCGACGAAGACTTCCACTTCGGAGCCGACTTCGAGACCGTGCTCGTCATCGACGCGCATGAATTCCCGGAGATCGACGCGGCCTTCGCTCTTGAGACCGACATCGATGTGCGCCTTGCCATTTTCGATGGCGGTGACGGTGCCCTTTACGACGCGGCCTTCGAAACCGTCTTCGTCGGCGCCGCCGAGCTGTTCGTTAAGCATCGCCTCGAAATCGGCGCGCGTAGGGTTGGCTGCAGTTGCCATAAATTGCGTAGTCCTAGTTCGTTTTGCTACCGGCCACCGGTTTTTCCGGGGTCTTTACCCGCCTCCACGCACTATTGCGTGGGCCAACGGGGCAAGAGGGCCGAATGCCGCGCGAAGCCGAATGCCACCGCACGGGTCCAGAGAATCCAGCAGGTTCCTTGAACGGGCGCGCGCATAAGCGAGAGGGGCGCGAAAGGCAAGAAAAAGCAGCATGGATGGTTGACGCACATTGTCCGCCAGACACTTGGACTTTTGCCCACGAATGCCGCGGATGCTGGGCCTTTGAGCGAAACGCATTGTGGCTATCGCGTTCGTTAATGCCACACCGCTATTGATCTTGCTGGTGTGCGGAGGGGAAACCTTTGAGTATCGAGCAAGGCTCACGAGCTTGGTCCTTTGAACGTCGCTTGCGCGAAGGCCCTCACGATCATGCGTCCTGTAGGAAAACGCTTTCCATCAGCACCGTTTTCCAGTCGCTCGTGCAACGGCATCCAGCGCCGCATCGAAGGCGTGGTCCCGATCGAGCAAGCTCGTGTCGATCACGAACGCATCCTTTGCAGGCTTGAGCGGGGCTGCCGCGCGCATGCTGTCGCGTTCGTCGCGACGGCGCAGATTGTCGGCGATTTCCTTGAGCGTGACTGAACTGCCGCGATCCTGCATCTCCGGCGCAATGACCGTTCCAATATCACGCCCGTCCAGAACGGCACCGCCCGGCTGCATTGCAAAGGCGCGCTGGCGCTTGAACAGCGCATGCCGCACGGCGGGGTGGACCGATACGCGGCTCGCCAGTCCGCCCGTATCTTCATCGCGCAGGTGCGGATCTGCCAACAGGCCGTCGGGGAAAGCGGTTGCCGCCAGTGCATCACCGGCATTGTCGGGATCGCCACCGTCGAGGAAGACTTGCCGACCAACCGCACGATAGAGCAGGCCGGTATCGAGGTGGGGCAGGCCGAAATGCGCGGCAAGTGCCTTGGAAATTGTGCCTTTGCCCGAGGCTGTGGGTCCGTCGACAGCGATGATCATGGCCGCGCACTAGCCTCTTGGCAGAGACTTGAGAATGCTCCGCCGCTAATTATGTGTGCGCCGTGCGTGGGCCACGTCCCGTGCGTCGTCTGCCATCGCGTGGGCGACCTTCAAGTCCGGGACGGCCCGGCGGCTCTTTTAAAGAAGGAGACCGCCATGGCGTGGGTCTATTTGTTATCTGCCGGACTGCTGGAAATCGTCTGGGCCTATTACATGAAATTGTCGGAAGGTTTCAGCCGGCCCGGACCAACCGCGATCACCTTGCTGGCGATGATCGCCAGCTTCGGATTGTTGGCGCTGGCCATGCGCAGCCTGCCGCTGGGCACATCCTACATGGTCTGGACGGGGATCGGCGCGGTGGGGGCGTTCATCCTCGGCGTAGTTATGCTGGGCGAGGCGCTGACCCCGATGCGACTGTTCGCTGCGGCGCTGATCGTATCGGGTCTGGTGCTGATGAAGGCGGCGAGCCCTACATAGCTTCTTGCCCTACCTAGCCCTCGCGCGGCTCGCTGCGGCGGGCGCGAGCGGCGCGGACGATGCCGAAGATCGCGATGGACGCCCAGAAGCCCTCGAGTACGAGGCTGGGCCAGTTGGTATGGACGATCAGAGACACGGTCAGCAGCGCCGCGCCAAGCAGGTTTGTACCGTGGAGGATGAACGGGTTCGGCTCCTTCTTCCACGTGAGATATCCATAGGCGAGGATGATGCACACCATCCCGACGAAGCCCACGCCGGTCGCAAATTCGGGATCGAGTCTCACCGGGCCGCCTCTGACAGCAGCGCCATGAAGTTCGGAAAACTTGTGGCAATGGGTTCGGTGGTATCGAGTTCCACGCCGTCGGCGCTCGCCAGCCCCGCAATGGCCATGCTCATCGCAATACGGTGATCGAGGTGGGTGGCGATGGGGCCGCCACCAGCCAGCGCTCTGCCGGACGACCCTTCAATGACGAGGCCGTCTGTCGTTTCCTGCACCGTCGCGCCGACGCGGTCCAGTGCCGCGGCCATGGCGGAAAGACGGTCGCTTTCCTTGACCCGAAGTTCTTCGAGGCCCGTCGTAGAGGTGGTGCCTTCAGCAATCGCAGCGGCTACGAAAAGGATTGGGAATTCGTCGATCATGCTTGGTGCGATCGCCGGATCGACATCGATCCCGCGCAACTGCGCGTGACAGACGCGAAGGTCGGCCACGGTTTCGCCGCCCACCTCGCGCTCCTCAAGATAATCGATATTCGCTCCCATCTGGCGGAGCACTCTGTAAATGCCGTCCCGTGTGGGGTTCAGCCCGACATTCTCGATAAGGAGGTCGCTGCCGGGGACGATGCTGGCGGCCACCGCGAAAAATGCCGCGGAGGATGGATCGCCCGGGACTTCCATGGTGCAGGGTGAGAGATCGACCGGACCAGTAATGGCAATGTGTCTTTCGCCGTCGACTTGCGTCACCTCGATGTCGACGCCGAAACCGCGAAGCATGCGTTCTGTGTGATCGCGCGTTGGGACCGGCTCGATCACAGTTGTGGTGCCCGGCGTGTTGAGCGCGGCGAGCAGCACTGCGCTCTTTACCTGCGCACTCGCGACAGGGAGGCGATAGGTGATTGGTATGGCAGGCTGCATGCCTTCCATCATCAACGGCAAGGTTCCGCCGCCGGCGCCGTGTCGCGAGGGCGTGAAGCCAGCGCCCATTTGGGACAAAGGCACGATTACGCGGTCCATGGGGCGCCGCGACAGGCTGGCGTCCCCGATGAAATTGGCTGTGATGCCGTGGCTGGCGATCAGCCCCATCAGCAGGCGTGTCGACGTACCTGAATTGCCCATGTCGAGGGCCTGGTCGGGTTGCAGGAGCGTGCCGACACCGACACCGTGCAGGATCCAGTCTTCGCCGTCACGTTCGACAGACGCACCCATCGCGCGCAGCGCCGCAGCAGTGGCGAGGACATCCTCACCTTCCAGGAGGCCGGAAATGCGGCTGCGTCCGACGGCGAGCGCCCCGAACATCAGCGCGCGGTGGCTGATCGACTTGTCGCCCGGGACGCGAATGCGTCCGGTCAGAGGGCCACTTGGCATGAAGCGGTGTGCGGTCACGGGCGAGTGCTTTCGGTCGGTGCGTCGGGATGCGCGCGGGTCTTTGACAGCGCACATACCTTCTGGCAAGGCGCGCGCGCTGTTGATTCCTGGCTCTCGGGAACCCATCAAGACAATTACGAATTCACACGGTCTTCGCCAATCGAAGCGGGCCGGCAAAGTCTAAGGATTACACATGGTCAAACCGGAATGGGGCTCCAAGCGGACCTGCCCGAACTGCGGCACGCGCTTTTACGATCTGACGAAGGACGATCCCGTCACATGCATCGAATGCGGCGAGGAATGGACGCCTGAGCCGGTGCTCAAGTCCAAGCAGCCCATCCTTGCCGAGGAAGAAAAGAAGGACAAGGAAGGCGAGGCGGATAGCGATCTGGCCGACGACGATCTGGAAGACATCGACGAGGACGATGATTCGCCCGACAACGAGGTGGATCTCGGCGGGGACGACGATCTGGGTGTCGAAACCAAATCCAAGGGCGACGACGACGACGCGGACGAAAGCTGAGCTGATTTGGACGGCAATCGCGCAAGGCGATGGCCGTCCGATCCGCCTTTTTGCCGGTCAGTAAAAACACTTGCAAAGTGAATTGACCGCTCATATTGGCGGCGCTCCCTGCCTCAAGCGGCGGGGATATCGATGGCGCGGGGCCTTAGCTCAGCTGGGAGAGCGCTACAATGGCATTGTAGAGGTCAGCGGTTCGATCCCGCTAGGCTCCACCATCGAAATACAGTCGGGTTGAATTTCAACCCCGCGCTGGCCGACGAGTTCTCGTCCGCCGGCGTTTTTCGCGTTCAGCCGGAGCTTCGGCCTCGGAAAGGAGTTTGAACACTTATGTTCGACAATCTGTCCGACCGGCTCGGTAACGTCTTCGACAAGCTCAAGGGGCGCGGCGCGCTTTCTGAAGGTGACGTGCGTGAGGCGATGCGTGAGGTGCGGATCGCGTTGCTCGAAGCCGATGTCGCGCTTCCCGTCGTCCGCCGTTTCATCGATGCGGTTACTGAAAAGGCGATCGGCTCTGAAGTCCTGAAATCGGTCACCCCCGGCCAGCAGGTCGTCAAGATCGTCAATGACGAACTCGTCGAAATGCTCGGCGGCGATGGCGAGGGTGCCGAACCGCGCGAACTAAACCTCAATGCCAAGCCGCCGGTCGTCATCATGATGGTCGGCCTGCAGGGGTCGGGCAAGACGACCACGACTGCCAAGCTGGGCAAGCTGCTGCGTGAGAGGCACGGCAAGAAGGCGTTTATGGCGTCGCTCGACGTTAATCGTCCGGCCGCCCAGGAACAGCTGAAGATCCTTGGCGAACAGGTCAGCGTGGCGACGTTGCCGATTGTTGCGGGCCAGCAGCCGGTCGACATTGCTCGTCGCGCAATGGATAGCGCGCGATTGCAATCTGCAGACGTGCTTTTGCTCGATACCGCCGGCCGCCTGCATGTCGACGAAGCCCTGATGGCGGAGATGAAGGCTATCGCCAGCGTTTCCGCACCGACCGAAGTGTTGCTGGTTGTCGATAGCCTCACCGGTCAGGACGCAGTCAACGTGGCGCAGAGCTTCACGGGCGAAGTGCCGCTAACCGGTGTCGTCCTTACTCGCATGGACGGTGATGCACGCGGCGGCGCGGCGCTTTCGATGCGCTATGTCACGGGCAAGCCGGTCAAGTTTGCCGGCACGGGCGAAAAGCTCGACGCGATCGAGGCGTTCGATCCCAAGCGCGTTGCCGGACGCATCCTCGGCATGGGAGATGTCGTTTCGCTGGTCGAAAAGGCCGCGACCGCAATCAAGGAAGAAGAGGCCGAAGCCCTCGCCAGGAAAATGGCGAAGGGCGAGTTCGACCTCGATGACTTGCGCATGCAGCTTCGCCAGATGCAGAACATGGGCGGCCTCGGCGCGCTCGCGGGCATGATGCCGGGCATGAAAAAGGCCAAGGCGGCGATGCAGCAGTCGGGCATGGACGACAAAGTGCTGGTGCACATGGATGCCATCATCGGCTCGATGACGGCCAAGGAGCGCAAGCATCCGAAACTACTCAATGCGAAACGCAAGAAGCGCGTGGCAGCCGGGTCCGGGACCCAGGTCCAGGACGTCAACAAGCTGCTCAAGATGCACCAAGAAATGGCCAAGGCCATGAAGCAGATCAAGAAGATGGGCGGGCTGAAAGGTCTGGGCGCACTTTTCGGCAAGGGTGGCATGGGTGCCGCCATGCCGGGACTGGGCGGCCCAGGCGGTCCAGGCCCGATGGGCGGTCTCCCCGGCCTCGGAGGAGGCAAGGGGCCATCGGTCGATCCGGACACATTGCCGCCCGATCTACGTGACATGTTGAACAAGAAATAGTCGAACTTACATAAATTTACATTCGAAAGGTGAAGTAAAATGGCAGTTGCAATTCGTCTGTCGCGCGGTGGTGCGAAGAAGCGTCCATATTACCGTATCGTCGTGTCGGACTCGCGCAGTCCGCGTGACGGCAAGTATTTGGAGCAGATCGGTACCTACAATCCGATGCTGCCGAAGGAATCGGGTGAGCGCGTGAAGCTCGACGAAGACCGTGCACGTCACTGGCTGAGCGTTGGCGCGACGCCGTCGGATCGTGTTGCACGCTTCCTCGATGCCGCCGGCATCCGTGAACGCGCCGCGCGCAACAACCCGAAGAAGGGCGAACCGGGTGAAGCCGCCAAGGAACGCGCCGAGGAAAAGGCTGCCAAGGCTGCCGAAGCCGAAGAAGCAGCCAAGGCTGCCGAGGAAGAGGCTTCGAACGAAAATACGGCTACCGGTTCGGTCAAGACCGAGGAAACTGCTGAAGCTGTGGCAGACGCCGCCGAAACGGCCGAAGGCGAAACCGCCGAAGACAAAGCTGCGATCGCCGAAGAGGTTGCCGAGGGCGGCCCGGTGAACGAGCAGGCGGACGATACTGCTGGCGAAGAAGCCAAAGAAGACAAGGGCGAGTAATCTCAGCCATGCAGGACAAGCCCGTCACCCTTGCTGCCGTAACCGGTGCGCATGGTGTGGCGGGCGAAGTCCGTCTAAAGCTTTTTGGCGAGGGGCTGGAAGGCCTCACGCCGCACAAGAGCTTCAACGAGAATTCCCTCACACTCTCCAAGGTTCGCAGCGACAACAAGGGCGGCGCAATCGCGCGCTTCGCCGAAATTGCCGACCGTACAGCCGCCGATAATCTGCGCGGCACGGTCTTGACCGTTCCCCGTGCCGCGCTTCCCGCGCTGGAAGAGGGAGAATTCTACTATTCGGATCTGCTCGACCTGTCGGTTGTAACCGCCGGGGGGAAAACTGTCGGCCGAGTTCGCGCTGTCGAGAACTTTGGTGCGACCGAGATCGTCGAAATCGAGAAGCCTGACGGCAAGACTTTCATGGTCCCGCTCACCCGACAGGCCGTTCCCTGCTGGGACAGCGAAAAGCTGACCGTCAATGCTGATTTCGTCGACTAACGCCTGAGTGGGGTTTTCTCTGCCAGCAAATTGCGGATTGCCGTCGAGGCAACCCCGGCTTGGCCCATGGCGTGACTGATTTGGTCTAGCCCGACAACCACATCGCCCGCAGCAAACAGGCCCGGCACGCTGGTTTCGAGGTGATCGCCCACCTTGACGCATCCTTCGCCGGTCACCTCTGCTCCGCAGTTTTGGGCCAATTCCGAATTGATCTTCGATCCCAGTGCGGGATAGGCAGAATCGAAAGCCATGCGGCCTTCCGCCGTGTCGAACGCGAACTGCTCCACCTCTATCGCATAGCCACCACATGGCCCCGCAATCCGCCGGATACCGGCATCGTCGAGCGCGGCAGAACACTCTTCGTCGAGATCGTGATCGCCATGTGGGGAAACGAGCGTCACATCCTTCGTATAGGTGCGGATGAACTGCGCCTCTGCCGTGCCGTGATCTCCCGTTCCGATGATCGCGACCTTCTTGTCGGTCACCTCATAACCGTCGCACACCGGACAATAGCGTAAGAGCCCGCGTGAAAGCGCTTCATCATGCAGGTCGGGGTCGATGCCCTTGGGCCGATTGTTGACGACCCCCGTGGCAAGCAACACCGTGCGGGCAAGATATTCGTCCGTATCGCACGTGACGACAAAGTGATCTGCTTTCTTAGCGAGGTGCGTAACCCGCTTGGGTTCTCGCAAGGCACCGTATCTCGCGGCCTGCGCACGCATCCTCTCGAGCAATTCCTCGCCATTAATTCCGTCGGGAAAGCCGGCGTGGTTGTGACTGGTCGGAATCCAGCTCGCCCGACTTTCGCCGCTGTCGAACAGACGGATGTCGAGATGGTACCGTGCGAGGTAGATTGCCGCGGTAAGACCCGCAGGTCCGGCACCGATTATGATGCTGTCGTCCAGTGTATCCTCCATTGTGCAAGTGAACGCGCGGGATGGAAAAGCGTTGCGTGCACCTTTATGGCGCGCCGATGACCTTCGCCGCCACCATCCTGACCCT
>QFNA01000038.1 GCA_003248395.1 Citromicrobium sp.
TCGCCTGATCGTATTGGTCGTATGTGTACATCAGATCACCCAATTGCCGATGTCTGGATCGGCGGGCTTCAAGGTAAGATCGGGGCGCACGGTCGGGCCAAGTGCACGAATGCGCTCCTTGATATGCGCCGGCCGCGGCGAACCATCGACCATTTCGGCGTCGATCGCGTAGGGTCCGTTGACGCGGCGCGCCGCTTCTTCGCGACGGGCGATTTCATCTGCGCTGCCACCCACATCGACCGCGTCTTCGACGTGGAGCGACCATTCGCCGCCCGTCCACCAGATCACCGCTCCGGTCCTGAGGTCGTTTCCGCTCAACAACCTCATTGCGCTTCCTCCAGCGCGAGTTGTGCCAGCGCCTGATCATTGCGCGCGGTCACCTCGCCGATCACGATCAGCGCAGGGCTCACCACCTCTTCGCGTTCGACCAGTTCGGCCAGCGCCGCCAGCGGCCCGCGCAAGACGCGCATTTCGGGACGGGCGCCATTCTCGATGATCGCCACCGGCATGTCGGGCGCCAAGCCGTCTTCCATCAGTTTTTCCGCGATCATCGGGGCGGTTTTTACGCCCATGTAGATCACCAGCGTGCGGCCTTTTCCAGCCAGTCCGGCCCAATCCTGCTCCGCCAATCCCTTGCACTGGCCCGCGACAAAGCTGACGATGCTCGATGCGTCGCGATGAGTGAGGGCAATCCCCGCCGCCGCCGCCGCGCCGTTTGCCGCGCTTATTCCCGGCACCACTTCGACCGTCACACCGGCAGCCCGCGCCGCCTCCGCCTCTTCGCCGCCGCGCCCGAAAACGAACGGATCGCCACCTTTCAGTCGCACGACATCCTGCCCGCTCCGCGCGAGGCGTATCATCAGGGCATTGATGGCCGCCTGTGCCATCGTGTGGTGCGCACGGCGTTTCGCCACCGATATCAACCGCGCATCGGCAGGCGCGAGCATAAGGATGCTATCGTCGACCAGGCCGTCGTGCACGATCACCTGCGCAGTCTCGATCAGGCGTGCCGCGCGCAGCGTCAACAGGTCGGTATCGCCGGGCCCTGCCCCAACAAGATAGATTTTACCGCAGTTCTCCATGGGGCGAAAATGCGGACACATCCCACCGCGCGCCACCGAGAATGTATGCGCGGAGGGGTAGCTGAGATTTTGAAATCGGACCTACCGGCCCGCCAATCAATTCTTTGGCCTATTCTTCGACCTCGTGTTCCTTGAACAGCCACCAGAGCTTCTTGAGCACGGCCGACCGGACGTTGCCGACGCCGTCCTCGGGGTCCTGGATCCAGCACTGGATGATGAAATCGACGGAACTCGCGCCGTACTGGTCCAGCCATACGGTCGGCGGCGGCACTTTCAGAATGCGTTCGACCGACTTCGCAGCCTCCAGCATCAGTTCCTCGGCCAGCTTCAGATCTGCGTTGTACGAAACACCGACCGGCACCTGGACGCGGACATTCTTGGATGAATAAGACCAGTTTTCGACCTGATTGATCATCAGGTTTTCGTTCGGGATAAGATATTCGCGCTGATCGCGGGTGGTGATCGAAACCGCGCGGATGCCGATCTTGCGAATCTGGCCGAAACTTTGCTGTCCCGCCGTGTCGGTCACGGCGATGACGTCGCCGGGCTTGATCGACTTGTCCATCAGCAGAATGATCCCGGCAATCAGGTTACCGAAGGTCTTCTGCAGGCCGAAACCGATCGCCAGGCCGAAGGCACCCGAAAATACCGCGAAGGCGGTCAGGTCGATGCCCAGCAGGTCGATCCCGATGAAGAAAGCCGCGCCCCAGACCACGATCGTCGCAATCTTTTCGGCCAGCAATTGCTGCGTGCCGTCGAGCTTCGTCAGGCGGCGAACCAGTCGCCGTGCCATCTTGCTGGCGAACCACGCGAAGGCCAGAACTCCGCCGACGATCGCCGCGACGATCAACACATCGAACAGCGATATCCGGAAATCGCCGAAACTGAAGGCGAGATCGTCGAGCGCACCGACGATCGAACCGAAGGTCTCGCTTTTCGAACTGACTGCTTCCTTGATCCCTTCGCTTGCGGCCACGCCGCCTTCTTCGGGCGCCTGTTCGGCAAGGCTCCACGCCTGTTCGACCGGAGCGGCCTCAGCAGTTGGTGTGGCGGTAGGCGGGGTTTCGGCTTGCAACTCTAGTTCCTGTCCATTGCGGCCATAGCCTGATCCAGGTCTGCAATCAGGTCATCCGTATCTTCGAGGCCGATCGATAGCCTCACCGCATGGCGATCCTCAAGGTCCCAATCCTTGCGTGGCCAGCCCATCACGCTGCGGACCGGTTCCACATCGAACGGCAGGGCGAGACTAAAACTGAACAGGCCGCACCCGCCGTCGAAATCACGCTGCCAGATGGAATGCCCTTGCGCGGAGGGTAGCATGGGGCACAGCACATGCGCCACCTCTTCGCGTCTTTCGAGCCATTTCGCGACGGCAAGAGCGCTCCGGGTTTCCGCAGCCAGCCTCAGCGGCATGGTGCGTAGACCGCGCAGCGCGAGGGCTGCATCGTCGGGCGAAACCACATGCCCCAACTGCTGCGACGTCAGCCGCAGCTTGCCATACCATTTCTCGCCAGCACTCGCTGCGCCCATCATCAGGTCGCTATGCCCGCCGACATGCTTGGTCAGGGCGGTAATCGCAATGTCGCAGCCATGCTGCAGCGCCGGAAATCCGATCGACGTCGCCCACGTGTTGTCGATCAGGCTGACCGCCCCCTTTCTGCGCGCGATCGCAGCGAGCGCAGGTATGTCGCAGACTTCCATCGTCAGGCTGCCCGGGACCTCGAGCATGACTGCCTTGGTGCGTTCGCAAAATGCCCGCGCGTAACTTTCGATGTCCAGTGGATCGAAAAATCGATGGTCGACACCGAACCGCTTCAGGATCCCCATCGCGGTGTTGCGCGTGGGGTCATAGGCGTTGTCGGTCACCAGCAGGACATCGCCCGTTTTTAACACTGCGAGCAAGGCGCCGACGATCGCCGCGACTCCGCTGGGATAGAGCACGGTCCCGGCCGCGCCAGGCTCGAGATCGGTCAGCGCCTCGGCGAGCGCCCACTGGGTCGGTGCACCGCGACGCCCGTAGAAGAACCGACCGTCTTCATTGCTCTGCGGCCCTTTGCGCAGCTCTGCGCAATTGTCATAGAGATGCGTGCTCGCCCGCCAGACCGGCGGATTGACGACGTGCCTTGCGAAATCGCCCGATCGCCCGCCCTGCACGGCCTGCGTTGCTGCCCCAGTGGACGTCGACTTCGACCTCGTCATGCCCTCGCCGTTCCACCCGTTTCCTTGGGCGTCGCAGGATCGCCTCCCCATTCCAGCCAGCTCCCGTCGTAAAGCGCGACATTATTCGCCCCGGCCCTCTCCAGCCCATACAGGAGCACTGCTGCGGTCATGCCGCTGTTGCAGGTCGTCACGATCGGGCGTGACAGGTCAATTCCTGCCCGTTCGAATTCCTGGCGAATGTCCGACGATGCCTTGTAGGTGCCGTCGCTGTTGAACAGCAGGGGATAGGGGAGGTTGCGCGCACCCGGAATGTGACCCTCCGAACCGCTTCCCGCCTCGCCAGCAAAACGGGCCGCATCTCGAGCATCGACCAGTTGGGCTTCACCGCTTTCAGCGATCTCACGCACGTTATCCATGGAGGCGACGAGAGGTCGCGGCTCCGGGACGCTGTAATCGCGCGGCGCATGATCGAGTTCGCCGGCTTCCAGAGCGCGCCCTTCCGACCGCCATTTTTCAAGTCCGCCGTCTAGGATGGCGACCTTGCTCTCGCATTGGGCACCGCTTTCGGGACAGCCGAACCGGTGTCGATGAATGTTTCGAGATCGAGAAACCGGGCCCCAGGAATGTGCCCGTCGCAAAACTCTGCCTGCGCATCGCGCCCGGCATCGGGCAGATGCATGGATGCGTCGATCACGACAAGATCTTCTGCAGTCAGTCGTGCGGCAAGCCAATCGGTCGAAACGAGATTATCCATGACCGCGTGCTAGCGCGCCCATTCTGCGCTGTCGATGTCGCCTGCCACCTCAATCCAGCGCGCGGGCCGCAACCGGCGCATAGCTGCGCGGCCCTTCGTCGAGCCGGAACGGCGTGACGCGCCCGCCATCGGGCACGCCCTGTCCCACAACGAACGTGCGCAGCACGGGCTCACCGTCTGCCAAATCGATCCTGACGCGCAAGAGCGGCACAAACAGGGATGCACTACCCTGCCGGATAATCCGCGCCTGCGACAGCGGGATCCGGATTTCCCCGTCGTGGCGAACGCTCTGGCCAGGCGCGATGCGCGCAAAATTATGTCGCTTCTCGAGCCGGTTCGCTGCCGTCGCGACCTGCTCTTCCATCGGCAAGCCGCCATGCGCAGAAACGATGTCCGCGCCCAAGTCGACATCGGACAGAGCAGCAGCGGAACGATTGATCAGCGTGACCCGATATTGCAGCGTCGCATAGGCAACCGACCGCGTGAGCTTGATTGCCTCGGCCTTGATCTGCAATTCCATCGACACCGCCCCAGCCGTTCCGGCGTCACCGCCCGTCGGCACCACCGGACGTTCGATTTCGGGCGCTGTGAACGGGGCGTTGCGCCGCCGCAAGAACACGAATGCACCGCCCAACAGAGCGAGCAGTCCCACTCCTAACGCTGGCCACAGCCAGCCTGGACGTTCCGCTTCGCCGTCGGAACCGAGCGGCTCCACCGGATCAGGGAGCGCAGTACCCGTCGAATCGGGCACACCCGGCTCGGCGGCCGGTTCGGAGTCTTGGCCCAACGGCGTCGTTTCGACCGGCGCGATAGGCGTGCGCGGTGCCGATGTAGGCAGGGGTGTCGGTGATTGCTGGACGTCGGGTTGCGGTTGCTGTCGCTGCCGTACCGAAGGCTGATCGCCCGCTGGCCGCGAAGCCCGCGGACTGGCCTCAGCCGTTGGCACCGGCTGTACAGTCAGCCGAGGTGTCTGTGTCTGGCTGGGTGTCGGTGACGGTACGGGCTGCTGCCGCGGGCGGGTGAGATCGCGCGGACGCACCGGTAAGTTACCGCTTTCCGTGTCGACCGGCCCCTGTACATTGGGGTTGACCGTCGGCGTTGGCGAAGGTGTCGGGAGACGAAAATCGGATGCATCCTGCGCCGACAGCTGGGCCGGCGCGGCAAGAACGAGAGCGATGAGTGGCAGGCGGAAACGCTTGGTCATGACAGTTCGATTGCAATCCGGGGGTCGCGCTGAATAGTCCGTGAAGCCCGCCCTTCCAAGCCCTGCCTTGCACACTTGCGCTATTAGGGGCAGAGCCGCGGCATGAGCGACACACAAGGCCCAAGATTTCTAGGCAGCACCACCCCACTCCCCTCATCGCCCGAGGAAGCGGAGCTCGATTACGTACCGAACCCGCGCGGCGGACATTTGTACCTCGTACGCTTTGCAGCCCCGGAATTCACCTCGCTGTGCCCGGTCACCGGTCAGCCCGATTTCGCGCATCTCGTACTCGATTACGCGCCCGGCGAGACGATCGTCGAATCAAAGAGCCTCAAGCTCTTTCTCGGCAGTTTTCGCAACCATTGCGGCTTTCACGAGGATGTCACCGTCGGCATCGGCCAGCGCCTGTTCGAGGAAATGGAGCCGCGATGGTTGCGCATCGGCGGCTATTGGTACCCGCGCGGCGGCATGCCGATCGACGTTTTCTGGCAGAGCGGTGCTCCTCCCGAAGATCTGTGGGTTCCAGATCAGGGCGTCGCATCCTACCGCGGTCGCGGTTGAAGCGCGAAACCCCTCAACTGCGGATTTTCCAGCCTGACTTGAGCACGCGATAAACGACATAGGCGAACAGGAGATTGACCACACCGAGCCCGAGCGCGCTGAGGAACACCGCCTGGTTCGTGTCGCCGATATCGCTTTGCCCCAGGAAACCGAAACGGAATCCGCTAATCACGTAGAAGAACGGATTGACCCGGCTGATCGCCTGGAACGCGGGCGCGAGATTATCGATGACGTAGAACGTGCCCGAGAGCAGGCTGAGCGGGGCGATCACGAAATTGGTCACCGCTGCGTTGTGATCGAATTTCTCTGCCCAGATCGATGCGAGCAGCCCCATCAGCGCCAGCATCACGGCTCCCATCAGCCCGAACCACGCCACCGCCCACGGGTGCGCCATGGCCAGGTCCACGCCGGGATAGAACGCCATCGCAAGTGCCACGGCGGCACCGACCATGACCGAACGCGTCACGGCCGCCGCCACGATCCCGCCCATCAGTTCACCCTCGGACAAGGGCGGCATCAGCAGGTCGATGATCGTGCCCTGGATCTTGCCCGACAGCAGCGAAAAGCTCGAATTCGCGAAGGCATTCTGCATCATGCCCATGACGATCAGACCAGGGGCGACGAAGGTAGCAAAGTTCACGCCCAGGATTTCGCGCCCCGCGCGCCCTCCGGCTCCGCCCAGCGCCACTGTAAAGATGACCAGGAACAGCAAAGTGGTCACGGCCGGCGCCCAGATCGTTTGCGTCTGGACCTTGAGAAATCGACGAACCTCCTTAATATAGAGGCTCCACAAGCCCACGCGGTTCAGCCCGTTGATAACGGGCGTCCCACGCGGGTAAAATCGACCCGTCCTTGCAGTATCGCTGTCTGTGAAAGAGGCGTCGGGATCGCCCGATCCCGCGGGCGCGGGTTGCACTTGATCGGCCATGGGCCAGCGCCTAGGGCCATGAGACCTCGCTTGCAAGCAGTGCGGCGGGGCCGGAAGGATAGATAGACTGGTATGAGCTGGACCGACGAACGGATCGCGACGCTGAAGAAGATGTGGGAAGGCGGCTCGACCGCCAGCCAGATTGCCGACGAGCTTGGCGGGGTGAGCCGCAACGCCGTAATCGGCAAGGCGCATCGTCTCGGGCTGAAGTCGCGCCCCTCGCCAGTCAAGGCCAACGAGAAAAAGGCTGCGGCTAAGGCCAAGGTGGCGCCCAAGCCTGCGCCCAAGAAGCCGGTCGCGCGCCCTGTGCCCAAACCTGCCGCTGCCGCACCCAAGTCGGCCGCTGCACCGGTCCAGCCTGCGGCCCGGCCCGCGCCGAGGGCGGACGCTGCAACCCCATCGCAGCCGCTCCCGAACCGCTCGCCCGATCTGCCGAAAATCGTTTCGGTCGGCCCCGGCGGTTTCTTGCGACAGGGTCCCGGCGACCAGCAAGCGCCGATCCCGCCCGCGCCGCCGCGTCGTCTCGTCCCGGCCAAGCCCGACCCCTCGATTGCCGACAAGACGAGCCTGCTCGACCTGTCGGAAAAGGTTTGCCGCTGGCCCATGGGCCATCCGGGCGAACCCGACTTCCATTTCTGCGGCGAAGCGGTCAATCCCGGCTTCCCCTATTGCGTCGAACATTGCGGCCGTGCCTATCAGGCCCAGTTGCCACGCGGCGTCCGCCGGCCCCCGCCCCCGCTACCCTTCGGCGGTCCGCGCGTCCGCTGAACACGGTTTCGATTCGGCCCGTCGCTTGAAAGCGGGGGCCTTCGTCGCAAAGAGATCGGTTTCCGATACTCACTCGCTCGAAGCGTTTCTGCGGCATTCCAGCCGGGCCGATGCGCGAGCGCTAAGCTTTCCTGCCGAACCAGATCGTGTGCCGCGGACCCTTGTTATTGGGCCGGGCGCGGACCTCGCGGACTTCTACCTGGAAACCAGCCTCCTTCAGGCGCACGGTGAACTTGTGGTCGGGCGCCGCCGACCACACCGCCAGCACGCCGCCCGGTTTCAGCGCATCGCGCGCCTTGCCGAGCCCGGTCTTGCTGTAGATGCGGTAATTGGCATCGCGCACGATCCCGTCCGGTCCGTTGTCGACGTCGAGAAGGATCGCGTCGTATTTATCGGTGGTGCCGTCGTTTGCATCGTCGATCAGCGCGGCGACGTCGCAGAGCACGATTTCCCCGCGCGGATCGTCGAGGCTGTCCCCAGTCAGATGCGCCAGCGGGCCGCGTGCCCACTCGAGAATCTCCGGCACGATCTCCGCAACCGTGACCGATCCGCCCTCGGGCAACCGGTCGAGCGCCGCACGATAGGTGAAGCCCATACCATAGCCCCCGATCAGCAAGCGCGGCTTCGCTGCGCCCAGTTCGGCCAACGTCAACACTGCGAGCTGTTCTTCGCTGAACTGCATCCGCGTACCCATCAATTCGTCACGGCCGAGCATGATGATGAAATCGCGTCCGTGGCTGACCAGCGTCAGCTTGTCGCCATCGGGTATGTCGGCAGTGGCTATGGTCTTGCGCGGCAGCATCAGAGAGGGGGTTCGGGCAATTCGGTGGCGATGTCCAGCCGCGCCACGGTGCCCTTGCCGACCGGGGCGGCGGCCAGGGTGAATTCGCCGCCGAGCGATTGAGCCAGCGTGCGGGCGATTTTCAGGCCGAGGCTTTCGGAAAGGTTGGGATCGAAGCCCGCAGGGAGCCCCACCCCGTCGTCGGCAATCATCACCGCGGTACCCTTGTCGCTAGGCGCAACGGTGACGACCACCTGCCCCTCGTTACCCGATCCGAAGCCATGTTCGATGGCATTGTTCAGCGCTTCGGCCACCACCAGCGCTGTCGGGATCGCCTTCTCGGGTGGCAGCACGGTGTCGCTCTGCCGCACGAATTCATATTTCAGCCCTTCGCGTCCCGATGCATCGATCACGTCGCGGCAGATCTGGTCGATATAGGCGGCCAGGCTCAATTGCGCGCCTGCCGGATCGTAGAGCTGGCGCTGGATACGCCCGACCAGACCCAGACGGCGTGAGGCTTCGTCCAGCGCGTCCTTCGCGGCTTCGTCGGTCATCCGCCGCTTTTGCAGGGCGATCAGCGATCCGACCATCTGCAGGTTGTTGCCCACGCGGTGCTGCAATTCCTTGAACAGCACCTCGCGCGTTTCGGCCAGCTCCATGCTTTTCTGCCGCTCGTTCGAAAGCGCGCAATTGGCATCCTGCATCCAATGGATCAGGGCGATATCGACAGTGACGATCACGATGTAGAAGGCCAGCGCTGCCGCTGCTTCGTAGGTTACTTCGAAGGTGTCGAACGGCGGGATGAAGTTGTACCAAGACAAAATCCCGCAGAGGACGGCTGCAAGAATGCCGGGGCGAATGCCGAACAGGAATGCGGTGATGATCACCGCAGGGAAGAAGGTGATGAACGGGAAGCCCTGCGGCAGCGCCGGTCCGACCATATTGCGGACGAGCAGTCCGAGTAACGAGAGCGCGATAGCAACGCAGTAACCGACCCACGGACGCTCTCGCTCGAGCGGCAATCGCGAGATGAACGGCACGCGTTCCTGTCTTAATCTTTCACTCACTGTGTCCATGGCGACCTCACAAAACGCTTTCCCATAGAATGCAAAAGGCCGCAGGTGGGAACCCGCGGCCTTCGCATTTTCGGTGATGAAGGGGTTTAGTCCTTCAGGAAATCCGGCACGTGGGCTTCGCCGCCGCCGTCATTCCCGCCGCGACTTTCGCCGCGACTACCGCCGCGAGGGCCACCGCGACCGCCGCGACGGTCGCCGCCACGGCCGCCACCGCCGCCGCGAGGGCCGCGATCGCCGCGATCACCACGCGGTTCGCGCGGCGGACGGGTGTCTTCCAGCTCTTCGCCGGTTTCCTGGTCGACGACGCGCATCGACAGGCGGACCTTGCCGCGCTGGTCGATCTCGAGCACCTTGACCTTCACGTCCTGGCCTTCGGACACGACGTCGGTCGGTTTCTCGACGCGCTCGTTCTTCATTTCGCTGACATGGACGAGACCGTCCTTGCCGCCCATGAAGTTCACGAAGGCGCCGAAGTCGACGATGTTGACGACCTTGCCGTTGTAGATCTTGCCGACTTCCGCCTCTTCGACGATGCCTTCGATCCACTTGCGGGCCGCTTCGATCTCGTCGGCATTGCTCGACGAAATCTTGATCACACCCTCGTCGTCGATGTCGACCTTGGCACCGGTTTCGGCGACGATCTCGCGGATCACCTTGCCGCCGGTGCCGATGACGTCGCGGATCTTCGACTTGTCGATCTGCATGGTCTCGATGCGCGGCGCGTGCTTCGACACGCCCGAACGCGCGGTCGACAGCGCCTTGTTCATTTCACCAAGGATGTGCGCGCGACCGGCTTTCGCCTGTTCGAGCGCCTTGGCCATGATTTCCTGCGTGATGCCGGCCACCTTGATGTCCATCTGGAGGCTGGTGATGCCGCTTTCCGAACCGGCGACCTTGAAGTCCATGTCGCCGAGGTGATCTTCGTCACCCAGGATGTCCGACAGGACGGCGAAGTTGTCGCCTTCGAGGATCAGGCCCATGGCGATGCCGGAAACCGGGCGTTCGATCGGAACGCCGGCGTCCATCATGCTCAGGCAGCCCCCGCAGACGGTCGCCATCGAGCTCGAGCCGTTCGACTCGGTGATGTCCGACAGTACGCGGATCGTATAGGGGAAATCCTCATGCGCGGGCAGCACCGGGTTGAGCGCGCGCCAGGCGAGCTTGCCGTGGCCCGTTTCGCGGCGGCCGGTGAAGCCGAAGCGACCCACTTCGCCGACCGAATAGGGCGGGAAGTTATAGTGCAGCATGAAGTGGTTGTACGACAGGCCTTCGAGGCCGTCGATCATCTGCTCGGCGTCCTTCGTGCCCAACGTGGTGGTGCAGATCGCCTGCGTTTCCCCGCGGGTGAACAGTGCCGAACCGTGCGTGCGCGGCAACAGGCCGACCATCGCCTCGATCGGGCGAACCTGATCGACCTTGCGACCGTCGATGCGCGTGCCGTCCTTTAGGATCGAACCGCGCACGATGTCGCTTTCCAGCTTCTTCACCAGCTTGAGCTTGCCGAGATATTCGGCCGGATCGTCATGATCGAGGCCCTCGTAATGCTCGCGCGCCTTGGTGCGGGCCGCGTTGATCGCATCCTGGCGCTGGGCCTTGTTGGTGATCTTGTAGGCGGCTTCGAGATCCGCGCCGATGATGCCGCGTAGCTCCTCGAGCGTGGCCGACTTGTCCTCGACCGGCGACAGTTCCCAGGGATCCTTGGCGGCCTGTTCGGCGAGATCGACGATCGCAGCGATGACCTTGCGGCTTTCCTCGTGCGCGAACATGACGGCGCCGAGCATTTCCTCTTCGGTCAGTTCCTTGGCTTCGGATTCGACCATCATCACCGCGTCCTGCGTCGCGGCGACGACGAGGTCGAGACGACCGTCTTCGTCGAGTGCGGTCTGCAGGCTGGGGTTGAGTTCGTATTCGCCATTACGGAAACCGACGCGTGCAGCGCCGATCGGGCCCATGAAGGGCACGCCGCTGATGGTCAGCGCAGCCGAGGCCGCGATCATCGCGACGATATCGGGCTCGGTCTCGCCGTCATAGGACAGGACCTGCGCGATGACGTTGATTTCGTTGTAGAAGCCTTCGGGGAAGAGCGGCCGCACGGGGCGGTCGATCAGGCGGGAGGTCAGCGTTTCCTTCTCCGTCGCGCGGCCTTCGCGCTTGAAGAAGCCGCCGGGGATACGGCCCGCGGCAGAGAATTTTTCCTGGTAGTGGACGGTCAGCGGGAAGAAGTCCTGCCCTTCCTTGACGGTCTTTGCCGCGGTTACCGCGCAAAGCACCACTGTTTCGCCATAGGTGGCGAGGACCGCGCCGTCGGCCTGACGGGCAATGCGGCCGGTTTCGAGGGTGAGGGTCTTTCCGCCCCATTCCAGCGATACGGTTTTCGTGTCGAACATGTATTTTCCTTATGAACCCGCGGGCCGCCTTATTGCGGAGCGGGGCCTACTGTGCCGGGTGTACCGTCCCGGTCCGGTTCGGGGCTATTCGCGCCCCAGATAGCGGATCGCCGTATTGCGATCCTATCATCGTCATTCCAGCGGTAGCTGGAATCTTTTTCCGCACGCCCCGCGCTGGTGGCACGAGATCCCAGCATTGGCCTATGGCCTACTTCGCATCCGCTGGGATGACGGAGATAGACAAAGGGCGACCAGTGGCCGCCCCTTGAAAAACCTTATTTGCGAAGACCCAGCTTCTGGATCAGCGCGTTGTACCGCTCGACGTCTTTCTTCTTGAGATAGGCGAGCAGGTTACGACGCTTGTTGACCATCATCAGGAGGCCGCGACGCGAGTGATTGTCCTTGTGGTTGGACTTGAAGTGCTCGGTCAGGTTCTTGATCCGGGTCGTCAGGATGGCGACCTGGACTTCCGGCGAACCCGTGTCGCCCTTGCCCTGTGCGTTGTCCTTGATGATCTTCTGTTTTTCTTCGGCGGTAACCGACATGCATTTACTCCGCGACATCCGGTAGGTTGAAGCCCCGCACGACCTTGGCCGTGCCAGCGGCGAGTTCCATCAGTGCCACCGGGGTATCTCCCAGCTTTGCAAGGTGGAGCCCGTCGCCCCATCCTCCTTGAACGGGGGGCAGGTCCGACAGTACCCGGCCCTGGCGGACCGCCTGCGCGCTTGTCGGGTCGAGGGGAAGGACCGGGATGTCGTCCAGTCCCGCCTCCAGCGGCAGGAGAAGGTTTTCGATGGGCGCGCCCTTAGCGATTTCCTCTGCCGAGTCCAGCGAAATCGCCTGTTCCTCGGTGAACGGGCCGGCCTTTATCCGCCTGAGATAGGTGACGTGGCCCACCGTGCCGAGCGCAAGCGCGATGTCGCGTGCGAGCGAGCGGATATAGGTGCCCTTGGAAACATGGGCGACAAGCGTGATGCTGTCTGCCAGTTCGAGCGGGGCCTGCGGGTCGTAGGGATCGGGTCGTCCGGCGGTGGTGGCGAAGCTGGAGCGGAGCGCGACATCCTGCCGCTGGCCCACGAAGTCCAGCGAATGGATCGTGACGCGGCGCGTTTCCAGCTCCACCTCTTCGCCCGCGCGCGCGAGATCGTAGGCGCGCTTGCCGTCGACCTTGATGGCGGAATAGGCAGGCGGTGCCTGGTCGATTTCGCCGGTGAAATGCTCCAGCATGGCAGCGATGGCGGCCAGCGGCGGACGACGGTCGCTGGTGCGGACCGTTTCCCCCTCGGTATCGAGCGTATCGGTCTGTTCGCCGAACTGGATGGTGAATTCGTAGATCTTGCTGGCATCGAGCATCCGCCCGGCCAGCTTGGTCGCCTCGCCCAGCGCGATCGGCAGCACGCCTTCGGCCAGCGGATCGAGCGTGCCGCCGTGGCCGACCCTGGTCTTGCGATACCCGCCCTGTCGCAGCACACGCTTGACCAGCCCGACCGCCTGCGTCGAGCCCAGCCCGCGCGGCTTGTCGAGCACGAGCCAGCCGTGGGGTGCGGGTTTGGTGCGTTCGGTCATGCGATGGCGCGTGCAATACCGTCGGCAACCGAGTAGAACAGGCCGGTCAGCCATTCGACCGGCGGCAGGATCGTGTTTTCGATCCAGCGCGCATCGGGGAAGGCCCAGGTTGCCGCGATCAGAATGACGAGCAGCAGCATGCCCATCGCCTGAAGTTTCTGCCAGTGATGCGCCCAGCGGCGCGGCATGAGGCCGCCCACGATATGCGAACCGTCGAAGGGCGGAATGGGCAGCAGGTTGAACAGCGCGAGAAACGCATTGATGAGGATGAACGCCCCGAAGGCCGTCATCATCCATTCGGGCACGCTGGCACCCCAGTTGGCAAGCATCCCCGCAGCAATGCCGAACACCACGGCCCCGATCAGCGCGAGCAGGATGTTCGTGCCCGGCCCGGCGGCGGCCACCGCCATCATGCCATAGCGCGGATTGTCCAGCCGTCGCTGGTTGACGGGCACCGGCTTGGCCCAGCCGAACACCGGTCCGCCCATCAGCGCCAGTGCGCCGGGCACGATCAGGGTTCCGATCGGATCGACATGCCTGATGGGATTGAGCGTCAGCCGCCCCTTGTCGCGCGCCGTCGTGTCGCCGAGCGCCAGCGCGGTCCAGCCGTGGGCGACTTGGGGAAAGACGATGGCGATGATCAGGCACGGAATCAGGATCAGCGCGAGTGTCAATGTGTCGAGCATAGCGTGCTATGTAGGAAATGCTGCGGCGCGGCGCACCCTCTAGCTGTCGAGTGCCTGCGAAAAATGTCGGCGGCACATGGCGACATAGCGATCGTTCCCGCCGATTTCGGTCTGCGCGCCCTCGCTGACCGCCTTGCCCCTGGCATCGACGCGCAGGTTCATCGTCGCCTTGCGCCCACAGTCGCAGACCGCCTTCAGCTCGACCAGCGCATCGGCGATGCCCAGCAGGGCAGCCGAGCCGGGGAAGAGCTCGCCCTGGAAATCGGTGCGCAGTCCATAGCAGAGCACGGGAATTCCGGCCTCGTCGGCCAGCCGGGCGAGCTGCCACACCTGGTCGCGGGTGAGGAACTGCGCCTCGTCCACCAGCACGCAGGCGAGCGGCGTTTCGGCATGTTCTTCGAGCACGCGTGCCCCGATATCGGTGTCCGCCTCATAGCGATGCGCATCGCTGGCGAGGCCGATGCGGCTCGAGATCGCGCCGAAGCCCGGACGATCGTCGAGCGCGGCGGTCCATAGCGAGACCTTCATCCCGCGCTCGCCATAGTTGAATGCCGTCTGTAGCAGCGTGGAGCTCTTCCCCGCATTCATGCTGGCATAGTAGAAATAGAGTTTCGCCATCGTCCGGGCCTAGCCCAATTTTGGCGTCGCGAAGAGTTCGGCGACGACGCAATCCCCTGCGCAGACGTGCTGTAGCGATTGCGGCTAGTCGTTTTCCTCGAGATCGCGGGCGACCTTGGGGTCGGACAGCAACTGCTCGATCCGGTCGGCCTCGCCGAAGCTTTCGTCGGGCTGGAACGCCAGCTTGGGCGCGAACTTGAGGCCGAGGCGCTGCGCGACCTGCTTCTGGAAGAAGGCGGTGTTGGTGCGCAGCGCCTTGAGCACCGTGCCCTCGTCCTCGCCCAGCAGCGGTTTCACATAGGCCTTGGCGTTGCGCAGGTCGGGCGTCATCCGCACCTCGGTCACCGAAATGTTCGAGGCACGCAGGACATCGTCATGTGCCTCGCCGCGCGCGAGCAGTTCGGACAGGATATGCCGAACCCGCTCGCCCACCTTGAGGACGCGGACCGATTGCTGTTCGGGCGTGGATTTCTGATGAGCCATCGGTTTATCCAGCTATGCCTGACAGGACTAACGCATCATGCACGCTAATCGATAGGATCCTTCCCGTCGAAGTGCTTTGCTATCCGTTCGAGCGCCCTCGTCTGGCGTTGATTTTCCCGATAGATCCCCGCGAGGACAATCGCGGCGAATACGGCAGCTACTGCTGAGCCTGCAATAATCATAGCGTCCGTTCACGCTCCTCGACCTCGAACACTTCGAGCTGGTCGCCCGCCTGGATGTCGTTGGTGTCGGCGAGGACCACACCGCATTCGAGACCGGCGCGGACTTCGTCCACGTCGTCCTTGAAGCGGCGCAGCGAGGCGATGGTCGTGGCCGAGACGATGACGTCCTCGCGCGTGAGGCGCGCGTGCAGCCCCTTGCGGATGACGCCTTCTTCGACCAGCAGGCCGGCGGCCTTGTCCTTCTTGCCCGAGCGGAACACTTCCTTGACCGCGGCACGGCCGACGACGTTCTCGATCCGCTCCGGACCAAGCTCGCCCGCCATTTCCTTCGCGATTTCCTCGGTCAGGTGGTAGATGACGTCGTAATACTTCATCTCCACGCCGTCGCGCTTCACCAGCTCGCGGGCCTTCGCATTCGGACGCACGTTGAAGCCGATGATCGGCGCGCTGGAGGCCGAGGCGAGGCTCACGTCGCTCTCGGTGATCGCACCGACGCCGGCGTGCAGCACGCGGACCTTGATCTCGTCGTTCGAGAGGTTGTGCAGCGCCGTGGTGATCGCCTCGACCGAACCCTGTACGTCGGCCTTCACGAGCACGGGGAATTCGATGACGTTGGCGGCGAGGTTGTTGAACATCGTGTCGAAGCTGGTCGGGGCCAGCGCGGTGCGCTTCTCGGTCGCCTTTTCCTGACGGTATTCGGCCACTTCGCGGGCACGCTGTTCGTTTTCGACGACGGTCAGCACATCGCCCGCACTGGGCACGCCGCCGAGGCCGAGGACCTCGACCGGCATCGAAGGCCCGGCCTTCTTGATCTGCTTGCCCTGGTCGTCGACGATCGCGCGGACACGGCCGCTTTCGGTGCCGACGACGAAGGTGTTGCCGCGCTCCAGCGTACCGCGCGTGATCAGCACGGTGGCGACGGGGCCGCGGCCCTTGTCGAGCTGCGCCTCGATCACGGTCGCTTCGGCAAGGCGGTCGGGGCGGGCCTTGAGTTCGAGCAATTCGGCCTGCAGCGCGATCTTTTCGAGCAGTTCGTCGAGCCCGGTCTTGTCCTTGGCGGAGATTTCCACGTCCTGCACGTCGCCCGACAGCTTCTCCACGATCACCTCGTGTTCGAGCAGGCGGTTGCGGACATTGTCCGGATTGGCTTCGGGCTTGTCCATCTTGTTGATCGCCACGATCATCGGGACGCCCGCAGCCTTGGTATGATTGATGGCCTCGATCGTCTGCGGCATGATGCCGTCATCCGCCGCGACCACCAGCACCACGATATCGGTGATATTGGCACCGCGCTGGCGCATCTGCGTGAAGGCGGCGTGGCCGGGCGTGTCGAGGAAAGTGATCTCGTCACCGCCCTTGGTCTTCACCTGGTAGCTGCCGATATGCTGCGTGATGCCGCCGGCTTCGCCCTTGGTGACATTGGCACCGCGGAGCGCGTCGAGCAGGCTGGTCTTGCCGTGATCGACATGGCCCATGATGGTAACGACCGGGGGACGCGGTTTCAGCGTTTCTTCCGGATCGACATCCTCTTCGGCGGCGATATCGACATCGGCCTCGGACACCTTCTGGATGTTGTGGCCGAACTGTTCGACGAGCAGTTCCGCCGTATCCTGGTCGATCGTCTGGTTGACGGTGACCATCATGTCGAGGTTGAAGAGTTCCTTCACGAGGTCGGCGCCCTTTTCGCCCATCCGCTTGGC
>QFNA01000039.1 GCA_003248395.1 Citromicrobium sp.
GGTGTCGATCCTGCGCTCGCGGAAAAAGTCGCGGCTGTGATCGGCGAAGATGCGCTGCGGTTTACGCCAGCATCGAAAACGCGTGTCGATCGCGAACGCAGCGTCAACTTCGCAGTCCGCGTCGATCGCGATATCGCGCGTACCATGTCGGGTCGCAGCGTGCGCGACACGCTGGCGAAATCGACGAGCGTCGAAAGCGCCCTGCCGGTAACGGCGACACGCTATAACCTCGGCATTGCCCGCGGCTATCAGAGCTTCACCGAACCGCAAACGCGCAGCGCGGCCGCCGTGCCCACGGGCCTGCGCGATGTCGCCATGCCCGATCTGTCGACCTATCAGAGCGAATCGGACGACAAGCCAAGCCGGTTCCAGTCGCACATCGCGCTCGAACAGCGTGACCGTTCGGGCAGCTCACCGCGGACCTTTACCAGTGGCGGAACGCAGCAGATCGATGTTCGCGGATCCTACAGCCTCAGTCGCAATCTGGATGTGACAGCGGGCGTGCGCCTGTCGCAGGACCGTGATCGTCTGGCTCCGCTGACCGACGGCGTCGAAGACGATCAGGCCGTCTACGTCGGTACGCAAATCCGCTTCTAATCGCGCGATACTCGCAAGAATCGCCCGTTTATCAGGGCCTTGTGTTTCCTGGCATTCGATTTTCGACCGTGCCTTGCGCGATGATTGTCTTTGCGCGGTCGCAAAACCCTGCCTAAGATAACGCAAACGTTACGGAAAGCTTGGGAGAGCACAGAATGAACAGAGTGGCCATCGTGACCGGGGGCACCCGCGGCATCGGACGCGCGATTTGCGAACGCCTGCGTGACGAACGCGGCTGCACAGTCGTCGCCAATTACGCGGGCAATGACGATGCGGCGAAGAAATTTACCGACGAAACCGGCATTCCGACGATCAAGTTCGACGTCGGCCATTACGATGCGGTCCAGACCGCCTGCCAGCAGGTGGAAGAGGAGCACGGCCCGATCGATATCGTGGTCAACAATGCCGGAATCACGCGCGACGGCACCTTGCTGAAAATGAGCTACGATGATTGGGATGCGGTCATGCGCACAAATCTGGGCGGCTGTTTCAACATGGCCAAGGCGGCATTCCCGGGCATGAAGGAACGTGGCTGGGGCCGGATCGTCAACATTGGTTCGATCAACGGCCAGGCGGGCCAGTACGGCCAGGTCAACTATGCCGCCGCCAAGAGCGGCATTCACGGCTTCACCAAGGCCCTCGCGCAGGAAGGCGCGCGATTCGGCATCACGGTAAATGCGATTGCGCCGGGCTATATCGACACTGACATGGTCGCCGCAGTGCCCGAACCGGTGCTGGAAAAGATCGTCGCTAAGATCCCCGTCGGTCGACTGGGCAAGGCCAGCGAGATCGCCCGCGGGGTGAGTTTCCTCGTGTCAGAGCATGGCGAATTCGTAACCGGATCGACGATGAGCATCAACGGCGGCCAGCATATGTATTGACGGGCTTGAGTGATGGGCGGGGCGCTGCTGAGATCAGCCGCACCCCGTGCAACTCGTTCAGTCAATGAGGATACCGACGACCTTCCACTGGCCGCCTTCCTTCACCAGTGTCACTGTCTCCACCGCGTCGGCCTTGTTGGCGAACTGCGTGTGGAAAGTGACTTCCTGAAAGCCGTGCGGCGGCGCATTGAGGTAGCGGATCGTTGCCAACGTCCGTGAAACAACGGCTCCTAGTGGAACGCGGACCTGTTCCGACGCCTCCCTGAATCCGGCAACGGTGTTGGCAGCGCGAAAGCTATCCCCAGCCGCATTGAAGCCAGCCTGCCAGTCTCTGGCATCACCGAATTCGAGCCAGTCGCGCGCAGCGGCTTCGACCGCCGCATCGCGCGCAGCAGTCTCTGCATCGGGAGGACCTGCGCTATCGGACGCGAGGGGCGAGAAAATCAGTAGCGCTGCGGCAAGCATGGACATGACAATAACTCCGATCAGCCAGGCACGGGTGCGCCCGATGCGCTGCTTATCGCCCAATCCGGCCGCTAGCTCTTCCCCCAATTCCTTGTCTGCAAGATTTTCGTAGGTCCCGCCCTCGCTTTCGTACAGGATGCGCGCGGCCTCGCGGCTGCTGGTCACGTCGAGTTTGCGGCGTGCCGACCGAAGGCGTTCGTTGATCGTATGGACCGAAAGGGCGAGCTCGCTGGCCATGCTCTTCGCGTCGTGTCCGCGCACCATCAGGCGAAGCGTTTCCTTTTCCTTGTCCGTCAGTAGATCGGGATTTTGCGACATGCGGAGTTGCCTATGCCCGGCCCGTTCCCGCGCCCACCCCGAAAAATTTGGGTGGGCTGTAGGCGCGAGCGGAGGGCTCGCTCAACCTGGTCCGCGCGAATCGACCCTCCAGCGGCCACGCCGTCCCTCGCGGCACCATTGGCGCGACGAAGACGTCGCTTGCTGGTTGTTGTCGAAAATGCGGCTGTAACTGACCCGGCGGCAGGTGTAGTCGCCATATTGCACTTCACCGCTGACGAGCACGTAGCCGCGCATGCCGTCTTCGTCCCACATCTGCGATTCGCCCGAGCGCAAGGCGCGCTGCGTTTCGCGGTCGACGCTGTCGGGGTCGGGTCCAGCAAAGCTAAGCGTGGTAACAGGCGCGGGCGCGGGGCGGGTCGCGACAGTGTTTCCGGCTTCGCCGCCTGTGGCGCGTGCGGGGCGGCGCTGGCGCGCGGCACTGGTCGGCGCAGGGGCGGGCGCGGGTTCGGCAGCGACTTCCTTTGGCTCGCTGGCCTCTACGGGTGGCTGCTCAAAGTCGGAACTGCCCCAGGTGTATGGTAGGTCTGCCATGCCATCGTCATCCTCTGCCGGCCGCTCGAAACGGTCATTCTGTTCGATATCGCGCGAAAACAGGAAGAACGCGACAGCGGCAGCGGCGAGAATGAGGACAAGCAGGATCAGTGCGGTCCAGCGGCGCTTGGTCTCGTTGCGGTCCATAGACGCGATCTGGGTCTCGCTGAATCCCTGACGCCGCAGAACGGCCGTCCGCTCCTCCTTGCTCTCGAAGGAATAGGTTCCAGTGGGCGGCATGGTGCCGCGCGCAGGATCACTGGCGCTGACAACCGAAGCCGGTTCCGGTGTTGGACCTTTCATGCGAACCCCCAATATCACACGCATCCGCAGCGCGAATCAGTGTGGCGAAGCGAAACTGTTTCATCAAGCGCGCCGCCGTGCAAGAACCCGCGCATGCGGGCACCCTATCATCCACCTGTTAAATATTCGGTTCGCATCGAGGGCCACCGCACATCGATCAGTCTGGAGCCAGTGTTCTGGGACATGCTGAAGCGGGCGGCCAACCGGCGCGCAATTGCGCTCAATACGCTCGTTGCGCAGATCGATGCAGAGCGCATCCGCAGCGCGACGCCACCGGGGCTGGCGGGCGCCATCCGGATCTGGCTGCTGCATAATTGCACGCACGAAAAAGGCGGCGAAAGCGAATTCGCCGCCTCTTCGAGTCGAGAGTGATGCGATCAGTAGTTTCCGGGCGGATCGCTCGCCGGGAAGCTTTCATCGCTGGCCTCGTCGGTCTTGCTCCAGCCCCTTTGCGGCGTGTCGCGCATGGCAGCCGGTCCGGCATCGCGAATTGGCAATGTATCCCGATTACGCGAGAAAGCAGGATGTGACTGGTTCTTCTCATAGAATTTGAACCCGGCATAGCCGAGCGCGCCTAGCGCTGCGAGTTTGAGGATCATGGCATTGGCCTTTCGTTAGCGTCTGCCCAATCAACGGCTTGCGCGCGGAATGGTGCCGCCGGGAGAGAGTCAGTCGTCGCCCACCCGTTCGATATCCGCGCCGACCAGTTGGAGCTTCTCTTCCAGCCGCTCGTAGCCGCGATCGAGATGATAGAGGCGGCGCACAGTCGTCTCTCCCTGTGCAGCAAGCCCGGCGATGACGAGGCTCATCGAAGCGCGTAGATCAGTGGCCATGACCTCGGCGCCAGTCAGTTCGACCGGGCCACGCACGATCGCCGTCCGTCCGCTGGTTTCGATATCCGCACCCATGCGCGCAAGTTCGGGAACATGCATGAAGCGGTTTTCGAAAATGGTTTCCTTGAGGACGCTGGTTCCCTCTGCCTTGCATAGCAAGCTCATCATTTGCGCCTGCATGTCGGTGGCGAGACCGGGAAAGGGTGCGGTGGTGAGATTGTGCGCGCGCAAACTGCCATTGGCGGCGACACGCACGCCGCTTTTGTCGGTTTCCACGTCGACCCCGATCGCCTGCAATGCATGCAGGGTGGAGGTCATGTCATGCGCGCTCGCCCCTTCGAGACGGACCTCGCCGCCGGTGATTGCCGCCGCGCAGGCATAGGAGCCGGCCTCGATCCGGTCGGGCATCACGCGATAGGTTGCACCGTGAAGAGCCTTGACCCCGTGAATCGTGAGGTCCGAAGAGCCGATCCCTTCGATCTCCGCGCCCATTTCGACGAGGAGATTGCAAAGATCGACGATCTCCGGTTCACGCGCGGCATTGGCCAAACGGCTGGTGCCGTTGGCCAGCACGGCCGCCATCAGCGCATTTTCAGTGGCGCCGACCGAAACAACGGGGAAGTCGAAGTCCCCGCCGGGCAGGCCGCCGTCGGGTGCGCTGGCCTTCACATAGCCTTGCGCCAATTCGATATGCGCGCCAAACGCCTCCAGCGCCTTCAGATGCAGGTCAATCGGCCGGTTGCCGATGGCACAGCCGCCGGGCAGCGACACCGTCGCCTCTCCCGTGCGTGCGAGCAGCGGGCCAAGCACGAGGATCGAGGCACGCATCTTGCGGACCAGATCGTATGGCGCGACCGAACTGGTGATCCGTGTCGCCGCCAGCGTGACATTGCTGCCGAATTCCTCCGGCCGCTTGCCCGGTATCGTGTGGCTGACGCCGAACTGCGCCATCAAGTGCTGAAAACCGTCGATGTCGGCCAGCCGGGGCAGGTTGCGCAGCGTCACTGATTCCTCGGTCAGCAAAGCGCAGGGTATCAGGGTGAGCGCAGCGTTCTTGGCCCCCGAAATGGGGATGGTGCCAGACAGGCGATTGCCGCCACGAATGATGAGTTTGTCCATGGTCCATGCCTTTAATGACAAGATGCGTGCTGGCAAGCCGACATCCCATGCCCGTCTGCCGCATGACCGACGGTGCTGGCACATTGACCGGCCCGCGCGGCTTACTTACCCATCGCGGGATGACGCAGCACAAGCCGATCCGAAAAGCCGTATTCCCCGTCGCGGGTCTCGGCACCCGCTTCCTTCCGGCGACCAAGGCGATCCCGAAGGAATTGCTGCCGATCGTCGACCGCCCGTTGATCCAGTACGCAGTGGACGAGGCCCGCGAGGCTGGGATCGAGCAGATCATCTTCGTCACCGGACGAGGCAAGACCGCGATCGTCGAACATTTCGACAAGGCTTTTGAACTCGAAACCACGATGGAAGAGCGCGGCAAGGACATGGCCGTGCTGGAGCCGACGCGCGCAACGCCTGGCGATATCATCACCGTGCGCCAGCAGGTCCCGCTGGGTTTGGGCCATGCAATCTGGTGTGCGCGCGCGATCATTGGCGAGGAACCCTTCGCCATCCTGCTGCCGGACGAACTGATGATCGGCGCGCCGGGCTGCATGAAGCAGATGGTCGAGGCCTATGGCGCAGTCGGCGGCAATCTGATTTCGGTGCTCGAAGTACCGCAGGAAGACGTATCGAGTTATGGTGTCATCGCGCCAGGAGTGCAGGTCTCGCCGACGCTGACCGAAGTGAGGGGGCTTGTCGAAAAGCCGCCTGTTGCCGAGGCCCCGTCGAACAAGATCATTTCGGGCCGCTATATCCTGCAGCCCGAGGTGATGCGTGTGCTCGAGGCGCAGGAGCGAGGCGCAGGTGGCGAAATCCAGCTGACCGACGCCATGGCAAAAATGATCGGCGAACAGCCGTTTCACGCAGTGACATTCTCAGGGAAGCGGTACGATTGCGGCAGCAAGACCGGATTCGTCGAAGCGACGCTGGCCATCGCGCTGGAGCGTGAAGACATGGCAGACGAGGTTCGCGCCATGGCGAAACGCCTGCTCTCCCAATAGAAAAGGCCGACCCGCCGTGACGGCGAGCCGGCCAATTTATCACGATTCAACGAGAGGCTTCAGCAGGCTGCGCCTTCGGCTCCGCAGGTTTCGTCGCGTGTCGCCTTGAACTCGTCGCCATCGTTCCAGTTGGGCCAGCTCGTGCTTTCGGACAGCATGCGACCGATCCGATAAAACAGCTGCAGATCGGCCATCACGCCCGACCAGTCCCATTCGGGATCGTATTCGTCCTTCGGCCCGTGATAGCGATTGTCGCGATAATCCTGGGCGATTGTGGCTCCTGCCTCGCTACCGCCTTCGATCAGGTCTTCGCCACCGTCGAGATAAAGCATCGGAACGCCGCGCTTGGCGAAAGCGAAGTGATCCGAACGGTAGTAGTAGCCGGCCTCCGGATTGGGATTGGGGGTGGCCACGCGGCCATCGGCGCGCAATGCCGAATTCAGAAAGCTGTCGAGCTGCGACTTGCCCGGGCCGACAACGGTTACGTCCTTGCTCGGTCCGGCAATCAGGAACGCGTCCATGTTGATGCCGCCCACCGTCCGGTCGAGCGGGAAGACCGGATTGGCCGCGTAGTAATCTGCGCCGAGCAATCCCGATTCCTCCGCCGTAACGGCCAGGAAGACCAGGCTGCGTTTGGCCGGACCGGCCGTGGCATGCGCCTCTGCGAGTGCGACGAGCGCTGCAGTGCCGGTCGCATTGTCGACGGCGCCGTTGCAGATGTCGTCGCCATCGGGCGTGCAGTGCCGGTCGCATTGTCGACGGCGCCGTTGCAGATGTCGTCGCCATCGGGCGCTGCCGTACACCTGCCCAGATGATCCCAGTGCGCGGTATGCATCACATACTCTTCGGGTCGTTCGCTGCCCGGCAGCACGCCGATGACATTTTGCGACTCGAAGGTCCGGATGTCGCTGGAGAAGCTGGTCGAAGCCGTCAGGCCGAGCGGCACCGGCTTGAACCCTTTCCTCTTCGCCGCTGCGGACAGTGCTGAGAAATCCTCGCCGGCGGCCGCCAGTATTCGCTGGCCGACTTCGTTCTGGACCCAGCCGTTCATCACGGTCAGCGGCGGAGCGTTTTCGCCCCGCTGGGCCATAGGAGGCCGGTTCGGTGTCGTGGATAATGATGGCGCCCGACGCCCCCTGTCTGGCGGCCTCTTCGTATTTATAGGTCCAGCGACCGTAATAGGTCATCGCTTTGCCGCCGAAGTCGCCCTCCAGCGAATCCGTGCCGAAATCGGGATCGTTGATCAGGATGACGGCTGTCTTCCCTTCCATGTCGACGCCAGCATAATCGTTCCACCCCTTTTCAGGTGCGTTGATGCCGTAGCCGACAAAAACCAGCTCACTGTCTTCCAGAGTGGTCTCGGTCTCTTCGCGGTAGGTGACGCCGACCCAGTCGGTCGAGAAGGCGAGCTCCATCGGTTCGCCCTCGCTGCCGGAGATCGTCAGCGGCGCGTAATCCCGTCCGGTGATTTCGACCAGCGGCACCTTTTGCGTCCAGCTACCATTGTTGCCGGGCTCCAGCCCGGCCGCCTCGAATCGCTCGATCAGCAATGCGACAGTCTTTTCCTCCCCCGCACTGCCCGGCATGCGCCCTTCGAATTCGTCCGATGATAATTGCCGGGTGACGTCTTTCATCGTCTGTTCGGAAATTTCACCGCGTGCGACTTCCGGAATATCGAGTTCTGCCGGTGTCGCGCTTCCGCCCGCGCCTTCGGGCAAGTCGCACCCTGCGAGCAGCAGCGCAGCGGCGGCCGCCATGGAAAATCGAAACATAGTTTGGGACCTCTCCTGTCAATCTCGTTGCATCGCTTTTTGCAGCAGGGCCAGTCCGACGCAAGCTTGCGCGCAGCGCGAGCCGCAGGCACAGAACGCCGCAATGGCAAGCGAATGGACAGATGCCCTTCAGCGGGCAAGGCGACATTCGCCTTTTCTCGCGCGTGGTCTCGATCGTCTGCCCGCCATTGCCGAGCTGCTCGGGCAAGGTGCCGGCAACGAGGCGTTGGAGCTAGCCAAGGCGGCGGGTATCGATGAGGCCGACGCCGCCACCGCCTTGCGCCGGGAAAAGCGCGCCCTCGCCACCGTACTGGCGATTGGCGATCTTGCCGGAGCTTTCGATCTGGAAAAGATCATGCGCGAGCTATCGCTCTTCGCCGACCGCGCGCTGCATGCGGCAATCTGCCAGGCGATTGAGCGCCGCGTTCCGGGGGCGGAAGCGCAAGGCATGATCGGGTTGGCACTCGGCAAGCACGGTGCCGGTGAGCTGAACTATTCGTCAGACATCGACCCCATCCTGCTTTATGATCCGGCGCGCCTGCCGCGGCGCGAGCGCGACGAGCCCGGCGAAGCCGCGCAGCGCTACGCACGCGAGATCGTGCGGCTGCTGTCGGAAGTGACTGCGGAGGGTTATGTCTTTCGCGTCGATCTGCGGCTGCGGCCTGCATCCGAAGTCAGCCCGTTGGCCATTCCGCTCGACGGTGCGATCGGCCATTACGAAAGTTCTGCGCTGGCCTGGGAAAGGGCCGCGTTCATTCGCGCGCGCGCCTGCGCCGGGGATATCGCCGCAGGCGAGGAATTTCTCGAACATATCCGCCCCTTCGTCTGGCGGCGAAGCCTCGATTTCGGCGCGATCGACGAGATCCGGCGGCTGACGCATCGCATTCGCGATAAGCAGACCGGACCGCGTCGCCCAGCAACAGGGTACAACGTCAAGCTGAGCCGCGGCGGAATCCGCGAGACCGAATTTTTCGCGCAGACCCACCAGCTGATCCATGGCGGGCGCGATCCTTCACTGCGCGAACGGCGGACGCGCGCCGCGCTCGATGCGCTGGCGTCGACGGGCCGGATCGGGGCCGACGATGCACTGCAGCTCGGCCAAAGCTACGACGGCTTGCGCCGCATCGAACATCGCTTGCAGATGGTCGCTGACCAGCAGACGCACACGCTGCCCGCGGGCGAAGCGCTCGACAATGCAGCGCGGCTCGACGGGTATGCCGATGGCGAAGCGTGGCTGGAACACATCCATACGCTAACGCGCCCCGTCGCCGCGCGTTATGACGCCTTGCTTTCGGAAGACGAGGTGTCGGTCCCCGGAGACACGCCGCATGTCACTCCGCAGGTCCCTGCCGCTTCCGCAACCGACCCCGCGCTCGCCGAACGGATCGGTCAGTGGACCGACGGGCGTTACCAACCACTGAGGAGCGCGGCGGCGATTGCTGCGTTTGATTCGATCAAGCCGACGCTGCTCCATTCCTTGTCGGAGTCCGCCGATACCGAACACACGACGGCGCGCTGGGAAACGATGCTGTCGCGAACAAGCAGTGCGATCAACCTCTTCCGCCTGCTGGAGGCGCGCCCCGGATTGTTTCAGTTGCTGGCAGATTGCCTGACGCTCGCCCCACCGCTCGCAGATGCGATTGCGAGACGGCCCGAGCTGCTCGACACGCTCATCGATCGCAGCGCGCTCGACCTGCCGGGCAATCGCGAGGCGCTCGAAGCGGCCATGCGCCGCAGCGAGCGGGGCGACACTTACGAGGATCGGCTGGACCGAATCCGCATCGTCACCGGCGAGACGCGCTTCGCCCTCGGCGTGCAACTGATCGAATCGGCGCAGGACCCGCTCGATGTCGCGGCGGCGCTCTCGCGCACGGCGGAGGCCGCACTGGCGGTAGCGGCACAAGCGGCTGCACGCGAATTTGCGGAACGCCATGGCCATATCGCGGGGGGCGAAATCGTGGTTCTCGGGCTCGGCAGGCTGGGAGGCGGTGCGCTGACCCACGCGTCCGATCTCGACATCATCTACGTGTTCACTGGCGATCATGCGACTGAATCAGATGGGGCCAAGCCGCTCGGCGCGACGCTTTATTTCAACCGGCTCGCCCAGCGAATCAGCGCAGCGCTATCGGTGCCGACGGCCGAAGGCGCGCTGTACGAGGTGGATACGCGACTGCGGCCGCAAGGCGCGCAGGGGCCGCTGGCTGTCAATCTCGACAGCTTCGCCCGCTACCAGAAGGACGACGCCTGGACCTGGGAACACATGGCCCTGACGAGAGCGCGCGTGCTGACGGGAAGCGTTGCCGCGCGCAAACATGTCGACGCCGTGCTGCGCGATTCGCTGCAGCGCCGACGCGATCCCGAAACGCTGCGGGCCGACGTGCTGCAGATGCGGGCCGAGATGGCGGCGCATAAGCCGGCCAAGGGACCGCTCGATGCCAAACTGCTGCGCGGCGGTCTTGTCGACCTGGAATTCGTGGTGCATTTTTATCAGCTACGAGAAGGTGCCGGACTGGTGCCCGACCTGCGCGTGGCGCTCGACAAACTCGAGCTTGCCGACGACTTGCTGCCTGCGCATGATCTGCTGACTAGGCTGCTGGTCGGTACACGCCTGCTGGCACCTGATCTGACTGTCCCCGACGATACCGCCGCGACAATCCTCGCACGGCTGTGCCAATGCGAGACTTTCGACGCGCTGACCGGGGAATTGCGCGATGCGCGCGCCGCAGTGGCACGGCAATGGCAGGATGCTTTCGGCGAAACCTTGGAGATTGAGTAATGAGCGCGACATTAGCAGTGGGAGACAGCTTTCCCGATTTCACATTGGAGACACCCGATGGCGAATCGATCAGCAAGGGTGATCTGGCCGGTCGGAAGGCCGTGTTGTTTTTCTATCCCAAGGACAACACGCCGGGTTGCACGACCGAGGCCAAGGACTTTTCTGCGCTGTTGACGGATTTCGAGAAGGCCGGGACGCGCGTGCTGGGGATCAGCAAGGATTCTTCGCAAAAGCATCGGAACTTCATCGCCAAGCACGATCTCACGGTCGATCTCGCCACCGATGCGGAAAGCGGCGGGCTTGCCGACACGCTCGGCGTCTGGGGCGAGAAGAGGAATTACGGTCGCACTTACATGGGCATGATCCGTACGACCTATCTGCTGGGCGAGGACGGTACCATTGTGCGGATCTGGCCGAAGGTCCGGGTCAAGGGCCACGCCCAGGAGGTGCTCGAGGCTGCCCGCCCGGCATGAGCAGTGCGACTCGCTCGCTCTCGCTCGCCCTGCGCAATGCTCTGCTGAGCGGAGAGCCACGTGCGAAGGTCTTCGCGGCACGAAAAATTGCGCGCGACTGGAGACTCGGGCGGCTCGATTTCACCTTCGATTACGGCATGCCCGAACGACCGAACTGGCCCGAGTGCCTGCAGTTACGTCCGCCGGCGGAGATGCCGCGGCGCGGGCGCGGCGGAACCGAGAAGGGAAGGATAGCGCTCTGGCACGGCCTGGCGCACATCGAATTCGTCGCGATCGATCTCGCGCTCGACATGGCGGGCCGCTTCGGCGAATCGATGGGCGAAAGCTTTGCTTCCGATTTCCTCGCCGTCGCCGCTGACGAGGCGATGCACTTCGCGCTGATCGAGCGGAAACTCGCCTCGCTTGGCTCGTCCTATGGCGCCTTGCCAGCACATGACGGGCTATGGGGCGCAGCCCAGGACACTGCCCATGACGTGGCTGCGCGCCTCGCGATCGTTCCGATGGTGCTCGAGGCGCGCGGGCTTGACGTGACACCGCCGATGATCACGCGTGTTCGTGCGCAAGGCGATGAAAACGGGGCGAAAATTCTGCAACGAATCCTTGACGACGAGATCCGTCATGTCGCTGTCGGTGCCAAGCACTTCAAGCACGTCTGCGCACAACGGGACGAGAAGCCACAGAAAACGTGGCGAAATCTTGTCAAAATCTACTTTTCCGGGGAACTGAAGCCACCATTCAACGACTCAGCGCGTTCCGCTGCCGGTCTATCGCGCGACTTCTACGATGGTATTGCCTGATTAACTTTTTCGCCGATAACCCAAACTCACGAACTGCCGGGGGGTTCCGGCGACGAGTTTAAAAAGATTGGGCAGGGCCGGGACGCCTCGTTCGATCACGGGAAAAGGCGCGGGACGGCGCCGGATGGACGGGTTTAGCATGAATTTCAGGCGCACAACGCTTGCACTCACCGCGGCTGCAGCCGGTATGACCATGGCAGCAGCACCCGCCCAAGCGGAAACCAATGCCGCTGCTGCCGTTGGCGCCATCGATATGACCAAGGTTGCAGCGCCGGGCGCAGGCGAGAACGATCGCCAGTTCAGCGAACTCTTCGCACGTTGGGAAAGCCCCAATCAGCCGGTTGCCGCCGTACTGGCGCCGGCCCGGCCCGAAGTCGCCATTCCGTCGCGCATGCCGCTGTTCGATGCCCGCCTGACAAGTGATTATGGCATGCGCACCCACCCCGTCCTCGGTCGCCGTCTCGGTCACAAGGGCGTCGACCTTGCCGCACCGACCGGTACTCCGATCTACGCAACCGCCGATGGCATGATCAGCCGCGCCGGTCCGTTCTCCAGCTACGGCAATTATGTCGCCATCGAGCACGGCGCCCGCATCCAGACCCGCTACGCCCACATGTCGCGGATCGCAGTCGTCGCCGGCAGCCGCGTGAAGAAGGGCGACATCATCGGCTATGTCGGTTCGACCGGCCGTTCGACCGGTCCGCACCTCCATTACGAAGTCCGTATCGACGGCACCGCAGTGAATCCGATTCCCTACATGGTTGAATCGGATGCACAGCGCGCCTTTGCACTGGCAACTGGGCGCGGCGGCCAGGGCGGCAACGACGAAGAATAATACGAAGGGAACCTTTCGGGATCGCAAGAGGGCGGCAGGCTGGACCTGCCGCCCTTTTTCGTGCGCTTTTCCCTTGCCTGACGGACCATGCCAAGTCAGTTTCTCACTGAAACCGGATTGGCCCGTGCAAGAGGCTGCTGGTCGGAAAAGAGAGGACCGAAATGCATCCCGCCATCCATGCGCGCAACCGTCCCGATCATCCCGCCATCGTCATGGCAGGCAGCGGCACGACAATCACCTATCGCGCGATGGAGGATTACGCGAACCGATTCGCGCAGCTGATGCGCGCTCGAGGTCTGGGTCGAGGCGATCACGTCGCGGTCCTGATGGAAAATAACGCGCACTATCTTCAGATCGTATGGGGCTCGCAGCGCGCGGGAACGATGCTCGTGCCGATCTCGACGCGGCTGACCGCACCGGAGATTTGCTACATACTCGAAGACGCCGGCGCCAAGCTGCTGATCAGCTCGCGGGTGTTCGACGACGTGCTCGCCGATGTGCATGAGGACTGTCCGGACCTTCCGATGCTCGTCGCAGGTGGTGCAGGTGATGAGGATTACGAAACGGCGCTCGCCGCAGTACCCGCCGAACCGATCGCCGATCCCGCACCCGGCCAGTACATGCTCTATTCGAGCGGGACGACGGGACGGCCAAAGGGCATCCGTCCGGCGCCGCCGGAAAGCGGCGACGTCGAAGCCCCGGTTCCGCTGGTTGGCCTGGCGGTCATGGGGGCGGGATGGCCGACCGATGGCAGCATGGTCTATCTCTCGCCCGCTCCGCTCTATCACGCTGCGCCGCTCGGTTGGTGCACCACTGCGCACCGACTTGGTGCGACGATTGTCGTGATGGAAAAATTCGAGCCCGAGGCGGCAGTCGCGGCGATCGAGGCGCATGGCGTGACCGACAGCCAGTGGGTGCCGACCCATTTCGTGCGGCTGCTCAAGATGGACCCGACAATCCGCGAGAAATACGACCTGTCGTCGCATAGACGGGCCATTCATGCCGCAGCGCCCTGTCCGATTCCGGTCAAGCGCGACATGATTTCATGGTGGGGCCCGATCATCATCGAATATTACGCCGGATCGGAAGGTATCGGCATGACGCTGATCAAGAGCGAAGACTGGCTGGACCATCCGGGAAGCGTGGGCAAGGCAATCTACGGAAAGGTGCACGTTTGCGGGCCCGACGGCAGCGAAGTGCCGGTCGGAACCGACGGCTTGCTCTATTTCGAGAATGCGCTGATCCCCACCTATCACAATGATCCGGAAAAGACCGCGGACGCGATGCACGGCGAAGGCTGGATGACGCTCGGCGATATCGGCCATCTGGATGACGACGGCTATCTCTATCTTACCGATCGCCAGAGCCACATGATCATCAGCGGCGGGGTGAACATCTACCCGCAGGAAATCGAGGACCTGCTGATCACGCACGAGCAAGTGATGGATGCCGCCGTCATCGGAGCGCCTTGCCCGGATATGGGAGAGAAGGTGGTTGCCGTGATCCAGCCGGTCGATATGGCGAGCGTCGCGGAAGACGACGGCGAAGCGCTCGAACGGGAACTGCGCGCCTTCCTCGCGCCCGAACTTTCGCGCACGAAAATGCCGCGGCAATTCGATTTCCGCCCAGAACTGCCGCGCGAGGCCAATGGCAAACTCTACAAACGCGAGCTGCGCGACGAATTTGGCGCTGGTGCCCGATCGGAATTTGTCCGGGAGTCGGAATAACACCCAACACAAGCCAATCCCCAGTGGCTCCGCCAAGTTCAATTAGTTTTTGCTGAGAGTGGCCAACAGT
The DNA here is from genome assembly GCA_003248395.1 of Citromicrobium sp. Lineage (GTDB taxonomy): Bacteria > Pseudomonadota > Alphaproteobacteria > Sphingomonadales > Sphingomonadaceae > Qipengyuania. The sequence goes on from QFNA01000039.1 coordinate 14,517, forward strand.
CGCCGCGCCAATTTTCATCTGGCGCGTCTCATGACCCGCGAATCGCTTCACAATCGAACTCGGTTCATCGCAAATTTCTACGGTTCATCGCAGGTCTATGCTAGGTGATTGGCATGGATAAAACAGTAGGACGATACGCTTTCAGCCCCGGCTGAGAGCGAGTCTTCCTGCGTTTGGGGAGAGGGGGAAGCTTGACTTTGCTGGCGCCGCACAACCTGCCTTTCGCGGCTGCGCTAGTCATCATGCTGGTCCTCGCGATCGTGCAACTGATCGGCGTCGCCGACATTGGCGATGCGGATATCGATCTTGATGCCGATAGCGACGGACTGCCTGACGCAGGAATGTTCGACGGTCTGCTGACGTTGCTCGGCATCGGTCGTATCCCGCTGACCATCTGGCTCGCGCTGTTCCTTTTCCTGTTCGCGGGTATCGGTCTGTCGATCCAGGAATTTGCCGAAAGCCTGACCGGCGCGCCGCTTTATAGCTGGGTCGCGGCGGTGGTCGCGGCGGGACTCACGCTCCCAGCCACGGGTGTGCTCGCACGCCCGCTGGGGCGCATTTTGCCAAAGGACCGCACGACAGCGGTCAGCACGCAAAGCCTGATCGGTCGTCGGGCGACGATTAGCGTCGGCGTGGCCCGCAACGGATCGGCCGCCCGCGCTGCCGTCAGGGACATGCACGGCCAGATGCATAACGTGATGGTCGAACCGCACGAGGCATCGTCCGAAATGCGCGCTGGTGACGAGGTGCTTCTCGTCCGCCGCGAGGGCAACATTTTTTACGCGACCGCGCTCGCCGAGCGCCGCTTGTCGCCAACAGTCAATTGAGAAGGAGGAGCAATGGAAAGTCTGTTCGGAACATCACTGGTCATGATCGGGGGCGGGGTTCTCCTCGCCATCATAATCGTCACTTTCCTACTGAAGATGTATCGCCGTGCTTCGAAGGAAATCGCCTTCGTGCGGACCGGCGTGGGCGGCGAAAAGGTCGTGATGAACGGAGGCGCACTGGTGCTGCCGGTCTTCCACGAAACCATGCCGGTCAATATGAACACACTGGTTCTCAGCGTTATCCGGCGCGACAGCGAGGCGTTGATCACGCTCGACCGCCTGCGGATCGACGTGAAGGCGGAATTCTATGTCCGCGTGAAGCCGGACGCAGAAGCCATCGCCATGGCGGCGCAGACTCTGGGCCAACGCACGATGCAGCCGGAAATGCTCAAGGACCTCGTCGAAGGCAAGTTCGTCGACGCGCTACGCAGCGTTGCTGCGGGCATGACCATGAACGAACTGCACGAACAGCGTGCCGACTTCGTCCAGAAGGTGCAGCAGGTTTCGTCGAACGATCTCGCCATGAATGGTCTGGAGCTGGAGTCGGTTTCGCTGACGGGTCTCGATCAGACGAGCATCGAGCACTTCAACGCCAACAATGCCTTCGACGCCGAGGGTCTGACCAAGCTGACAGAGCAGATCGAGGCGCGCAAGAAACTGCGCAACGACATCGAGCAGGACACGCGTGTCCAGATGGAGACGAAGAACCTCGAGGCCGACGCCCGCAGCTTCGAAATCAGCCGCGACAAGGAATATGCACGGCTCGAGCAGGAGCGTGAGGTCGAGGTGCGGCGTGCCGCCCAGTCTTCCGAAATCGCCCGCGAACAGGCCGAGCGCACCCGCGAAGCCGATGCCGCACGGATCGAGGCCAAGAAGCAGGTCGATGCCCAACAGATCGAGGCCGACCGGCTCGTCGAAGAGGCGCGGATCGACCAGCAGCGTGCACTCGAAATTGCCCGGCAGGAGCAGCAGATCGCGGTCCAGAACAAGAGCCGCGAGGAAAGCCAGGCCAAGGCAGAAGCCGACGAAGCCCGCGCCAAGGCGGTCGCCGCCGAAGAGCAAGTCTCGACCAGTCGCGAAACCGAGGTGGCCGAACGTATGAAGCGCATCGAGCTGATCGAGGCTTCGAAGCAGGCCGAGCGCGACGCGATCAAGATCCGCGTCGATGCTGAAGCCGAAAAAGATGCCGCATCCAATCGCGCTGAAGCCGCGAGGCTCGAAGCCTCGGGCGAAGCCGAGGCCGAAAAGTTGCGTGCCGAAGCAGCGCGCGTCCGCTTCGAAGTCGAGGCTGCTGGTCAGAAGGCGATCAACGAAGCGGCCAACATCCTGTCATCGGGCCAGATCAGCCTTCAGACGAAATTGGCATTGCTCAAGGTGCTACCCGAATTGGTGCGCGAAAGTGCCAAGCCGATGGAAGCAATCGAAAGCATCAAGATCGTCCAGGTCGATGGCTTGACCAATGGCGGTGGCAAGGGCGGATCGCACGCTGCAGCTGCCGGCACGAACGGCGGATCGGGCGGCAATCTTGCCACCGATGCGGTGAGTGCTGCGCTGGCCTATCGCGCACAGGCACCTGTGCTCGACGGTCTGATGAAGGAACTTGGGCTGGACGGGTCCTCGCTCAATAATCTGGTCAAAGGTCCAGCAGAGCAGTCGGCCGATTTCGTCATTGCCGACGGACCGGTTTCAGAAGACGCTGGAGAGCCGGAGGACGCGTCGGACAAGGGGGACGGGCCTCCACGTTCGTCTCTTCCCGCTGCCTCCCGCACGGAATCGGACCAGCCAAAGCGCGGCCGGCCAGCCAGCTCGAGCGGCAGCGAGACTGCAGAAGCTTGAGCCGATTTGCCAGCACCCTATTGGGAAAGGGGGCGCCGCGGTGCCCCCTTTTTCGTTGCGCTGCACTGGGGCACGCGCCTAACCGCGACCCTATGACCACACCTTCGAAACCGATCATGCCTCCCGAATGGGCTCCGCAGGACTGGCTGTGGATCGGCTTTCCGCACGATGCCGACGAATGGCCCGAAGTCCTGCCGCGCGCGCAGGAACAAATCGCCGCCTTTGCCAATGCCGTCGCAGAAAGCGGGCAGGAAGTGCGCCTGCTCGTCCGCGATGCGAATAACGAGCAGCGTGCGCGCGATCTCGTCGGAAGCAATGTCGTATTGGAACGCCGCATCTATGGCGACGTCTGGCTTCGCGATACGGGCCCGCTCGCCCTGAACGATGGTAGCGCGCGTCGGTTCGGTTTCAATGGCTGGGGCGGTAAATATCTGATGGAGGGCGATCAGACCGTCGGCGCGGATCTTGCCGCAGACGCTCGCCTCCCGCTCACCATCTGTGACTGGATTCTGGAAGGCGGTGCGATCGACGGCGACGGCACCGGACTGGTGGTCACGACCGAACAATGCCTGCTTAATCCCAATCGCAACCCGAACCTGTCGCGCGACGAGATCGAACGGCACCTGCAGCGTGATCTTGGATTCACCCGTGTGCTGTGGCTGGGCAACGGCCTGATCAACGATCACACCGATGGCCACGTCGACAATCTTGCGCGCTTTGTCGCGCCAAATACGCTTGCTCTGCCTCGCGCCACCGGCAAAGACGATCCCAATGCGGCAATCTATGCCGATGCGAAGCGGCGCGCCGAAGCGGCCGGAGTGTCAGTGAACGAGATACCCTCGCCGGGCCTCGTCACCAGCGGCAATCGGATCGAGCCGGCCAGCTATGCCAATTTCGCAATCACCAGCAAACTCGTCGTCGTGCCGACATTCGGCAGCCCGCACGACGATGACGGCGTCGCGGCGATTGCAGAGCTGTTTCCCGACCGCGCCACGATCGGACTGCCCGGCGACGCGGTGTTGGCCGGCGGTGGCGGGTTTCATTGTGCCAGCCAGCAAATGCCCAGCGCAGGCTGGACGCCTTAACCTTTCGTTAGGGTTTCGCCACGAAATTGGCTGCATGGCCAAGGCACTGACCCTCGCGCACGCGCATCTCCCGACATTTCGACCAAGCGAGCTAATCCGCAGCCTGGCCGTGACCGGATGCGGTCTGGCGCTGGTTTTCGGCGGGCCGGTGCTACCCCTGTAGCAGTTTCAGCAAAGCGACAGTGGCGGTGGCGAACAGCACCAGCGCCACGAAAGCGCGCCACGTGCGATCGCTAATCTTGCCGAAAGCAAGCGAGCCCAGCCAGTTGCCGATCCAGACCGCGGGAAGCAGCAGCACCGCGAGCAGCAGATCGCGCCAGTCGAGCAATCCGAGCGCAGCGCCCGATGCCAGCCCTGCGGCCGCCGCGATGGTAAAGATCAACAGCATCGACGCTTTGGCCGCCACCCGGGGAATGGCCCGGCCGACGTAATAGGGCACGACCGGCGGTCCGGGCATTCCGGCAAAACCGGTCAGCAATCCCGCCGCAACGCCCGTTGCGGCGGTCTGCATCGGGCCCGGAATTTCGGCGGCACGTTGCGGCAGGAGGACCGCGCCAAAGGCAGACAGGGCAACGAAGGCGATCAGCACACGCGCCAGATCGGCCGGAGTTATGTTGAGCAGCCAGAGCCCCGGCGCGGTCGCCAGCACGACCCAGAAGCCGATCACCAGCGCGGACCTTTCGGCATTGCGCAGCAGGTTGCGGATTTCGCTGAGGCCGAGGCCGACCGCGATCCCGTTGGTGACCAATACGGCCTGCACCGGCGTGAGTGCCAGCGCGAGAACCGGAACGAGCACGATCGCCATGCCGAAGCCGGCTATGCCGCGAATATAGGCTGCGACGAAGGCTGCCACGAGCGCGACCGCGATGTCCACGGCTCCGAAGCCGGCGAAGAATTCCACAGCTGGTGAAACTCCTACTTGAGATCGGGCGGCGTCGCTGCATCGCGCAGCATGGCGATGGCTTCGTCCAGCTTCATCATCTTCTGATGCTGCTCGCCGAGCGTACGGATGGCGACGGTGCCATCGTCTGCCTCGCGATTGCCGACGACCAGCAGGTGCGGGACCTTGGCGACCGAATGTTCGCGCACCTTGTAGTTGATCTTCTCGTTGCGCAGGTCGCTTTCGACGCGGATGCCGGCGTCAGTTAGTTGATGAAACACATGCGCTGCGTAGTCGTCTGCATCGGAGGTGATCGTGGCGACTACGGCCTGGACCGGGGCGAGCCAAAGGGGCAGGCGGCCGGCGAAATGTTCGATCAGGATGCCGATGAAGCGTTCGTAGCTGCCGAAAATCGCGCGGTGGAGCATGACCGGGCGATGTTTCCCGCCGTCTTCGCCGATATAGGTCGCGTCCAGACGTTCGGGCAGCACGCGGTCGCCCTGGATCGTCCCGACCTGCCAGGTCCGGCCGATCGCATCGGTGAGATGCCATTCGAGCTTGGGTGCATAGAACGCGCCTTCGCCGGGCAATTCCTCCCAGCCGTAGTCGTCATTCGCCATCCCCGCCTCGGCCACGGCGTCGCGCAGTTCCTGTTCGGCCTTGTCCCAATCCGCTTCGGACCCGAAACGCTGTTCGGGACGAAGCGCCAGCTTGACGTCGTAATCGAAACCGAAATCGCGATAGACCTCGTCCGCCAGCGCACAGAACTTGCGCACTTCCTCGACCACCTGTGTCTCGGTGCAGAAGATATGCGCATCGTCCTGCGTGAATTGCCGCACGCGCATCAGCCCGTGGAGCGCGCCATGCGGTTCGTTGCGGTGGCAGCAGCCCATTTCGCCGAGCCGGATCGGCAGGTCGCGATAGGAGGTGATGCCCTGCTTGAACACGAGCACATGCGCCGGACAATTCATCGGCTTGAGCGCCATCCAGTCGGCATCGCCGCTGATGATTGCGCCTTCGTCCTCGGTGTTGGGAACCTCGTCGGGGATGACAAACATGTTCTCGCGATACTTGCCCCAATGGCCCGACTGTTCCCACTGGCGGGCATCCATGACTTGCGGGGTCTTGATCTCGCGATAGCCCGCCTTGTCCATCTTGCGGCGCATGTAGGCTTCGAGCTCGCGCCAGATCTTGTAGCCCTTCGGATGCCAGAAGACGCTGCCATGCGCGCTTTTTATTAAGCCAGCCGGTGCCGTAGATACGCGTCAGCTGCGCGTTCTTCTGGTCGCCGCGCCAATAGGCGCCGGCCACGCGCATCAGCTTGAACGCCTCGGGATCGAGCTTGCCCGTGCTGGCCAGATGCGGGCCGCGGCACATGTCGAGCCAGTCCTCGCCCGACCAGTAGACGGTCAGTTCCTCGTCCTCGGGCAGTTCCTTCGCCCATTCGGCCTTGAAGGTCTCGCCTTCGGCCTGCCACTTGTCGATCAGCTGCTGGCGGCTCCAGACCTCGCGGCGCAGCGGCTTGTCCGCCTTGATGATCCGCCGCATCTCTTCCTCGATGGCGGGAAGATCGTCCATGCTGAAGGGTTCGCGACCCTCCGGCGCCTTCACGTCGTAGTAGAAACCGTCGTCGGTCGCCGGGCCGAAAGTGATCTGCGTGCCGGGGTAGAGCGACTGGACGGCCTCTGCCAGCACATGCGCGAAATCGTGGCGCGCCAGTTCGAGCGCATCGGCTTCGTCGCGACTGGTGACCAGCGCCAGACTGGCATCGCCGTCGAACGGGCGATTGATGTCGCGCAGTTCTGCCCCCGAGCCATGATCGACACGCGCAGCGATCGCAGCCTTCGCGAGGCCCGGACCGATTGCGGCGGCCACGTCGCCGGGCGTGCTGCCGGGTTCCATTTCGCGCACCGACCCGTCGGGCAGGCTGATCTTGAGCAATTCGGTCATGTCACTCGCATTCCATTTCGTCAGGCCGCGCCCTGCCACAAGCGGGCGCACACCGGAAGGGCGGTGTCGTCAGGAGTTACCGATTTCGGGAGGCAGACACCGCACCGCCCAAAACCGGGCGGCGGCAGATCGCTCAGTCCGCGACCGACCGCCCCCGGAACACCGGGGTGGTGGTAGTGGTGGAGTCGATCGGCGGCATCATCGCAGCGGAGATAGCGTTCGACAGCGCCGCGCTCAAGCCTGTTGCAGCCTGCGGCTGCCCGCCAGCGTGGCGACCCGGTGCGTTGCGTTCACCCCGGCGCCCCGGTCGCGCACGCTCGCGACAAAGCGAAATTCGCTCGAGGCGCTGCCCGGCGTCAGTTCGACCGCCATGTAACCGCGGCGCGAGGCATCCATCCATTTGAGCTGGCGGTTATGCGCCACGCTGGCACGTTCGATATCGGCCGGTGCGACATGCGAGAGATAGCTTTCGAAGCCGGGTGATGCGTGTCGCCTGCCAGGCTGATCAGATTGGCATCCGACGCGAGCGCCGCCTCGAACACGCGCTCGCGCGCGGCGGGATAGCCATCCCACGCATCCATGTTCAGCGGCAGTTCGGCGCGCGAAGCCATGACTCCGGCCTGGATTCGCTGGCGAATGTAGTCGGGCAGATTGCCCGGAAGATTCTCGGTCAGCGCGGGTGCGGTTGCGAGCTGACCCATCAGGACCTGCTGCACCAGCACCTGCCACGGCTTGCCCGCCCGCGCCGAGCGTTTCATGCCATCGGCCAGCCACGCCTGCTGCGCCGCGCCGAGC